>DAOMFR010000041.1:30486-37803 GCA_035429885.1 Blastocatellia bacterium
AACTTTATTACCAGTGGAGGAAAATTGATTGCCGGAAATGGTGATAGTGTCGCCGGGAGCAATTTGCAGTGTTTGGTAATTCGTTTCCAGCACTCCGCAAGACGATGCCAGGCGGGGACAATCATCACAGTTGATGGCAATCGTTTGGGAATTGGAATCATATCCACGCGCGTCCGTCACGAAGACTCTGCCAAAACCGGTTCGCCTATTGTCAGGCAATGAAGTTGGCATCGAAAAATTGATTTGGGTTGGTGACTCGTAAAAGGAAACGGCGTTATCACGTGGCAGCACAAACTGTCTGGAAGTTTGATCGAAATGAACGGAATTGCCACTGGCGGAAAAAGGTGTGGTGACATTCGTGCAACAGCCTTGAGCGTATATCGAAATCACACTGTCCGGGTTGATCTGAAAATTGGGCTGGCCCAAACCATTCAATACACCCGGTTCGGGGGAAGTGCGAATTTGCGGACAGCCTGTGTAATTTGTCGCAGCTTGGCCAGCCAGGCGTTTGCGGAAGTTTTCGCCGATTGGCGACAGGCTCAAACTTCCATCGCGGATTCTGTACAACCCGAACAAACTGACGCCAACGCCGTAGTTCGGCGCGTTATCCACAATTTGCCAGAAAACGGCATACGAAACCTGAAACGCGCCCTCTCCTTCCAGCGCGTCGAACATTTCGCTGGTGTGATTGGCGGCGTTGCATTCACCGTATCGAGCACGCTCAAAACCATATTCGCCCAGAATGAAGTTGTGTTCGCCGATTTCAGGCCGCCGCGCTTTGATCAGGGACAAGGCAAATGTGAGGTCGTTCTTGTAACGTTGCTTGAGGTTCTCAGCCGGATTCGTTTCCTTGTCGTCCAGACTGCGCCAGGAAGAGTACGAGTAATAATCCACTTCAACCTGAGGCGCGACGTAATCAATGACGCAGCGATTCCGTAGCGGATCGTTGCGAACCGGATCGCTGACTGTCGAGCCGCATAACTCACCAGTTTGCGGGCTGCGCAGTTGATTGAATTCCAGGCCGGAAAACAGTTTTGCGGATGACGAAGGGAATTTCTGTTTGGCCAGTTTGACGCCTTCAACGCGAGCGCGAATCCAGCTGGTGTATGCGTCCCAGATCGTGCGTTTGTTCGGCCACAGCGACATCGCATTGTCGCCTTCCCAATTCAGAATGATGAACGATTTGCCACTGAAAGCGGGAGTATTGAGCAGGTATTCACCCAGCCGCCGAATTTCTTCGCGCTCGGCATCATATTCAGTTGGCGTGAATCCGTCCGACCAGTTGCTGGCGATTGCTCCGCGGGAATAGGTCGTCAGCATCACAGTCTGAAAGCGCGAATCTTTCAGCAATTTGTCATACGCTGGATGCTGCGCCAATTGCACCAAATCCAAATTTGCTGAAAGTCCCAATTCGTAATCGTCTCGCGTCGCCAGCGCAATACGAATGGTTCGCGTGCCCAATCCGGCCACCAAATCCGCTCCCCAATTGAGCTGGTCAATGCCGGCAGGTTTCGCGGCGTCATTGATGTTCCAATTGTAGATGCCAAACCGATCGGCGCGCGCGGTTGGCGGTGGCGGCACCGAAGAAACCTGGATGGCTTCGACGTGAGCATCTGATCGTTGCAACGCCAACAGCGCGAATCCGCAAAGACTGATTCCAAGCACAAGGTTCCGAACAGAATTCTTGAATGGCATGAAACTACTACCTCAAGTGAAACAGGGAAAAGTTTTAGGAGCGGCGGCAATTCATTTATTGCATTAGCATTCGGATAGGAGGGCGCAAAACGCGAGAATGATAGCCTGAAAGATTCTGCGAGGAAACCTGCGGAATGAAGGGAAAAGAAAAGCCGGATTTGCCATGCTCGGTAATTCTGTGAGCAAGCGAATCCGGCTTCTGAGTTTTCAGCCTTCCTAAGCCTTAACAGCCTGGCGGGAAGACCGGAATGATATAGGAGTTGGTGGCCGACAGCGTCAGCGCGTGCAGGTTATGGCCTTGGTTAAAGGCTCCTGCGGAACTGGCGGCGTTGGCGTTGAAGTTGATCTGCGCTCCCAGAATGCCGATGTCTGTCGGCGACTGGCTAAAGAATTTCAACCAGCCGGTTCTTCCGGCGGGAATGAAGGTTTCGAAGCGCGGTGCGGTGCGCGGGAAGTTGTTCGACAGGCTTCCACGCAGTTGGCAGCTTCCGGAAATCGAAAAACTCAACGAGTTTTCCGCATCGTCATACAGAAGTCCGAACAGTGTACCCAGCGTTGAAGCTCCGATGCCCAGGTTGCCGCCGATGCGATTCAGAATCAGCAACGTGTCGTTGCCATCGGCTCTGGCACCGACGTTCGATGCGGCCAGCACGCGCGGAACGCGGTTGTAACTGATTCCATCAAACGCAATCGTGGAAGTCACAGAGTTGCCGTCGCACAACGGCAAACCACCCGGAATTGCCGCGAATCCTTGCGCGCCCAGATTGGCGGCGTGGCCGGAAGTGAACTTCACGTACTCATCGCCAATCAGGTAATTGAAATTGCGCGGACATCCGCGTTCATCCACTGCCAACGCGACCACATAGCCCGTCGTTCCCGGATCCAGGTCCGACGCCAGGAAAGACGCCGTTTGGTTTTGCGTCAGGCAAATGTAGGTGTCAGCGATGGAACAACCTTCGGCAACGAAGAACAGATGCACAAACGCAGGCAACACCGAATGCACGTTGGTGATGTTGAGCCGAGTGTTTTGCGTGTTGCCGCTGGTCGCGCCGGAGGTATAGACGTTGTAGACCAACACGCTTCCCGCTTTTTGATCGCTCATTTCCGACCTAGCCGGGAACAAATTGCCTGGGCCGGGAGGCGGACAGGTCACTGTTCGACAAGCGGAAAATACCAGCGCAGGGCCTGCGTTGAACGTGATGGAGTTGTTCGCGCACACCTGAGCGCCCGTTACGACCAAATCGCCAACCTGAGTTAAGTAGGAAATCGTGGCAGTCTGTCCGGGGGACAGCGTGCCGCTAAACGTCATTCCCGAATTGGTCACATTGCAGGTTCCGACATTTGTTGTGCAGGAACCGGGCACGCCGACCAGATTGGTGAAGGTGGTGGTATCAAGGACGTTTTGATTGACGTTGCCGTTGTTGGAAATGTTCAGTGTAACGGTCACGGTATTTCCGGGACCGGTGCACGCTAGTGGATCGTTGGCGGCTCCGGTGACTTTGTTGACCGTGATCTGGAAACTGCACGACGCAGTATTGTTGGCCGTATCCTTGGTTGAGCAGGTCACCGTGGTGACACCGACGTTAAACGACGAGCCAGAAGGTGGAACGCAAGTCGTCGTCAGAGCGCCAGGGCAATTGTCGCTGACCGTTGGCGCTGGGTACGTCACCGTCGCGGAATTGCCTGTGGTGCCGACGAACACATTCGCCGGACAGGTGATATTTGGCGCTTGCGTATCGTTGACCGTGACAGTGAAGTTGCAGGATGGCCCATCGGCTGTTGAACACGTCACCGTTGTCGTTCCCACGGGGAAAAAGCTGCCCGCAGCCGGAGAACACGTCACGCCAATACATCCGCCAGAAGTCGTCGGCGCAGGATAATTAACAGTCGCACCGCAGAGATTGGGGGTATTGCTGGTGGTGATGTTGGCCGGACAAGTGATTGCGCATGCTCCCACGCTGGCTTTGAAAAAGATCGGGTCGTGATCTGAAACGGTGCGGCCAAACGGAACGCCGTTGCCGGTGAACACTCCAAACATGATGTTGCCGACGGATTTCATTTGCTGGTAATCGCCAAGCACTCGCTGTCTGGAATCGCTGTTGTCTGCCGCGGAGGATAGAAATGTTTCCAGCGTGTTGTCCATGAAGGTCGCTCCGTGATCGGTGCTGATCATCAGGTGCGCCGTGAATTGTGGAAAGCCGCTGTTCATTCCGTCATACGTGTCAAACAGCACGCCAACCGTTCCGTTGGCGGTGATCGTGACCGAAGGCAGCGCGGCTTGGACCTGACCGGTCAGAAACACTTCCGCGCCGATGTTGAGTCCGCCCATGCCGTTGCTGGTCAAACGGCGAATCGCCAATCGGTTGTTTCCCGTTCCGCTGTCGCGGGTACCGTACACGTAAAACACGTCACCGTTGGTGGGATCCACCGCGGCGTGCAGCACTCCGCCCAACAGGGCATTGACCGTTCCGAATTTCGGCGTGGGTTGGTTGCTGTCGGCGGTCGCCACAATGATTCCAGTTGGGTTGCCATTCAACGTCCAAGTGCCACCGGCGTTCGTCGAACGGTTCAGCATGTAATTGATTCTGCGAGAACCATCGCCGTTCGTTTGAACCAGTTGTTGAAACAGGCTGTACACCGCGCCAGAGTTTGGATCCACTGCCAGGCGGTGACCGGGATTGATGGTTCCGGTTGGGCCGAATCCCGCCAGATTATCCGTCGTGAAATTGGGAGGATTCGAACCTGCCGCGACTGCGACGCGCATGCCGCGCGGACTGACCGTGAAATCATCGTAGGCGACATACACGTTATCCTGACTGGCGGTAGTCGGATCGCGGTTGACCAGCAACCAGGGCTGGTCCGTGTTGCCAGCGGCGACAGAGTTCGTCCGTTGTGCTACCCCCATCGAAAGCAACCAGCCCCAGGCTGCTGAGCTTGCCGGGTTGGTCGTGGTTCCGCTGTACACATCCGTGGGCGTGAACGATAGAAATGTTCCGGAAAGGCGATTGCCGCGCCCGTAATCCACGGCCTGATCGCAAGGACATCCCGTCGTGCCGTTGCCCGCGCCAGGCGGTTGGGGAACGGTGAATTCCTTCGTCCAGGTGTTTCCGCCATCGGTCGAATGCCAGATTGGCGAATTGGCGCCCCAGCTGCCAGAAAATGCCGTGATCACAATTTCATTGGGATTGAGCGGGTTGATGGCAATCGTTGGTTCGCCGTCGTTAAAGGTGTCCGTGTTTTTTAGGTTCGCATTGGTGTTGTTGACGACGGTGTCAACGACGGTAATGGTCGGAGCCAGGTTCGGGCGCGGAATGCGATCTTGTGGGATCAACGGGCGCGTATAAGACCTGAGGTCAGGTGGCGAGCTGGTGGTGGATTCGTCTCCCACAATGGACGGACCTTCCTCTTCTTCCGATTCGTGTAAGTTCGGCGCCGCCGCCGATGCTAAAGTGGTATCTCCCTTCAGCATCCATGCGGAACCAACCAGCAGGACAAAGACAATTGCTGAAATCAGCAAACAGACTCTCGTGTTAAGCCAGAATTTTCGTGGCGAAGATGGGCGGTGGTGTGTGCGATTCATGAGAGTGACTCCTGATTGGAAAGCGTCACGAAGGCGAACATAACGTTTCCAAGCACGAATAGTCAGAGGCGGCTACTGTTTGATTCACCATTCCTAGCACCCGCCAACCAAAACAAAGAGTGGCCGCAGTTCCTGGAGAATAAATAAGAAGTAGCGCGTGTTGGAGGTCTCTGAATCAACTACCTCAAACAAGGGGAGAGGACTACTTTCAGGCCGTTAATCGCGCAACGCCGCTCAGTTTGCACTGGCGACAAGGTCATAGGTTTAGCTCTGGGTCTGTATCTTTCGCAGAATGCTGATGAATGACAAAAACACGTGCTTGATAACGCGATTGTGAGAGGCACTCATCAACGGGGGGCATCTTAGGAGCAGAAAGGCACTGAGTCAATAAATCAAATGCTTGCAGTAACTTTCTTGCGTTGCCGTTGGTTAGTTTTGTTGCTTAACGCTGCTTTGTCGCTAATTTTTTGTGTGTTTGATGCCTCTTCGCTGAAGATAACTTGCGCGCTTCACGCTGACGTTGAAGGGCAAAATGGCTCCTTCACTTTGCGGACAGAGCTTCTCGCGGATTTTGATTTCGTACTTTCCCGCGTCGCCTTGCCGAGGAGACAGAATCAGCAACGCCGTTTGGTGTAAGTAAGATTCATTGTTGCCGACCTTTTTGAACTCGCGTTGGAACGTCGGCGTGACAGTTACGAAATCCGGAGTTCCAGGCAACGCATCATACGCAATCGTTTCAATGCAACCTCCGCTCAGCGCAGGAAAGATCACGTTCAGCGTAATGATCAACGTTTCGCCTTCTTCAATTTCATACAATTCCTTGTTCGGGAAAATGTGAGGCGGTTCGTAGCCTTGCTGCTGCACGACAGTGGCAACAGTCTTCGCGGCGGCATCCACTTTTGGACGTTGGGCAGTTGCAGAATACAAAAAACACAGCGCCAATATTGCGACGATAAAGTTTCGGGCTAAATTCATTTGCTCCTCCGTGGATTGGGATTTGTGAAACAACTGGGGGAGAAATGCGCTGAAGTTATTCTGCACGGTTTTCCCCTGGCTTAACAGCTTGTTGTTTCCCAAAATTTTCTTCAAAGAGGTACTCGCCTTTTGCCCGCGAAGTCGGGCAGCAGAGCGTAGCCCAGGGTGACGCGCGAATGCGCGCAACCCTGGGAGCAAATATGACCAACAGGTGAGCCCGCGAGGCCGGGCGGCAGAAGGTCTTAACAGTTCGGAGGAAATACCGGAATCGTCAAAGTATTCGCTGCGGAAAATGTCAATGCGTGCAAGTTGTGGCCTTGATTAAAAGCGCCTGCTACGTTGGCGGCATTGGCGTTGAAGTTAATTTGCGAGCCGAGAATGCCTACGTCTGCTTCCTGGCTGAACAGTTTCAGCCAGCCGGATCGTCCTGCGGGGATGAAGCTTTCAAAACGAGGGGTGAGGCGCGGAAAGTTATTGGATAAAGAGCCTCGCAGTTGGCAGCTGCCTGCAAGGGAAAAGCTGAGCGGAGTTTCCGCATCGTCATAGAACACGCCGAACAGCGTCCCCAGGGTTGCCGCGCCAGTGCCCAAATTGCCGCCAATTCGATTGACGATCAACAACGTATCATTTCCGTCGGCCCTTGAACCCACGCCGGACACCGCCAAGGTTTGCGGAATTTGGTTGTAGCTGATGCCATCGAACGCCATTGTTGCTGTAACTGCCGTGGCATCACACAGCGGCAATCCTCCGGCGATTGCTGCAAACGCCGGAGCGCTTAAATTGGCGGCGTGGCCGGAGGCGAGCTTTACGTATTCATCTCCAGACAGATAGTTGAAATTGGTTGGGCACCCTTGCGAATCCACGGCGATCGCGACCAGGTAGCCAGTGGTATTGGGATCAAGATCAGACGTCAAAAAGCTTGCGGTTTGGTTTGCCGTCAAACACAGATAACTGTCAGCCACAGAGCATCCTTCGGCGACAAAGAACAAGTGCACGTACGCAGACAATTGCGAATGGGAATTGGTCAGGTTGATGCGCGTGTTTTGCCGCGTTGGGTCCGTGGAAGA
>DAOMFR010000041.1:37903-47719 GCA_035429885.1 Blastocatellia bacterium
GCCCGCCGCCAACGAACCTCGCCACGTAACGGCAGAAGCATTCAGTATGACACAAGCTCCGACATCGGCCGTGCACGTTCCTGGTAACGCAAGCAATGAGGTATTGAGTGTTGATTGCAGACTGCTGAGCTGGGAATTTGCCGTCGTGTTTTTGACCGAAGCCATCACCGTAACAATGCTGCCGGGGCCTGTGCACGGTTGCGAATCTTCGATCTGCGCCCATTGGGTAAGCGGTGAACCCTCCTGCACAATCAATGTGTAATTTTGCGAAGTGGAACAGGACGTGTCTGTGTTGCCATAAGGAATTGCTTGAATCGTGAAGTGAAAGATTCCTGTTTCTGCTGGCGTTCCCCGAATTCCATTGATCGCTTTTCCGGGCGCAACGGTTAAGTATGAAAAGAACGTCAGGCCGATAGGCAGCGTGCCAATGAGTGAGTATTTGAAAGTTGGAGGAGGCGCAGGTACCAACGCCGCTTTACGCTCAGTCAGTAGATTGATGGAAGTGTTCGTGCTCGCGTTAAAAAGCTGGCTATAAAACTCACCTGTTTTCGCCATCGGAAATGTGGTGGGCGTGATCGACAACGACGGGCAATTGATTGACCAGATATGCGCTTTTGTACCTGTCATACCGGCGGCATCCGTTGCTTTAACTGTGAAGTTGAATGTACCTGTTGCTCTTGGCTCGCCGGACAAAATTCCCATAGAGGATTGAAGGCTGATTCCCTCCGGCAACGTGCCTTCGCTAATGCTCCAGGTGATGGTGCCATTGCCGCCGGTTTGCGTTAATTGTTGAGTGTAAGTCGCGCTGAACGTGGGATTCGGCAAAGTGTCTGGGCTGATGGTAATGGTCTGTGCCGATGCTGAATCTGCGCGTGCGCGCCAGACACTGTTGCTGAGTGTCAGAATTGCCATTGGCATCAGACAAACCAGGAACAGATTCAATCGCAATTTGGGCATGGTCTTCATCACTACTTCCTACTGAGGAAATCGGATCAGCGTTGAGTTCGTTCTTTCGCCTTTTGTCGCGCTTGTTGCAGCGCATCGAACATCGCTGCCGGTTCCGGCAGTTGGGTTTCCGGTTTCGGGGGTTCGACGGTTTCGGGCGGAGTCGCGTTGGCTAACGCCGATGTTGGTTGGGAAAGAATCGGTTGAGAAACCTTGGTTTTTCGTTTCAGCTTCAAGGCGGGCAGCTTTTGGAACAGAGGCAAGGCTTGCGCGGTGACCAGGCCGGTGTGGCGTTCCAGCACTTCGAGCAACAACACTGCAATCGCCGTCAGCAATAACCACGGAGCCAGTTCAATCAGCCGTGGCTGGCGCGGCAAATCTTTCCAAACGCCGGTCAAGTCCAAACGCTCTTTGCCGCCCGTGGCACTAGCCAGTCGAGCTAACGCTGTTTGGCCTTCATCAGCTTCGACCGGCTTGAATTCCGGCGAATAGGGAAGCGTGACTGGCGAAAGCGTCAATGGATGAGCGCCAGGAATTTCGACCGTGGACAGTGCGGTCTCGCTGCCATTGAGCGCGATGGAAAGTTCCAAGGTATCTGCATCTGCCCAATGCATCTCGGCTTTTTCGGCAGTCGGCTTTGAACCTGTGACGCCGCGTAAGGTTGTGACTTGGGGAAGAGAGGTCAGCGAGGAATCGCTCCCTACCGGTCGCGGTACTGATCCGGCTGAGCCGCTCCCTGACGGTCCGGCTACTGACTCATCACGGTCGGGATCAAGGTGAAGTTGAATGACGCTGATGCCGTTTTTGACCTGTTGTGTGACCAGCATATTGCCGGGCAGGTTCGCCGTGTCTCCGGCAGTCCAGCGCGCCAAACTGGTAAAGAAATCCCCGGCGCTGCTCCAACCGGCAATCGGGCCTGTGAAATCGCCATCCGCTTCGCCGGTATACGTCAGCACGCGTCCGCTTCCCGCTTGCCATGACGCGACAATCGGCGCGTTGTATTCGTCAGTCGTGACGGTCGCCAGATTGGCTTTAGGTCGCAGGTAACACAGATTGTAACCGCCAACCGGTGGCAAGCCGCTGAACTGTTTGCCTGTCAACGTAACCAATCCTCCTGTGGTTTGAATGGGTGTGGTCGCTTCCAGAAAGGTGCTGCGCGCAACGACGATGGTGTCTTGCGCAAATAGGCGAGGCAATTCTTCGGCGCTTTCGGTGAAGTAAATTTGACCGCTGCCGCGTTTGGCAATGTCGCGCAACAACGCTGCATCGCTGTCGGTTTCTTGGCCCAAACCGATGACGCTGACAGTGATTCCGGCTTGTTCGCACTGTTGCAGCAGTTCGCGGTAATTGCCCGGCTCTTCGGAATCGGAGGCGTCCGCAAACAGAATGATGTGCCGAGTTCCGGCTTTGGCGTTCAAGAGCATATTGGCTGCTGTCGAAAGCGCTTCGTAAATGAAAATGCCGCCGCCGCCAACGTCCACCATCAAAATGTCCCGGCGGATTTTCGCTGCATTGCCTTCGACAGGCTTCACGTCAGCAATGATGTGCGAAGAGCTGTCCACAGCAACGACGCCGAATTCGTCCGATGGCGCAAGCAGGTCGAGGACTTGAACTGCCGCCAGATTCGCCAAGTCCATTTTCGTGCGACCGCCAGCTACTTGCGCAGCCATGCTGCCAGAGCGATCCATTGCTACGACCATCGCCAGCGACAATTTGCGATGCTCTTGCCGCAATTCCATCGAAACCGGCAACAGCGGCTCCAACGGCGATTTGAAATACCCGCCCGAACCGAACGAGTTTTTTCCTCCGGTCATCATCAAGCCTGCGCCAGTTTCTTTGACCCAAGCGGAAAGGCTTTCCATTCCTCGTTCGGTGACTTTGTTGGCGGACACATTTTCCAGCACGATGCCGGAAAATCCTGCCAGCGAGTCCAGCGACCAATCACTCTCTTCAGGCTTTTGAGTTTTGACAGTCAATCCACCGCCGCTCAGCAAGCGTGCCAAGCCGGAGCTTTCCGATGTTGTCACAACCAGCAAAGGGCGAGGCCCTTGCACGCCGACCAGCACTTTCGCCAAATTATTTTCGGGAATCGGATCGTCAGCATTGTTGCCAGACAGGCCGGAAATTTTGATGGAATAGCGTTGCGCGCCGGGCGCTTCGGCCAGATCGCGGAAGGTCAGGCGATTCAGTCCTGCGCTGACGTTGGTTTTTCCTGCAGCCAGAACTTGGCCACCGCGCAGCATCTCGAAGTTAATTTCCTGCGACGTCGGAGATTTGACCCAAGCCGTCAGCATAAATGCTTCGCCGGGCGTGACCGTCACCGGAGCGTCAATCTGCGCGATTGCCAAATCGCCAGTCACCGAGCGTTGCAGCGAGCGAAAATCAATGGCCACTCCTCGTGAAGCCGCTCGTGCTGCCGCGCTTGCTGGATCGTTGCCCGTCCAGCGCCCGTCGGAAATCACCAGGATTTTTCCCGGCGCATCTTGTGGAATCAGTGATAGCGCCTTTTCCACAGCTTCGTTCAAATTGGACGCGTCGGCTTCGATCCGATTGGTAAATCCGGCAAACGCGCCGGTTTGCGGAGAGCGTTCGATCGCGGAGTTTTGCCCAAATGAAATCACGGCCAACCGGTCATCGCTGCTCATGGCGCGTTGGATCAACTCGATGGCTTCACGCTCGGCAGCTTCGGCATTTGCAGGCATCGAAAGACTGCGGTCGGCGACGACGATCACGGTTCCGGCGCGGCTGGGAAGTTTGACCGACAAGCCGCAAAGCGCCAGCAAGATCAACGATAATAAAGCGAGTCGGGCAATCCGCAAAAAACGCGAGAACGGTTTCCATATCCACCAGGCAGTGAATAGTGGGATCGCCAGAATCAGCCAGATTGGATTGACCAGTGTAATCATCAGAATGGAAATTTGGGGTGCTGCTCCAACGCAAATGCATCATTAGACGCCATCGCCAGTTGGTCAAGCTTCGGTTGAAAATTCGGAAAAAACTTTTGCGACAATATCAGAAACTGGTTTGTCCATGTGTAGAGAGCAGTGTAAACTGCGCCCGCTTTTCTGGCAGATTGATGTCGAGTTCTCGGCATCAACCAACTTCACAAACTTCATTTGCGGTCACGGCTCGAAAATAAGGAGGCCTCGTCTTGGGAAAACTGAAACTCATCGGGTTGATCTGCGCGCTGTTTTGCGTCGCTGCTTTAGTGCTAACTACCTATTCTGCAAGGACTTTTAGCGCTTATGCCGTTGAAGCCAAGCGCGATTACAAAGTGCTCGGAGCAGACAAAAAACACGTCGCCATCATTAACTCCAAGGGCGAAGTCGAATGGGAAGTTCCGAACCCGGATGCGCGTGAAATTCATGACATTCAGGCGCTGCCCAATGGAGGTGTGCTGTTCCAAACTGGTTATACCACTGTGGTCGAAGTCAGCCGAGACAAGCAGGTTGTCTGGAAGCATGAATCCAAGCCCAAAGAAGGTTACGCGGGGAAAGTCGAGATTCATTCTTACCAGCGTTTGAAAGACGGAATGACCTTGATCGCCGAAAGCGGCAATTCGCGCCTGATCGAAGTAGACAAGGCAGATAAGATCGTCAAAGAGATTCCGCTGACCGTCGTCAAATCCAATTCGCATCGCGATACGCGCATGGTTCGCAAACTGGACAATGGCAATTATCTGGTTTGTCAGGAAGGTGAAGGCAAGGTTCGTGAGTATGACGGCAAAGGCAAAATTGTCTGGGAATACGCGCTGGACCTGAACGGGCGTCCTCGAGCTGACGGCCACGGAGTCGAAGGACACGGCGTTGAAGTGTTTGGCGCAATCCGCTTGCCCAATGGCAACACCATGATCGCGGGCGGAAACAACAACCGAGTGTTTGAAGTCACACGTGAAGGCAAAATTGTCTGGAGCGTTGACCACACAGAATTACCGGGCATCACCTTTGCCTGGATGACCACCTTACAATACTTGCCGAATGGCAATTTAATCATCGGCAACACGCATGCTGGGCCTGAAAATCCTCAACTGATCGAAGTCACGCGAGATAAAAAAGTCGTGTGGCAATTCAAGGACTTCAACAATTTTGGCAATAACCTGGTTGCGGCTCAAGTGTTAGGAGTCAAAGGCAAGGTGATTCGCTGACCTCAAAATTTCGCAGGCTGATTGATTCGGCTCAATCGTCTCACTCCACTGGAGGAATTATCCGTTATGTTGAAATCAGGTATTGGTTCATTCGTTGCCAGATCGCTCTTTTTGGTGACGATGTTTGTCTTGGCGTTCGGCATCGCTAGCGCTCAATCGAGTGCGGGTGGCGGCACAATTCAAGGCACAGTCAAAGATGCCACAGGAGCCATCATTCCTGGCGCCAAAGTTCGTATCACTCATCCTGCCACAGGGAGCGTCGTGAACTCCGAAACCAACGGCGAAGGTTTTTTTGTTACTCCGTCTCTGACGATTGGCAGATACAAAGTGCGAATCGAAGCCATCGGTATGAAAGCCTGGGAAGGCGAGCTAACGGTTGAAACCGGGCGCGTAACGGAAGTCAATCCGGCGCTTACTGCCGGAGAAGTCACTGAAACCGTCGTGATTGAAGGGAACGTGACCCCGCTGGTTTCGGTCAGCGATCCGACCGAAGGTTCGACATTGGACGCCAAGCGAATTTCGGAATTGCCTGTCAACGGACGCAATATCAATACCTTGCTGGAAGACGTGACTCCCGGCGTTGAGGCCATTAACGACGTCAACGGCGGCGTCCGCATCAGCGGCTTGATGGTGTATTCCACCAATTACACGCAAGACGGCGCGACAACAAACAATCGTGAATTTGGCGGTTCCGGTATCGTGTCGGGTTTGGAAGCCATCGGCGAAGTCAAAATTGAAACCAGCAGCTCGTCTGCCAAATACACGACTCCGACTTCGGTCATCATTACCACCAAAGGCGGCGGCAACCAGATTCACGGTTCCTTGTTTGAAACGCATCGCAATAACGCTTTTGGTGTGGCGCGGGCGCGGCAGGATGTTTTGCCCGGAGGCGATTACAAAGTGCCCAAACTGATCCGTAACGAATTTGGCGGTTCCATCAGCGGCCCTGTTTATTTGCCGCGCTTTGGCCAAGGCGGCAAAGCCTGGTATGACGGCCACAACAGAACGTTCTTTTTCTTCTCGCGCGAAGGCAATCGGTTGCGTCAGGGAATCACGCGCGAATTTGTCGTGCCGACGGCGGCTATGCGTAATGGCGATTTCAGCGGCTTGATTGATTCGCTTGGCCGCCAGATCAAAATTTACGATCCGTTGACGACTCGCATTCAAACCATCAACGGACGGCAAGTGGCCGTGCGCGATCAGTTCCCGAATAACCAGATTCCGCTGAATCGCATCAGCCCGCTGGCGAAATATATGTTCGGCATTACACCGTTGCCGAATGACATTTCGAACCCTGTCGTCGCCAATAACCTGAAAATTCCCGTTGCCACCAATGCATTTCCGAACCGCAACGACGACCCCACAACAATCCGTTTGGATCATCGCTTCAGCGAAAACGACAACACGTTTTTCAAAGTAAACGGCGGCCGAATTTATTCCAACTTTCTGGGCACGGGCACAGGTAATGGCGCTCCAACCGCCCACAACGAAGCCAACGTGACTTATCTTCCGATGGAAGCCATCGCCGGCGCGTTAAGCTGGACGCACACGTTCTCGCCGACGTTCTTTGTGGAAACACTTTTCAATCGAACTTGGCAAAGCACGCAAACGATTGCTGGCCCGATTGATAACCAACAGAATTTTTCCAAACAGTTGGGCTTGCCGAATAATTTTAGTGAAATCGGCTGGCCTGCGCTCAGAAGTCTTGGCCTGGGTGGCGCAGCCAATTACACCTACATCGAAGGCGATAACCGCCGCGCGGTGTACAGTCTGATCACGAACTTCCAGCAGAACTACACGCTGGTCCGCAAAACGCACAACATTCAATTCGGCGGCAGCTTCACCAACGACCGCGAACATTTGTTGCCGGATCAAGGTGATATTTCCGGCGCGGCCAGCTTCAATAGCCTTGGCACGGCGCTGCAAGATCCGGCTCAGGCCAATCCGGCAGTGACTGCGCAAACTGGTTACGACACCGCGAATTTCTTTCTGGGATATGCAGGCTCTTACAACGTCGGGCTGAAACGCGGCTTTATGCAAGTGTACGAAAAGAAGTTTGGCTTTTACCTGCAAGACAGTTATCGCGTCACTAATCGCCTGACCATCACCCCGGGAATGCGCTGGGACGTGAATCCTGCTTTCCACGAACGCAATCAACTGATCAGTGCGTTTGATGTGCAGAATCATGCGATGTTGCTGCCCGAATCGCTGGATTATTACATCAAGATTGGCGCGACTACGCCTCAATTGATTCGGGCGTATCAGGACATCGGCATCAAATTCGAATCAGCGGCAGATGTCGGCAAATCCAAACAGCTTTTCAAATCGAACTTGTATGATTTCAGCCCGCGCGCGGGTTTTGCATACCGCTTGTTTGACGGCAACAAGCAAATGGTGATTCGTGGAGGTTACGGAATTTACACGTCTGCGCTGCCGATGCGAACCTTATTGGCGAATTTCTCGACCTTGCTGCCGTTCCGCACTACCTTCACTTACAACCCGAACAGTGCCGCGCAAAGTCCGGATGGCATTCAGAATTACTTGCTGAGAGCCAACTTCGGGACTGACCCGAAAGTGCATTACATAGCGGGCGTCAATACTTCCAGCGTGGTGGACATCAACAGCGTGGCGGCGCTTGGCCGTGGTCAAAGCGTCATCGGCATGGCCGAAAATCAACCGAGTTTGCGCATTCACGAATGGAACATGGCGATTGAAAAACAAATCACCAAATCCATGGTGTTTCGCGTGACCTACACCGGCAAACACGGGTTGAACGCTGACCAGTTGAAAGAGATCAACCCGCAACCAAACGATTATATTTACTACACGCAAACGCACGCGTCGAAACCGACCGGCACGTTTTCGGGAGTCGCGCTGCGCGTTTACGACAAGAGTGCCTACACCTCGGTTCGCATCCAGCAAAAGACCGGGTATATCAACACGTCGATCTGGACTGCGCAGATTGAAAAACGCTTCAGCGGCGGTTTGGGATTCCAGGCGTTTTACACAATGACCAATTCGTTGCGCTTGGCCGGAAACTCCTTCCGCGACGATACCGCAGTCGTTTATGACCCCACGTTGTATCTGTCAGGGACTGTTCCCACGGATGAATATGATTTGAACCGGAAACTGTTCTATGACCGGGATCTGGCTGTTCCGAAACACCGGATTCGCGGGAATTTCAATTACGACCTTCCCTTTGGAAAGGGCAAGAAATTCCTGGGCCGCTCTTCGGGATTTCTGAATGGTCTGGTTGGCGGTTGGAAATTGGCTGGCAACGCCACAATGCTGAACACCTGGTACGCCAAGCCGACAGGCAATTGGGGAGAGTTCGGCAACTTCGAAGTGTATGGCAAGAAGTATAAGATTCTGGATTGCCGCGCCACGCCCAGCACTTCGGCGAATCCAGCTGATGAACGTTGCACGCCGGGGTATTTGTGGTTCAACGGCTACATTTCGAATCGAGTCATTAACCAAAAGAACGCAGCCGGATTACGCATCGGCGTTTTTGGTTTGCCGGACAATTACAAACCGGCTCAGAAACCGATCACTCCGTATCCCACCGGAACTCCCAGCACGGACACTACGATTTCGAATGACTATGACACGAACGTAGTATACATCCCTCTCGATAAGAGCTTTACCAATACCAAGTGCGAATATGCCACCGGTTCACCGCGCGTGAATTGCCAGCGAGTTGCGCTGGACACGGGATATCATCCCTGGCGCAATCAGTACCTGACGGGGCCATTCAACTGGGTTGCAGATTCTTCATTGTTGAAAGTATTTTCCATCAAGGAGCGGTATCGTCTGCGCGTGAACATAGACTTTTTCAATATGTTCAACGTGCAGGGACTGAATGCTCCCAACAGCGAAGGCATTGCCAGTTTGGGTAGTTCCTACGGAGCGGTGAATGGTTTCAAACCGCGCCAGCTTCAGGGAACGGTGCGGTTTGAGTGGTAGCTTCTAAACACTCAAACGGACAATTGAAACTGCGGTGCCAACGGCGGAAGATGATTCTCATCTTCCGCCGTTGGTGCCTTGAAGCTTCGCTCATTTGCTTTATATTGATGACGTTCCCATTTCAATGAATTCAAGGTGGTTTATCCAATGAACACAAAAGATTCACTTTCGCTTCTTCAGTCGCAATCCATGACTCGCCGTGAACTGATCTTCAAGGCCGGAGCCGGCTTTTCCGGCTTGGCGCTAAGCTCCTTGCTGGATAAGGATGGATTGCTGGCGGCGACGCCGGCTTCATCGGATGCCAAAGACGTGAATCCACTGGCTCCAAAAGCTCCGCATTTCGCCGCCAAAGCCAAGTCGGTCATCTTTTTGTTTATGTACGGCGGACCAAGCCAGGTTGATTTGTTCGATCCGAAACCGGAACTCACCAAAAATCACGGCAAGCCGTTGCCCAATTTGGACAAACTGGAAACCTTCAACAAGAACGGCAACTTGATGGCTTCGCCATACAAGTTCAAAAAGTACGGGCACGGCGGCGTAGACATTTCCGAACTCTATTCCAATCTCGGCAGCGTCGCCGATGAGTTGTGCGTGATTCGCTCTCTTTATTGTCTAAGCAACAATCATTCGCCCGCGATCTTTCAAATGAACAGCGGCAACATTCGCCCGGGCAGCCCGTCGCTGGGTTCGTGGGTGACTTACGGATTGGGAACCGAGAATCAAAACCTGCCTGCTTACATTGTGATGTACGACTGGCGAGGCGG
>DAOMFR010000042.1:0-46608 GCA_035429885.1 Blastocatellia bacterium
ACACCTGCACTTGCCGGGCCTGCCAAGTGAATCACTTCAAATTTCGTGAAACCAACTTCCCGGCACCACCCGAAGAAATCGGCGGCGGTGAAGTCGAACGCATCGCCAAATTCAATCAGCATATTCAGGGACATCATCATCCCAAATGCGTTCTCGCGGCGCGCGTCATCAATCAGGTTTTCAATCACAACGAACGCGCCTCCGGGAGGCAAGGCATCGTAGGCGGCGCGAATTAAGTGCATCTTTTTCTCCAGATTCCAGTCGTGAAGAATCATGCCCATCGTAATCACATCCGCTTTGGGCAGAGGGTCAGCGAAGAAATCAATCGGCTGCGCGGCGATTCGATCCGCCAATCCCGCAGCCGCAATTTTTCGCTCGGCGATTTGCGTAGCCTCCGGCAGATCGGCGGATATGCACTGCATGTGAGTGTGTCGCTGGGCAACTAACCGGGACAACTGACCGGTCGCGCCGCCTACATCACACATTGTGCGATAACGAGAGAAATCAAACTTCTCGGCAAACGCTTGGAAATTGCCTGCGGAGATTCCGCTCATCGCGTCCATGAATAATTCAAGCCGCTCCGGATCACTGTAAAGCTCGCCGAACACTGAGTTACCTGTATGCTTCACTTCGTTCTGCGGCTTGCCCGTTCGAAGCCCTTCAGTCAGGTCGCCCCAGAATGGATACAAGCGGGCGTTGGCCATTTCCAGGAAACCTCCCATAAACGCAGGGCTGTTTTTATCCAGAAATAGCGCGGTTTCCGCCGTATTGCGATACAACGCCTGCGGGCCGTCGCCGTCGCGTTCCAGAAAGTGAAGCGCCAACAGCGTGTCGAAAAAATCAGGATTCGCTCGCGGATGCAATCCAAGGGCAAGCTGAAGGTCTGCGCCAGTCATGGCATTCGCGCCCAGTTTCGTGAATAGTCCAAGCTCTATCGCCGAAAGCAAAACTTTCGCTGGCCAAAAAGCCATGCCGACTTCCATGATTCGTGCAGGGGATAACGTGCTCATTGATGTAGTTCCTTCGTTAGTGGGTTAAGTCAATCTGTTGGGATTTAATTTTTCTTTGCAGGCGGCTGGCGAAAGCTTCGTTCCACCCAGTCCTTCACATCCGTTGAAGCCGGTGCGTCGCGCCACAGCCAGCGCATCATTTCGGGCATGATCATCCCGCCGTATTTTTGGCCGTGCAGATTCATGCTCCAGGAATAATTCACGTCGTAGCCTTTTTGCGTCAGCGCTTTCATCAACCGGACGTTCTGATAAAACCAGTCGCGCTTTTCGTCATACTCGCCGTTGCCTCGCAATCCGCGATTGTCGTTGCGGCCATCGCACAGGTACACGCGAATCGGTTTCTTTTCGCTTTCCAGCACTTTTTCGGGATAGACGTGGCCGCCCTGCAAATTGACGAAGCTTCCGACATTGCTCAGCACTTTGCGAAAATGGTTCGGCCGCTCCCAGGCAACGGTGAAGGCGGCAATTGCGCCGGAACTCGATCCGCCGATGCCGTGCATTTCGGGATCTTTGGAAATGTTGTAGTCCTTGTACAGCACAGGCATCAGTTCTTCGGTAATCACGCGAGCATATTTGTCATCAAGCGTGTTGTATTCAATAGGCCGATTGGTCGTGCGGTCGCCCCATTCCTGCGCGTTGGGTTCAGGCTGTTCAGGCGTGCGGCCTGGATTGATGAACACGCCGATCATGACCGGGATTTCACGGCGATAGATCAGATTGTCCATCACGTTTTGAGCGCGAATGTCGCCAAATTCTTCTTTGAAGGCCTGGCCATCCTGAAACACCATCAGCGCCGCCGGAACCGCCGGATCATATTGCGCCGGAACGTAAATCCAATAGGTGTGCTGCGTTCCGGGATAGGCTCCGCTGGTGCTGGGCAAAGTGTACGGCCCGCGGATTTCGCCTTTCGGCACACCTTCTTGCGGCAGCGAATCCGGCCCCAGCCGGTATTGCGAATTCGGGTTTGGCCCCGGAGGCATCGGTGGAGGGCCGCCGCCTCTGGGCGGTTGCTGGGCACGAACCGGTTGTTGTGAAGGCGTTTGTGCATACGTGATTGCCGTTCCGACAATCAGGAAACTGAAGAGAACCGTTGCGATGTTTTTCATTCGTGAATTCCTCTCATAAATAACTCAACCACCAATCCTTGCGGCGGCGCTTCACGTCGGCAAACCAGCGACAGATCGGATACAGAAGCAATAAGCCAAGAAGCCAACAGAGATAAACCACCCACAGCGAAAAGCCCAGATTGCCAGGATTCGGCGAAGGCCGGTCCAGCAAACCAGTAAATTGCCAGCCAATGGGTTGCCCAACCAATAGTCCTGCCGAAATTGCCATCACGTGAGCGCTGATCCATTGACCGACATAAAACAACAGTGGCACGCGTCCAAAAGTGACGAAGACGCGTGAAAGCCAGCCTTGTTCGATTCGCTCGAACCACGGCAGTGCCACAATGGCACCGCCCAGAGTCATCAGCAAAAACAGCAACGAAGGCGGGTACTTCAATACATTCAGGAAAGACAGCAGCGTAAAGATGGCATTTTTCTGCACGCTCCACCGAAGCGGATCACCGTAAAGATTGATCGCTCGCAACGCAACAAAACAGACCAACATTCCGCCACCCAGTTTGAGCAGAAAGCCTCGCCGTTGTTCCGGCGTCCACTGGTACACCGCGCCAAAACAATATCCGGCAGCCAGCACTCCGATCCATGGAATCAACGGATACAACACCAAACCATGAATTGTTGGCGTGAAAAAGATAATGCCCGGCTGATGTAGCACCATCCAAATCGAAGCCCAAAAGCCTGGTCCAGCCATGCCGGGAGCAGCTGGCCTGACGCGAAACAAATCCAGCGCGTTATGCAACGCGATCATCGTAAGACTGATGATTGCAATTGTGCGCAGTCGCAGATGGATCAAGCCGGCGAGCACGATCATCGAAACGCCGATCACCCAGATCACTTGCAACATCATCGCAAAGTGAACATCCACATTGAACCAGACAATCACGCGAATCAGCGTCAGTTCCAGCAAGATCAACCATAGCCCGCGTGTCACCAGAAACTTCGACAGTTCCGCTTTGCTTTTGCCCCGCGCACCTTGCAGATAAGCTCCCGTGCCAGCCAGGAAGACAAAAACTGGCGCGCAAAAATGCGTGATCCAGCGAGTGAAAAACAGCAGCGTAGTCGTTTTGGTCAGGTCTGTGGGGTCGAAATTCAGCACTTCGCGGTGAACAAATTCCCGCGTATGATCCAACAACATTATGACCATCACGACGCCGCGCAGCAGGTCAACGGCATCCACGCGCTGAGAGACGATCGTGCTGTTTGCAGGTGGTTGATTCATAGAAGGGTTCGGCTAAATCAGATTCAAGGCTTTTCCGCCCGAATCATGTCTTCGACAACAGATTGTTCAATCGGTTCCGCCAGCAAGCGATTTACATCCCAGTGCTGTTTGTCCAACAGATGCGCGACCAACAAATGAAAGCGCCAATACAAACCCGACTTTGCCCAATCCATTTTGGGATCGTTCGCCAGAAAAGCCTGCCTGGCGTCGTCGTAATTGAATGCGGCACCTTTGCCGACATAATCCGCATACCCTTCACGCTTCCATTGCGGCAGCCGATGATAATCAATCGGGCCAACGGCTTGTCCCGTCAACGTATGCGTAATTTCGTGTGTGATGAAATAATCCAAGGTGCGTTCGCCCGGCACACGATTCCCTTTCGGGCCAATCAAACAGTTTTCTTCGATAATCGAATCGCGCAGGAAGACATTGGTCGTGAGCGGGTAGTAATTCACGCCGCCCACGCCGTACACATACGTGAAAAACAGCCGCTGCCGCCACCGCGCATTGCAGATAAAAACTTCGTGCTTTTGCTCAGCGGAATACAAGGGCGACTTGGCAAGCTTGGCTTCCACCAACGCTAAAACGTGCTGGCCGGATTCCGGCGAAAACGGCTGATCGGAATACAAGGCCAGATTTTTTGCGCTGACCGAGCCCCGGAAAAACGGATGCGGCACACTCAACAGCAAAAGAATCGTGGCGGACACTCCGACAACGACAGCCAAGAATTTCAGCAAGGTTTTCTTTTTGAATTTCATTCCAGTTGAAGCGAGTTATCGCAGGTGCAATTGCATGAACTTTAGAAACAACTCCCAATCGGAGGGAATCGTGCCGTGTCCGCCCGCGTGCATCACATAGCCGAGCGTATGAAAAATCGGCTGTCCGGCGGCAGGCATTTGAGCTGTGCCAAGCCCTTGTTTGCCCAGCAACTTGAACACAGGTTCCGCGGCGACAGCCGCCAGAAATTCGCCTTTCGGATCTGACCACGTATCTGTGTCGCCGGTTTGCAGCAACACTGGACGCGGTGCAATCAGCGAAACCAGCATGTGCGCATCTACCGGAAACTCATTGATGTGATCGCCAAACTTTCCATAATTCGCAGCAAACTGATACGGGTAGCGAGTTGGTTCAGTCAGGTGCTTGATCGTTTCGCCATAATTGCGGCGGCTGAGTGCCGCGCCGCCTTCGCCGGAACAACTGGCAATGACCATTGCAAAACGCGGATCGTGCGCGCCTGCCCACATCACAGTTTTCCCCAAACGCGACACGCCCATAATGGCGACCCGTTTGGCGTCCACGCCTTTATCGGTTTCCAGATAATCCAGCGCGCGGCTTAACCCCCAAGCCCAGGCTCCGATCGCGCCCCATTCGTTGGGCGCGGGTTCTTTCTCTCCCGGCTTCAAGTACAATGCCCGAACGCCATGTGGAATGCCGCCAAGAAAATCCGGGTCAATGTCGCCGTAATACACCGTTGCCACTCCAAAACCTTGTGCCAGAAACGGCGCGACATTCAGTTTGCCGAATGCCCTGCCCTGCGAAGCGGGCACTTTCTGTTTGTCGCGATTCCAGGCTTCGCCTGGCTTGATTCCCGGATCGTCTACAGTACTGGAATTGGCAGTGAAGCTGATGTTGAGCAGCAACGGCAAAGGCTTGCGAGCTTCGGCAGGCAAGTAAATCAGCAAATCCATTTTCGGCCCGTTCTTGTTCGGCGAAAAGTAAACCGTTACTTGCCGACGCAACGCCTTACCGTCGAGCGCAGGCGTTCCTTTGTCAAAAACGTCGAAGCTCATCCCAGACGGTCGCCCTGGGCTGCGCCCAAACTGGTGTTCTTCAAACAAGCGCACAATTTCCGGTCGCCGTTTTTGAGTCCAGGTTTTGGCATCGCGCACGGGCTTACCGTCTGCCATCACCAGCGGATCAGGCAACGTGTAAGCCCCCACTTTCGCTTCGTCGTAATTGACCGGAATGCCCGCGACTTCCGAACGCGGGGCATTTTGCTGTTGGCCAAGTGTCCAACCTGCCAACAGCACCATCAAGGCAAAAATGGGGAAGGATGTAAGCCGCATGAATATCTCCAAGCTTAGGCTTTCAGTTTTTTATAAGTCGCCAAACACTTTTCCGCCGTTTCCAATGAACTGAAGCGGCTGCCTTCCTGTTCCATCAAGTAATACTCCGCGCCACCTTTGGCTTCTGCGGCGGCAAAGATTTTCTTCCACGGAGCATCGCCTTCGCCAAACAACACGCGGTAGCCTTTGTCGGGTTTGTTGTCCGCGCCCGTCCAATCTTTCAGGTGCAAGGAACGAATGCGTCCGGGATTGGCATTGATCCACGCAATGGGGTCATACCCGGCTTCGATGCAAGTGCCGACATCGAATTGCAGCGTAACATCCTTAGGCGTGTTGGCAGCCAGCACTTCCATCGGGCGTTTGCCGTCAATCGGCATGAATTCGGTTTTGTGGTTGTGGAACCCGGCGCGCATGCCCAGCGGTTTCAGCTTTTCCTGTGCGGCAGTCAGTTTATCGGCAACGCCTTTCCATCCGTCCAGGCCTTTCACGTTACCCGCGCTGGCCATGACCAAAGTTTTCGATCCGATGATTTGGTTGAGTTCGATGGCTTTCGGCAGGGCTTCCGGCGTAAAGACATTCGCGCTGTTGTGCGTCGAAAGGCATTTGATCTTCAATTCATCCAGCAACGCGCGAACCTGCCTGGCATACTCCGGCGTCCATTGTGCGTAAGGCGAGTAAAACTCGACGACTTCATACCCCAGTTTGGCAACAGCGCGCAGCGTTCCCATCAAATCTTTTTGCAGCTCATCGCGCACGGCGTACAGCTCTATGCCAATGGGCAATTTCTTCGCGGCAAACGCAGGGACCGAGGCAAACGCCAACGAAGCCGAAGCTGCGCCAGCCATTGTCAAAAACGAGCGTCGAGTCATGGAATTGAGTGGTGTCATTTGGTTTTCTCCCAGTAATTTTGCATAAGTTCCGTAGCCCAATCCGGTTGTGTGATTTCGTCGTGCGGCAGGAATTCCCGCATCACAGGTTTGATGTCCAGCACGGGTGTGCCGTCAATTGCGTCCAATCCAGCCACAAGTAACGTGCGGCCCTCACGGCGCACCAATCGGACGATGGTTGCGCCCAATCGGTTCGGACGGTTTTTGCCACGCTGCGCGAAGATGCCGACTTTGGGCCATTGCGAGTTATTACGTGGATGCCGCGCACCGGTTTCGATCTTCTGTTCATCCACCAAGTGAAAAAAGTAAATCACTTCGATGTGGGAAAAGGTTTCGATCTCGCTCAGGCTTTCTTCGGGAAGTTCTTCGTTGAGGATGATTTCTGAAGCGACCTTGCCCCAGTCATCATCTTCCGGTGTTTGCCTGACATTTCGGACAACTCCGATTGGATTGACAGTAATCATCACTGTTGAACTTTGCTGGCCGCTTCGGCGGATGTCAGCACCGGAATCACTTCAAAGTCCACCAAGTCTTCCCAGTTCGCCATCCACTCATCCAACAAGCGGCGATCTTCGGTTTCCATCACTTGAAAGCAGCGATGCAACTCCACATCCACCCAGCTGGCGATGTAGGTCACCCCTTCCGGCGCAAGCCGCCCTTGTTCGCGAAATCGCTGATATACAGGCACGGCGTTTTGATGTTTGAAATGTTCGATGACCATATACAGCATACGACCTTCCAAAACAAAAAAACGCGCACAGCATTGAAAGCGGTGCGCGTCACGATCAGACTTTAACAGCCGATGGTTCTATGGAACCGAACAGGCTATTTAATCTTGTAACCGCCTTCCGGCAGCTTTTCGCGGTGAGTGTTATGGCATCCCATGCAGGTCGCCCCAACCTTTTTCTGAGCATCCGGGACTTTGTCCCATTCACCTGCGGCAGCCAGTTTGGCGATTTCATTGGCACCGGCCACAGCCTGAGCTGAAAAATCAACGGCATCCTGAGCCTTGCGAGCTTTCCAAAATGCTTCGGATGTTTTGAAAATCGCGGCCAAGGCTTCAGCGTCTTTCTTCACAGCCACAGCATCTTTGGCTTCAACGCCTTTGCGCAGACTGCCTTGTGTCGGCAGAACTTTTTTCATTGCCGCCACAAATTCATCTTCCGATTGCGGAGTGGCCGCAAACGCGAACACAGTAAATCCTGCAAAAAGCATTACCAGAAACAGTTTCATTCTTCCTCCAAATTATTTAGCTTCAGATTGAAGCAAGGGGTTTGATGATCCAAGGTCGAATACCCTGGCTTTGCGACCGGAATTGAACTCCGGCGCGACAGATTCAAAGACGTTCATGCTCTTTGAACCGTCACAAGTATTTCTGCCAAGCCAGTGAAGTCGCGGGACATTACTACTTCGTCACAGGATGTGGCAATTGCCGTGACAAGTTTTCCGATTGGTTACATTTATAGCCTGATTAAAATTTGAGCCGTATCCCGCCCCAGGCAGCGCGAGGCGCTCCCGGAGCCAGAAAAGTCGCATGCTGCAAGGGGAATTCTCCGTTTACCGCCGCAAAGGGGCGCGCAATGAAATTGCCTTCCCCTGTCAGCCCGGTGGTTCCCAGTAATGATGCCGTGTAATACCGATTGTTCAACAAATTATTGACGTTAACGAAAACTTCCACGTGGCGGTTCACTTCATACCGCGCGCCAAAGTTTGCAACGGCATAACCGGGCGACCGGCCTTCGCCCAGATAAATGGTGCCGTCGGGTTCGTGTTCGTTGTTTTCGTTGCCGCGCGCGTATGAACCGGACAATGCCAGCAAGCCTAAATTCAGTGCCAGCTTTTTCGTCGCTCGCAGATCGGCAAACAGTTTGAACATATGCTGCGGAATCAACGGAATCTTCGCGCCCGGGTCAATTTCGATGACGCCTTCCAATCCTTTGGCCACAGCATCACTCGTACTGTTGCTGGAACCATTAACCACTTCCTGGCTTTGATACGTCGCACTGAGAAATGTGTAGCCGCCACCCAAGCCGAATCGCCACAACCGTGTATTGAGGTCAGCTTCCACTCCCTGTCGCCGAGTCTTGCCGAAGTTTTTGAAATAGCCGAAGCCGGTTTGCTGCGAAGCGACGAACAAAATGTCATTGCGGTTTTCGCCGCGAAACCAGCCGGCATTCCAATTGACTCGACTTTCATGACCGCTACGCAAACCGGCTTCGAACGTGCGGGTAACGACTTGCTGCAACGGCGGATCTCCGGCCATGGCATTCGGCAATTTGCAGGGAGTTTGGGGGTCGGCGCAGCCTAACTCCACAGAAGTTGGCGCGCGATTGCCTTCGCTGTAGCTCGCATAAGCGTTCAAATGCCGAAGCGGTCTGTAGGTCACCCCCACCGCCGGATTGAAGCGGTCAAAAGCATGATCTCCGTCCAGCGAACCTGTGCCGCCGCCCGGGTTGATGCGGTCGAAATTTTTGACAGTTGTGCGGTTGTAACGACCTGACAACGAAAGCGTCAATTTGTTCCCGAGGGCAATTGCGTCTGTCGCGTACAGGCTGAAAGTTTGAATTCGCCCGTTCAGATCAACGCGCGTGTCGTATGGTTCGCCGTCAACAACCCCGCCGGTCACTCCGTCGCCAAAAGCATTAAGGCCGGTCACACTGCGATCCGGGTTCAGGTAACCCAGTTGCGAAGATTGCCTGAAATCCACGTGGCTGCGATCAAACGCCGCGCCCGCCGTCAGTTGGTTTCGCTGGCCGTTCGGAAAACTGACAACCGTCAGCTGCCCTGACCCGCCGTAGTTGTATTGCGTGCTGTGTGTTCGGTTGAGCAATCCGTTGCATTTTTCCGCAGGCTCATCACGGAGCAATACGTTGGCGATGCAGCGCCAGAATGGAAACGGAGTATTGGCCGCCGTCGCGCCGCTAACAGGAAAGCCCGTGTATCCTGCTGCTGCCAACGCGGCGCGTTCGGCTGCGCTGGGTTGATACACGGATTGATCCAACGAATCTTCGTTGATGTCACCGTTGAGCGTGTTGGTTCGGATCGAACGCAGGTATGCGTTGCCGGAAATCGCCAGCCGCGAGGAAAAACCATGCCGGGCGGCGAAATTGAACAACGGCGCACGGTTCGCGGTGATGTCCGGCTTGGTATACACGCTTTTATAATCGCGATCTAAAAAGCGTTGCTCTTGCAACCCATTGCCGATCAGCGAATTGTTCGCATAAGCCACCGTTAGCCCGATCGAAGTCCGTTCACGCTGCCAGGCGAGTTTGCCGAAAAACTGCCGCACGTTCGATGGCGAATCCGCGCGCCAGCCATCTTCAAAAAACAACGAACTGGCCGTGTACCAATGCCAGCCCTTTTTATTCGATCCGCCGTGTTCCAGTTCGCCCGTCAACCTTCCGAAACTGCCGCCCGTTAATTCCAGCGAAGTGCCCGGCGCGGTGTGTCCATCTTTGCTTTGCATGACCAAAGCGCCGCCCAAGGTATTCAGTCCAAACAGCGGATTGGAACCAGGCAGCAAAGCGACTTCGGCTACGGCAATGCGCGGAATCAAATCCCAACTGACGACATCTCCGAAGGGTTGATTCAGCCGGACGCCATCCAAATACACCGATAAGCCTTGAGGTGTTCCCAACAAAGGCGACGCGGTGTATCCGCGATAGTTCAAATCCGCCTGATAAGGATTGCCTTGAATTTCATTGAGATGAACGGCTCTGAACCGACGGTTCAACAAGTCCGAAATGTTCTGCGAGTTACTGGCGTTGACGTCTTGCAGCTTTGCGGTTTGCACTGGCGCGGCAATTTCGTCCGCGCTAAGATCCGCGCCCGGCAAAGGCGTGGAAGCAACCACATCCACTTGGAAAGCCAAGCCTTTCAACGACAAAGTTACCGTTCGCGTCATCGGCATTGCGGATTGAATTTCGATTAGCGCCGATTGAGTCGCAAATCCTTGCTGGGAAATTTCCAGACGGTAGCGGCCAAATCCCAAACCTGACAAAACAATTTGCCCTTGCGCACCCGTCTGAAAACTGCGCACGACGCCAGTTGCCAGATTCGTCAACGTGCCGCTTGCCGATAGCGGTTTACCAGCCGGATCGTTCACTTCCACGCGAAGCTCGCCTGTCGGCTGTTGCAGCCAAACACTGTTACGAGCCTGAATGGAAGAGATGGCCGCGATCAGAATCACAGCCAGCCTGAATATCCTGGTCGTCATTTTTGTAAATCCTTATCCCGTTGCGTGTTGAGGTTTCACTTTACTTTGACAGTTATCGGCGACGAAAAGTTACGGATTGTTGAAGTTCTGTGAGGGAGAAAACCAATCATTTGCTTCGCGGTTTTGGCTCTACTTGGAGTTCTTGGCCATTTCGCCGCCTGCTGCTTCCCAGGCCGCTGTGCCGCCAACCAAGGCACCGGCGTCTTTGAATCCGGCTTGTTGCAATAGATAAGCCGCACGGGCGCTGGAATGTTCCGCCGGACAACTGCAATACGCGATCAGGCGTTTGTTTTTAGGCAAGCCTTTGAAATCGGCTCCTTCCATCAATCCGACACCGTGGTCAATCGCGCCTTTGATATGGCCCAGCTTGTAATCGTCTGTGCCACGCACATCCACTAATACCGCTTCACCTTTGGCGGCGGCGGCAATGGCGTCATGAACGCTAACACGCGGCATCGCATCCTCGGCGTTTTTGAACAGCGCCGGAGCTGCTGCCGTCGGCGCAGGCGTCGCTGGTGAGGTCGCGGCAGTGTTCGTTTTTTGACAAGCCGCGCTCATCCCCAACAGCAACACTCCAGCCACCGACAAATAGACTGGCTTCAAATTTTTCATCTGGTCTTTTTCGCTCCTAAAAGTGATTTTTATTGAGTCCGTCTCAAGGCCGGGAATATAGGAAAAATCCTTCGGCAGGTCTAGGTGGGCATTTCTCATAGGTATGAAACCTGTTGGGTGATGAGACATGAAAAAGGGTTGAGCGAAACAGGCCGTTGGTCATCTCGGTTTAGGACTCAACTCCCGTTCTGCAAGACCTACGCTTGATTGCCCGGAATTTGACCTAACCCGAGACGATTCTCAGGAATTGGCCGCAGTTTCCATCTCGGTTGCGGTTTTTCTGAGCAGCAATTTGAGATTTCTTGCGGCGCTCGTTCAACCACAAGCTCGACGGACAGTCCGGTTCCTGGATGCCCTGAGCAGCGTCAGGAATTCTTGAGTCGCGCAAAAACGATACTGAACAGGTTTGGCAAAGGTCCAAAAAGACTAAAATTCTTTGTTGTTTTGCTTCCTTGTCCTTTCGTGTTGAGAAACTCCCTCCATCCTTTCTCACTTTTCGCCAAGCCACGCTTTTCGCATGGCCTTTAGCGAGTCGGAGGCTTCTTTGTTTTCAGAGATCGTGTAGCGGTCAAAATCCTTGATTGCTGCTGTCAGTTCAAACGTCATCATTCGTTCGCGACGAAATACGGTCAACACGACGCGCTGACCTGCGCGAACGTTGTTCAACAATTCGCCGGCATTCGCCGCGCTCAATCGTTTGCCGTCAATCGCCACCAATTCGTCGCCGGTATTCACTCCGCCGTCATAAGCGGGCATCCCGGCAAGCAGATTGGAAACAGAGACTCGATCGCCTTGCGGGCGAAACATAATGCCGAGCGTTCCTGGTTTGTCTGTTTTGCTGGCAGCGTAGGGCGTTCCCAGCTGATAGGCTTTGTTCAGATTCAACCCGACTTTGTTGAAATAGGAGTTGAAATCAATTTCATCATTGCCGCTGACAAACCGATTCCAGAACTCTGTTATATTACTTCCAGCGACCTTTTCGATGGTCGCTTTCAGTTCCGCTTCCGTGAATCCGGGTTTGGGCAAGCCATGATTTTCCAGCAAAGCGCGCATAACATCATCCAGCGATTTCGCGCCGCCAGTCAGCGAACGAATTTCCAGGTCCAACAACAACCCTAGAATTTCGCCTTTGGTGTAATAGCTCATGGCCGTATTGATGGAGTTTTCGTCCGGGCGGTAATGCTTAATCCAGGCGTCAAAGCTGGCGGATTCGGCGCTTTGTTTGAATCGTCCGGGAGTTCGCTCGTACCCGTTGATCAATCCAGCCAGCCCAGAAAAGTATTCGTCCGAACCGATCAGCCCGGCTCGGCGCAGCAGCAAATCGCCGTAATAACTGGTGACGCCCTCTGAAACCCACAACCCTTGCGTGTAATTTTCCCGCTGGTAATCGAACGGCCCCAACGCCAGCGGACGAATCCGTTTGACGTTCCAGTGGTGAAAATACTCATGCGATTCCAACCCGAGGAAGCCTTTGTAGCCGCGATCCGAAGCAAAGGATTGCGGGCCGGTCATGCTGACATTTGCATTCAGATGTTCTGTTCCTCCGCCAATTCCCGGCTGAACGTGAACGATGAACAGGTAATGTTCATAAGGCAATCCACCGAAAATCTGAGCTCCCGCTTCGACAATTTTGGCCAGATCAGTTTTCAATCGTTCGTCGTCGAATTCGTACTGTCCCCAAATCGCCACGCGATGCCGTTTGCCGCGCACATCGAATTCCAGCAGTTTGTGTTTGCCAATTTCAGTCGGCGAATCAATCAACCGATCGTAATTCGCTGCTGTGAAATATCCGTCGGCATCCGCAACCAAGGCCAGCGGCGAAGCGACTTGCCAGCCTTCGGGCGCTGCGATTTTCAACCGGTGCGGTTGGTCTTTGGCCGAAACCACGTACAAAAACAAACTTGCGCCATTGAAATAAGCGTGCGTGGCGTCCAGATGACTGGTTTGCGTAGCCAGTTCGTTGGCGTAGACACGATAATTGATATGAAGAGTTTTCGGTTTGTCGGCGGAAGCTCCGGCTTCGATTCGCCAGGTCGCCTTGTCGGTCTTTTGCCAGCGTAGCTGACCGCCATCGTCGCGACTGCTGAAATCCTGCACGTGGCGAGCGTATTCCCTGACCAGGTACGATCCCGGCGTCCAAACAGGAAGTGAAACTTCCAATTGAGATGTAGTGACATTGCTGATGGTCAACGCAATTTCATATAGGTGCGTATGTGGATTGGGAAATGACAGCACATAACTCAAACTCGGCGGCTTAGGCGCGGGCGCAACCACCGGCGCGTCGGTTGCGGGAACTTTGGGTTTATTCCGTTGTGCGAATCCGCTTACGCTGCAAATAAAGATTACGATGAAAACGAGGCACAGCCTGACGAAAGAGGAATTACGGCTCATTTTGTTTTGACTCCAGATTGAAACCATTTTCAGAGTTGAATGTTATCGAAACGAAACATAGCACGCAGTTTTCAAAAGATGAACCATCCGCGAAGGGAAACGGAGAATCGGGTTTGCTCTTTTACTGCTACTACCAGCGTGATAGATTTCAACTATGCGAAGCAGACGAACAGCCGTGCGGAGACTGGTTACACCTGAACAGGTTCTCTCCGCCTATCAGCAAGGTTACTTCCCGATGTCGCGCGGTCGGTACGGCGAAATTGACTGGTTTATGTCCGAACCCCGCACAATCATCCCTTTGGATGAAAGGTTCAAAGTGCGCCGATCGTTACGTCAGGCAATGCGGAAAATTGAATACCAAATCCGAATCAATTCAGATTTCCCAGGCGTGATTCGCGCTTGCGCCCGCCACGACGAAGTTCATCCTGAAGAAGTCTGGCTGAGTGAAGATATGATCGCGCTGTATGTCGAATTGCATCGCCGCCGCTTCGCGCATTCGGTCGAAATCTGGCAAGACAACCAAATGGTTGCCGGGCTGTACGGGATTTCGTTGAAGTCGGCATTTTTTGGCGAGTCCATGTTTACGCGCATCAGCTTCGGATCACAGATCGCCTTGGTGGCGCTAGCTGATCGTTTGCGGCAGAAGAAATTCAAATTGCTCGACGCCCAGATGCGAACACCGCACGTCGCTCATTTCGGAGCGATTGATATGTCTCACGATGAATATTTGGCAGTGCTCGCACAAGCGTTGATGGAAGATTGTCAGTTTGCTGATTGAATCAATGCTCGGATTCCAAATCCGCGCTTTAACCATAGGGGGAAAACGATGCAAGCAGAGAGATACGTTCGTTCCGGAAGCTACATTGGCGAACAGATCAAAACCGATCTGTATTCGATCCGTGGGTTGGTGATGGCTGTGTTTGCCGGATTGATCTTGATGTTTTTGGGGTTCCGCGCCCTGCCGGTGGAAAGCACGCCACTGGTGGCGAAAGTCATGTGCCTGCTTAGCCTTTCGATCGCCTCAGGCGGAGTCGGCGCATATCTTGGCCGAAATATTCGAAGCCTGATTGCCGCCATTGGATTGTTTTTGGTGGCACTGGTCGGGATGTGGGTCGTCCAGGCAGCCGGAGGCGGTTTGTTGGCAGTTGGTCTGTTAATGGGCTGGAGCGGGATTTTCGGAATGATGATCGGGCCGTTTCTTTCTTATGCCATCAGCGAAGAAGGCCCCGGCATTGTCATTCAGTCGCTGACCGGGACAACCGCCGTCATGATCATCACTGGCATCGTGGCGATGACTTCGGGCATTAACTTTTCAGCGTTGGGGCCGATTCTGCTGATAGGCTTGTTAGGATTGATTGTCGTCGGTTTGGTAGGCATGTTCGTCCGGTTCTCGCGGACGGTCAACATCGTCTATTCGATCTTCGGAATTTTGATTTTCTCCGGGCTGTTCCTCCTCAAATTTTTCAACCTGAGCAAGAGCGAAAACACCTGGGAAGCTGCAGTCGCCAACGCGTTAAGCATTTACGTCACATTCGTCAACTTCTTCATGATGTTGCTGCGGCTGTTGATGGCAGTGAAACGCCGATAGCCTGAAGTTTGATTGAGAGGCGGAGAAAGTGAGAGGCAGTGAGACTGTAAAGTTAAACTGTACAATGCTCTTCTCCGCCCTCTCACTCTTTTCCACCTTAGCTTAACTTGCCAACGCCGCTTGCCACAGTGCGTGAGCGACTTCGGGATGAACGATGTCGCTGTGAGCACCAACAAACCCGCCGCCATTTTTAATCACATCGCTGCTTTCCAGATTGTAAATCTTGCCCGGCTTGAAATTGTACGCTTCACTGACCGGCTTCATCTTCAGCCCTTCGGTAATGGCGTCCATTCCCTGGATTCCAAATGCGCCGAGCGCGCCGATGGTCGGCAATTCGCCGGCAAAAGAAACCTGTCCAGCAACACCGGCTCCGATTTTGTAAAAGAAACCGACCGCGCGGTCGAATTCAGACTGTGTCGTGACAATTGGGCCTTTAACTTTCGCGCTTTTGATCATCGGGCTGAAATACCCCGGCTTGCCTCCGTCTTTTTGAATACTGGGACAGTAAGCCCAAATTGACAGCGCGCCTTGAGCCAACGTCATCGAATCCACAGGCTGAGTCGCCGTGTCGCCCGGTTTGCCCGCCGCCATAGCCGACACCACGGCGCAGCCAAAACTGTGGCCCATCAGGTGAAAATGAACTTCGCGGCCTGTCTCGGCCGCTGTTTTCTGCATTGCCTGCAAAAACGCGTTCGCGCCGCCTTCGCCGAATTTGCGAGCGCGGCTTTTCATCTGCCAAAAACTGAACGTGCGCAGTGGCGACAACAGCGTCCCAAAGAACGAAGGCTTGCTGAAACTACCGGCGGTAAGGTCTTCGTTTTCCTGCTTCAACGCGTCCTGAAACATCTCTTCGGGATCGTAGTCGCGAACGTCAGCATCCAATGCTGCGTTTTCCGAACCGCTGGCCAGTCCAAGTTTCTTGCCCAATTCCAGGTAGGCTGTGCGAACGTCTTGCGGCAAAGTCGAATGTTCGTCCAGCGCCGCCGTGACAATTGTTGTCAGAGGTTTGCGAATGCCGCGCACGTTGCCCAATCGTTGAACGTAATCATCCACCGTGGATTTGATGATCTTGCCAACTTCGCTCTGTGGGTCGAAGCCAAACGAACCATCACTTTCTTCGTCGCCCCACGGCAAACTGGGCCAGTGCAAACCGACGAACAGAGGTTTGAAGCCCGGACGTTTCTTTTTCATCGCTTCGATGTCGGCCTGGCAGGTGAACAGGTTCGGGATCCATTTGTCATATTGAGCAATGGCTGCGGGCACATCCCCCATCCATCCATGACTCATGACAATCACATCCGTATACCCGCCGGTTTTCAATTCTTTCAGCAGTGCGGAACTGGACACACCGTCTTCGCCGCCGAATCTTTCTTTGCCGTCTTTGTCGAAATTGACCAGATAGTATTTCTGGTCAGTAGTATTAGGAATTGGTTTGATCAGCATGGTTTCTCCTTCGGGTCGGTACCGCAACCAGTACCAACTGAATATTTATCCGTTAATCCGCCAGATGATTTCTTCACTGGTGCTGTAAAAAATCCGTTCAAGCTCTGTGGGCATCTGTTGGCGTTTTTCACGCAATCGTTGGAGCGTGTCTGCATCGCCGATTTCCGCCAAGGCTTGAAGCGCTTTCGTCCGCAAGTAAACGCCTTTGGCTTTGTCGGAAACCTTTTCGGAAATGATGTTGTCTTCGTTGAGCACGATATTCTCAAATTGGGTTTTCCAATCCTTCCAGTCCGGCGGCAGCAAATAGCTGATGGCCAGAATGGCTCGGCCTTTTTGCAGAATAATCTTCCGCGGAGATTTCAATACATCCACGACAAAAGCCCGCGCTTTTTCACTCGGATGGCGAAGCTGGCCAATCAAGTAAATCAATTGTTCACGGCGTTCGCTGTGTTTCACAGGGTCATCCAGTTTGCCACTTTCAATGATCGGCAAGATGGCTTCGCTCATAACCATTTCAGGATCAAGCGATGCCAGCGCATCCGTAATCGCCCAGCGAATTACTTCTGAGACTTTGCCTTCCTTAAAAGCGGCAATCAGTTTTTGGTGTGCCTTTTCGTCGCGCATATCCCCAAGAGCGAACACCGCTATCGAAGCCAAAGCGTCGTTGATCGTGCTTTTGTGCTCATCTTCCTGGTCGGCGTTCGGCCGCAACATACGTTCTTCCAACCATTTGATTTCCTCCGATCCACCGCGAATCCATTTTTGAATGATCTCTTCCAGCGGTTCGCAGAGCTTGCGCAACTCGGCGGTGTACTCTTCGTTCGGATTTGCTTTTTCGCGCGGAGGCAACAAGCGGCGCAACGCCCGGCCTGCTGCCTGGCGAATGCCGCCGTACTCAAAATCCATCCTGCCGTTGGAATTCGTGCGAGTCTTTTTCATGACGACACGAACCAGATAATCCACAACTTCCAAACGCCGCAATCGTCCCAAAGCTTCGACCGCGCGCAACCGTTGGAAAGAACGCGGCTCATTGACGCTGTCGCTGCGCCAAACCAGCGCATCCAGCACCAGCGATTCTACGTGCCAGAGCTTGCCTTCGAATTTGCCACCATTGCCATTGAGTCGGGCTTCCAGCAAGCAGCGAGCAGCGAGAAAGACCTGTTCGCCGTCTTTCAGCGAAGTTGAATACGCGATGGTTTCCAACAATCCGCCGGGATCATTCATTAAGCCGGTCAGCAAAGTCAGCGTGTCATCCCAGCGGCGCAAATGGTTGACCCGCCCCAGCCCGGCAGTAATTTCCTCCCAGCGTTTGGGATTGTTCTGGTTTTTCAGGAATTGAGCGCAACAGTACGCCTGATAAGACGGGTACATAAAACGGATTGAGTCGCCGCCTGTGCGTGTCAGCAGATCAATCTTTTCCAAACTCTCCAGCATTTCTTCCAACTGGTACTCGCGGTTATCGCGCACCTGGGAAAACAGGTCCAGAGCATTCTTGATCGGCATCAGGACGTCACCATTCACCTGCATGCGATACGCCAGCAGGTAAAGAGTATCCATTGCCCGCGCCTGCTGACCTCTGCGCAACGTCACGTCACTTACTTTTTGTTCGATCAAATCCTGTAAAACATTGACCCGACTCCTGGGAAACTCTCCTGCGATAGCCTGTTTGATCATTTGAACGAACATCCAGGGCATTCCGGCCAGATCGAAAAGCTGTGTTTTTTCCAGTTCGGCGCGCAATGTTCGCAGGTTTTGTTCTTCGCGCGATTCCGTTGTTTCGCCTTTTTCTTCGCGAAGCTTCTGTTCCAGATTGGCGCTATCAAACAGAAAGCGAATGATGCGGCGGCGGCTGAGCGGCTGCACATCCAACACGTGCGTCAGGTCGCTGGCAGACCAATCCCACAAACCATTGGTCTTGGTCACAAAGCAGGGGTAAGCCGGATAATCGTTGACCAGCTCACTGATTTCCTTGGTCAACGCCTTTCGCTGAGTTTCAGACAAGTCGTCGCCGTGATCGAAAAAGAAGCGGAACCGATGCTTGCGGTCGTTGAGCAACTGGCTCATGTCTTTATCAGTCAACTTAGTCGGCCAGAATTCGCTCAAGCTTTGCGTCAGCAACGACAGGTAATCCGGAACCGCATTGGAAACCGGTATGCATTTTTGCAGATCAACATAAATCGGCAGAATCTGTTTTTCGGTTGGGCCTTCCAGCGAATTTTTGGCCGTGCATGTTACCAACCAGCGCATCGCCGTTGAACGCGCCGTGCCGCGCTGTCCGGTGATCGCAACATACAAGGGCTGTTTGCCTTCGCACTGTTCCAGCAAAGAGTCTAATTGGCCATGCAAATCCATTCGCCCTTGTTGAGGTAACACCTGATTTTCCCAGTTGGATTTTATCTGGTCGCCAACCAGCATGACCGCTTCCAACGGCAACGCGCCGTACTTGAATATCTGCGTCACCAACGGAGATTCCACAATGGCACGCAACGTTTCGCGCTCGCGATTGGTAGTAAACAATCGCCCGCGCGGAGTTCGCATAAACAGCATGGGAATCGTCCAGTTATCCAGCAGCGCTTCCGGGTCGAAGGAAAACAGCCGCGAACGATTCAGCGCCAGGTCAATCACACCTTCGCTCAGCAAATTGTTGTAAAACTTTTCCACCAATTCCTGCGCCATCTCGATTGGGACTTGATCCTGCATTGCCACGACGGCCGGAAACCCTGCGGCCACCAGTTTCGGCCCCAATCCGGTAAAGGGACTAGGGTTGCGTTCGTCAAATTTCACCGTGTCACAAGCCGAAAGAAACACCAGCCGAGGCAGCGTTCCGCGATGAACCAGATACGTGACAATCTGTTCGTCTGGAACTTTGACGGATTTGCCCTGTTCGTTTTCCAGAACCAGCAACGTGGCTCGCTGAGCGCGCGTGCGAGGTTGCGGCGAAGCTTCCGTCACGCCGTCGGCTGGCGGCGGAGGCTCGACACGCTCGAAAACTCCGTGTCCCAGAAAGTGCAGCACGTGGTGATTGAAGTTTTTCTGAAGAACACTGTATGTGGTATTGCCAGTAACCAGTGTGAACTTGGCGCCTGTGAACTTGCGTTGGGTAAGCTTGGTTTTCAATTCATCACTCACCCCGGTCCGGCCTGGGATGATTGTGATTTCAATATCATTGATGTTTTTGACCGCTTCGTAAAAGCTGCTGATCTCTTGTTCGACATTTATTGCGGCGAGTTTCGGTTGATCAGGATCGTCATCTTCCGAACCGCCCAAGTCGCTGGGATTGGAAACTGCCAGCAGGACTTTGAGCGGGCGGTCGTCCGGATTCAGTTGCGGCTCAGCAATCGGTAACCGTGTGAACCGCGAAAACGGCGTCTGTTCGAAATTTGCCAGCGACCGCCATTTGTCATCAATTTTGACAAACAGTCGTTCCCAGCGAATTCGCTGCAACTCATCGCATTCTTCCGAAATCCACAACTGAACTCGCAATTCCTTCTCCTGGTTGGCTTGCGTGCGCCCCCAGGCTTTTTGAAAAATGTCGTGCAAAGTTTGTTCAGTTACGATGCCGTTCGAGCTGACTGGTTTCAGAAATAGCAATTCGTAAAGATATTTGCCATAACTCAAGGTGCCCAGGTCGGCACGACGAATGAGTTCTTCCATCTCATCGTCACCGAGCTTCATCATTTGTTTATGCCAACTGCCATCATCCAGTTCGGCTTCAACACGATATAACCCGTCCGCATCCTGACCGAAGATGCGGATGCGAATCCAGCAAGTATCAGCTCCGACCTGCCCGCCTACTGTTTGCCCGCTCACTGCAAATCCTCCTTGCGCAACCGGACCGCCGGATCGCCAAACAAAATGAAGGTTTCGGCATCGTTTCGCGTCAACCATAATCCCGCCATTTCCGCGTCGTCGGCTTTTCCTTCATCAATTTTGCCGGTCAACAAACGAGACATTTCATTGGCTCGATTGACGAACCCGGTTAAGGCATGACCGAGCGGGCGTCCGCTCAAAATGGTGTAAAAAGCGTCTTCGAATGGCTGCAACTGCTTGCCGACTCCGGCAGTGGCGATGGAAGTTTGCCAGGCGCGTTCGACGTGCCCGAAAACGCCTAATGCACTGCCGTTCTTGTGACTCAACATGGCTTGCGGCAATTTGGAGAAAAACGGTTTGTCCGGCACGGCCGGAGTTTCTTTCTGAAATTTGAACCGATTCTCGTTCGGCGTTCCGGCACCGTAACAGGCGAACAGAAAACCGACCATCCCGAACACATTGGCGTCAGCGCCAAGGTCGCTTCCGGCCAGATAATGTTCCGGCTTTAGCGGGCCCGCGCTCAACCCGAAATAATCCTGACAAAGCAGCGCTCCCTGCGCTGTCGCTTGAAGCGGATTGTCGTTTTTCCAGGCGACGCCGTGGCTGGCCGTGAATAACAATGAAGGACCGGGTTTTCCCTTTTTACGCTTGAAGACATTCAACAAAGCATCTTTCTTGGATTCTTCCGGCAGGATCAATTGCTTGTTGAATTTGATGTTGTCTTTGCGCGACAAGCGGTCGTACACCTTGACTTGTGTGTCATCCGACAATGGTTTGACCAGCAATTCCGAGCTCATCTTGGTCGCGCCGTCGTTTTTCTGGCGCGGCCCCCACAGGACAATGTCTTTGCTGGTGGGTGCGGGTTTACCTTTGGCGGTTTCGTAATCAATCACACTTTTGACATAAGCTTTGTAATCATCAACCTTGTCAAAATAAAGTCGCCCGACGGCGTATCCGGCGGAAAGCAAATGCCCAAAACGGAACGGAATTTTTTCCGGGCTGCCGATCAGCAAGATGTAATACGGCATGCAGGTGGGTTCGACCGAAGCAAAATCGGCCTTGTTTTTGATTAACCATTCACGCGCGCCCTGCCCACTGTAATCTTCAATCCATTTGACGATTTTGTCTGCGTCGTCCGCCTTGAACTCATCGCGAATCATTTTCAGCCGATGATCGAACAACGGGCGCAGAGCTTTTTTGACTTCCGGGTCTTCGTCTTTGTGAAAGACAATCGCCCATCCGGTATCCCAAAAATCCAACGGGTCAACGCCTTCCGGCAAGCCTAAAACTTTCTGGCCGGATTTGGCCTGACGCCGTTTGACAGCTTTTTCTTTGGCGGCTTCATCTTCTGTCGGCGTGAAATCGCGCATCGCCTTGGCGATGTCAGAAACCGAAACTGGCTTTACCAGATAATCTCCCGTGTCGCCGCTGATGCCATTGATCATAACCATTTCATCAGGTTGTTTGGTGTCAGGTTGCGTTGGCGAATCGTTTTTCTTGGCAGGCATTCTTCCTCCGAATGAAACTTGAAATGTAATTACAGGTTCAAAATGTCAGATCAAACAGGGCTGAGCTATTTGTAGTTTTCAAACTGATACAGATAGGGCTAACGACGGCGCGGAGTATCGCCTCAACATTGAACTCCGTCAATCGAAACGGTTACATTTGGAACGCTTCGCTCTTTGGCGAAGCTTCGGAAGTCTATTGCTCATGAAATCACAGCAGAAAACCAAGCGAACGATTCCTGGTTTTCAGAATGGGCGAGTTGCTGAACGGACTTCCAAAGCGACGCCGAAGGCGTACGCACTCCAAAATATACGAAGGAGAACGGAATGATTTGTCCGAAATGTGGAACTCAATTGCCGAACGACGCGAAGTTTTGCAGCGTCTGTGGATCAAGCATCGCAGCAGCGCAACCGCGCGCGTATGCCCAAACTCCGGCAGCAGGAATCCGGATTGATTCCGACGGCAAAGGCAGCGGGCGCGGATACAGTTTTGAGATTCAGCACGCGGGCGCGTTTGCGCTGGCGGTCATTCAATTGCAAGCCGAGCAATCCATCCAGGCCGAAGCCGGCGCGATGGTTTCGATGTCGGGCAACATCGAATTGCAATCGCAAATGAAAGGCGGATTGATGGGCGCATTCAAGCGCATGGTGGGCGGCGAATCGGCATTCGTTTCGACCTTCACCGCGCACGGAGGGCCGGGCGAAGTCACATTTGCGCCGGGGTCTCCGGGCGACATTGCCGCCATCGAAATGAACAACCAGTTGTTCAACGTCCAATCGTCTTCGTATCTGGCCGGAGACATCGGGTTGCAGGTGAATACCAACTGGGGCGGCGGACGAACCTTTTTTAGCGGCGAAGGCCTGTTCGTGTTGCAGGTGCAAGGCAGCGGTTTGTTGCTGGTGTCTTCGTTTGGCTCGATTCATCGCAAGCGATTGAATCACGGCGAACGCTACGTGGTAGACACCGGCCATCTGGTCGCGTGGGAAGCTCATATGCCGTACGAACTTCGCCGCGCCGCGCAAGCCGGCTGGTTGCGCAGCCTAGTCAGCGGCGAAGGCATCGTCGCCGAATTCACCGGCCCCGGCGAAATTCTGATTCAAACGCGCAACTTGGCGGCCTTCGCGGGATTGCTGAAACCATTCTTCCCGTCGCAATCCGGCAGCAGCGGCGGCGTCAATCTGGGCAATCTTTTCGGCGAATAATAAGGCGGGGCAATTTTTCAAAATTGCCCCCGATCCTTACAACTCGCAACTGGGCTTGCGACCGCAACGATGGCCTCTGAGTTCAATGAAAATGCAATTTGAAAAATTGCATTCCCTCTCGTTCGTTGCCCCTTTAGGCTCTGGCATGTAATATCCATCCACCATCGCACTCTTTGGTCGAACTTCTGGTACCGACTGAAACATTTCTACCACCATCTAAGGAGAGTTCTTCATGAGCGAAAAGACTTCACGGAGAGATTTTGTCAAAACCGGCGTGGCTGCCGCTGGAACTGCGGCGGTGTATCACCGCAATGTTCACGCCAAGATTCTGGGCGCGAATGACCGCATCAACCTGGGCTTCATCGGAATCGGCGGACGCGGCAATTCCCTGTTGCGCGATTTTTCGGCAGCGGCGAAAACCACGCCGGCGCAAATCGTAGCCGTGTGTGACACGTACCGGAAACGCCTGACGAACGCGCAAAACAACGTCGAAAAGCTGATGCAGGCCAAACCTGAACAGGCGACAATGGATTACCGCGAAGTCATCGCTCGCAAAGATATTGACGCCGTTGTCATCGCCACGCCGGATCACTGGCACGCGCCAATCGCCATCGCGGCAATGCAATCCGGCAAAGACGTGTATTGCGAAAAACCGATGACCAAAACCGTCGAAGAAGCCAAGAAGTTTTACGAGGTTTCCAAAGCGACCAACCGCGTCGTCCAGATTGGTTCGCAAACCACGTCCAGCGATCAGTGGTGGAAAGCTCGCAAAGCCATCGCCGACGGAATGATCGGGCAGTTGCTGATGAGCCAGGGTTCCTATCACCGCAACTCCATCGAAGGCGAATGGAATTACACGATTGACCCGAACGCCGGCCCGCAAGGCAAAGGCGACGATTACATTGACTGGAAAATGTGGTTGGGCGGCGCGACGCAGCGCCCATTCAGCGCTGAACGCTTTTTCCGGTTCCGCAAGTATTGGGATTATTCCGGCGGCATCGCGACCGACTTGTTCTATCACGTCGTTGCGCCGCTGAACCTGTGCTGGGGCGAAGCGCAGTTCCCGCACAAAGTCATGGCTTCGGGCGGCACGTATGTGTTCAAGGATGGCCGCGAAGTGCCGGACACCTTCCACCTGATCGCCGAATTTCCGAAAGGCCATTCGCTGGTGCTGAGCAGTTCGATGGCGAACTCGACGCACATTCCCGGACTGATTCGCGGCCACGAAGGCACAATCATGATGGTTCCCGAAGGCCAGTTCGAAGGCCGCGTGGATCACATCACCGTCACGCCGGAACGCATCGCCAAGAAGAAGTTCGTCGAAAAATACGGCAGCGAAGAAGTGAAGTTGATGACCGAGAAGCGCGAAACGCACTATGAAAACTTCCTGCGTTGCGTGAAGACTCGTGAAAAGACTGTGCTCGATCCGCTGACGGCGTACAAGGCGATGACCACCATCGCCATGTCCGTCCAATCGTATCGCGAAGGCCGCGTGCTCTATTTCAACGAAGTTACACAGAAGGTCACGGACAAACCCACTGAGGCCATGCAGGCCAAGGTGTAATCAGTTAACTAAAACCTGTTCGTCCACAAAAGCTTGATGGGCGCGAAGGCAAATGCCTTCGCGCCCATCAAGCTTTTGTGGAGTTCTTTTTTCTGCTGTGGAAACCACGGCGCGGCAGTCCTCCCCCAAGTCCCGCCGCGCCATGTGACCCGATGATAAATCTTTGGAATCGGGGCAAGCCCATTCTGGCACCGAAGCCGCAGAATTTGAATCCTGCCGAAGCCACTTTCACATTTTGGCGAAAACTTCTTGCGCAAACACGCCCAGCTCCAAACGAGCAACGACATCGGCCAGGTGATCGTAATCCGTCTCTTCGCGATTGACGATGACCAGTTTTGCGCCGCCAGCCAAGGCCATTCGCGGCAATTCCGCTGCCGGATAAACAACCAGCGACGATCCCAGCACCAGCATCAAATCGCACTGTTCAGCTGCCGTAACCGAATGATTCCAGACTTCAATCGGCAACAGATCTCCAAACAAAATCACATCGGGTTTGATCGGAGCCTGGCAATCACGACAACGCGGCAAGTCAATTTCTCCAGTTTCAAGCTGTTGATAGAACTCCGACATGGCAAATCCGGCTTCGCAAACGATGCAACGGCCGGTGCGAAACGACCCATGTATTTCGTGAACGACGTGCGAACCAGCGGCTTGATGCAATCCGTCAATGTTTTGGGTGATGATTGCCGATAACCGTCCTTGAGCTTCCAGCAACGCCAGCAGTTTGTGCGCCTTTGTCGGTTGAGCGCGATGCAAGTTCGGCATCAACTGCATCGAAGCTCGATAAAACCCTGCAGGATTATGACGAAAACCTGAAGCGGACATTAGTTCCATCAACTTCGCGTCTTCCCACAACCCGCCTTTGCTGCGGAAATCGGGAATTCCCGCTTCCGTGCTGATGCCCGCACCCGAAAAAGCCACAATGCGACTGGATTGACTGATCAGTTCGATCGCTTGATCAATTGCGTTCCCAATTCTGTTCATAGATGCTCTCCTGCTTTTGTCCCTCACTCATCTTCTTGGTTGACAATGAAGGCTGGCAAGCTAAGATACCGGCTATTTTAAATTGCTCGATCAAGTGGAAAAGAAGATGTTACGTCAACAGCCGACAGGCAGTTGCAAGTAATACTTTGCCGCCAGCCCCCTGGCAACAACACCGACCTGAGATTGCAACCCCTGATGATAAACCTTCGATTCACGGAGTATGGATTTATGTCGCCGAAGTCAAAGTTTGTCAGCCTTTTTCTTTCTTTCGCCTTACTCACTTCGCAATTACCTCTGACGGCCTTCGCCTCTGATGCCAGGCGCGACGCTGCACTGGATACCATCACCGGGACTCTCACAGGGATAACCGTTTTGGGCGAAGCGGGGCGAATACTTCCGCAAGAAGAATCCAACCAAAGACCAAGAGTCCCCGGGGTTCGAGTTCGAATCACCAACCTGGAAACAGGAAATTTTCGAACGACTCAAACCGATTCCAAAGGTGAGTATCGCTTTGCTCTGGTGCCAATGGGCAAATATAAAGTCGAGGTGTCCAAAGATGGATACTACGTCGCCAATGAGGATGTGATATCCAAAAAGACGATCACCGTTCGGCTCAACGACCTGGCTCCCTTTATCCCAGACGCTCAGATGGTTCAGGGAGTCAAACCACAGCCAACTGTTGCTGTCACACAACCGACTGCGACGCCCAAACCGACACCAGCTCCACAGACAGCACCGGCGGCTCAAGAAGAATACGGCGGCCAGTTGACCAACCAAACTGACCCGACTCGACGCTTCAATGCGAATGAACAAATGGTGGCGCTGTTACCGCTGACGAACATTCGCACCTTTGACGATCTGGCGACGCTGGCAGCAGGAGTCGCGCCGCCTCCGCAAGTCAAAGGCGTAGCAGGACCTGGCATCGGATCAGGCATCGGCACGGCCGGACAATTTTCCGTTAACGGGTCGCGCGCGCGGTCGAACAATTTCACGGTGGATGGTTCCGACAACAACGACGAAGACGTCGGCGTTCGCCGTCAGGGATTCGTGGCACTGGTTCCGCAATCCATCGAATCCGTCAAAGAAATCCAGATCGTCACGCATCTGTGGGACGCCGAACAAGGCCGCAGCGTCGGTTCGCAAGTCAACGCCGTGTCGAAATCCGGCGGCAATCAGGTACACGGCACGCTGTATGATTTCTTCAACCATTCCGCGTTGAATGCGCGAAGCTTTTTTGACTACTCGGCGAAAAACGCTCCGGCGTATCGGCTGGACGCGTTGGCCATCGGCAATTACGTCAACGGACAGCCCACCAACACGCGAAGGCTTCCCGTCCGGCTGGACGGTCAGGACGTCTTGTTGCCCAACCCGTCGCAAGAAAAGGATCAGTACCAACGCAATCAGGGTGGCGGAACAATTGGCTTCCCCATATTGAAAGATCGCACGTTCTTTTTTGGTTCGTACGAACATCAGGACATCAAAGCGCGTCAGGAAACCCATTTCTCCGTGCCAACAATTGCGCAGCGAGGCTTTTTGGGATTTGGCGCATCGGGCTTCACCGCAGTGGATCGCTTTAATCGCCGAAACGAATTCTTTCCCACCTTTATCGCGGGCGATTCAGTATTTTCGCTCTTTCCCTTCCCCAACAACCCTGTGGGGCCATATCGCGAAAATACCTTTACCCAGGTATTACCCGCAGACGCTGACGCAACGATGTACTCGCTGAAATTGGATCACAACTTCAGCCTATTTTCGGAAGCGACTCATGCGTTCACCGCCCGCTACAATTTCACCGATGACGCCAAACAGGTTCCAACTGTTGGAGGCGCGATCTTTTCCGGTGTTGTTCCCAAAGTCCGAACACAGAATTTGTCCCTGTTCCTCTCTAGCCAATTGGCTCCGACGAAGGCCAATCAGTTTCGCGCCAGTTATGGGCGCAGCGCATTGAACTTTAACGAGCTGCGCGATTTATACCTGCAAAAATCCCAGTTCTTGCCTCAAGAATCGTTCCTATTGAACGCACGGCAATTTGGAAACCTTTCAAACCCATCATTTCCGGCCCCTTATGTAAGCTACCAATCCTTGAGCAACGATAGCCTAACCGAAAACAACCTAGGCTCACTTGGCCAAGTGATTGTCTCGCCGTTCAGTCCATTGGGCTTGGATGTGTACCTGTTTCCACAATCGCGCGCGAACAATACAATTCAGGTCGCCGATACTTACAGTTGGTTTCGGGTCAACCATACCTTGAAATTCGGAGGGGACGTTCGACGCACCCAGCTTAACAGTTCGCTCAATCGTAATTACCGAGCACAAGTGGTTTTCGGCGGCACACCTGATCTGACTGACCGATTTGATCAGGCCCCTTTGCAGAAAATTAGCCTGTCTGGACCGACACCCGGATATTTCAGCGGGGCGGATTTGGCGGCGCTTGGCATTCCTACCGGATTGTTTCAATCGTTGGCTATTGGCACACCAAACTCAACGATTGGATTGCGACTGTGGCAATTGAACTTTTTTGCCAACGACAACTGGCGCGTGCATCGTGGTCTGACCTTGGATTATGGAATGCGCTATGAATTGAACACAGTTCCGCGCGAAGTCAATTCACGCATCGAAAACAGTTTCTCGCTAAGTAATCTGCCGACAGCTGACACCTCACTGAGAATCCGTGCGGCTCGCAGCAATCAGGTCTTGAGCAACACAGATTTGCTCAACTCTTATAACGCAACCATCAATTCGTTGAAGCAAACATTTAATGGGCGCGACTCCATTTTTGATCCGGACCGCAATAATTTCGGAGGGCACGTCGGTTTCGCGCTTGATCCCTTCGCCGGGAATAGAGGGCAAGCGGGTAAAACAGTGATTCGTGGTGGCATAGGAGCGTATTACGACTTAACGCTCGGCAGTGTTGTCAGTCAGTCGCGCAATGTTTTCCCGAACTTTTTACCATTTAACGCCGACGCAGGTTCGTTTGCCAATTTCCAGCAACGATTCTTTTTTCCTGAGTCAGGCGGCGTAGTGGCGATTTACAACCCCAGCTTTATTAACATTGACGTAGTCAATTCAAATGGCGCATCTGTGACGTATCCATTGATTCGGAGTGGACAGCTTAACGCCATTCAATTGCCGTCAGGCGTGCTGCCTCAAGTGCTGGGACTGTTATTCAACCCCGCGACATCGAACCCAATTTCCAATGGAATCCGTTTGCCGTCCGGCGGAGGATTGGCGTACACATTGCCGGCCAACGATCTTCGTTCGCCTTACACCCTGCAATACAACTTGCAGTTTGAGCGCGAACTGTTCAGCAATTTTCTATTCAATGTCGCTTACGTCGGCACGCGCGGCGTCAAGTTGACGCGGTTCCGAACGCCAAACGGCGGTCCGAACTCGATTACCTTGCCCATTGACCCGTTGGGGTTGAGCACTAACCCGACGCTGGCCATCGCGCTGCCTCCGCTGAGCAATCTGGCCACCGGACAATACCAGCGACCCAATCCCAGCCTTGGCGCGTACACGATCTTCGATTCGTCGGCGGCGTCTGTTTATCATTCGCTGCAAACTTCGCTGAGCAAACGGTTCACGAGTGGATATCAGTTCACGGCGGCTTATACCTGGTCGCATGCGATTGACGACGTTTCGGATGTGTTTGATGTGGCGGGATCGTACGTGTTGCCACAGGACGACCGCGCTTTGCACCTTGAACGCGGCAATGCCAATTTCGACGTTCGCCATCGCGCTGCGCTGAGCTTGATTGGCAACCTGCCTTTTACAGGCCGGTTCAACACTGCCAAAGGTCTGACGGGAGCCGTGCTGGGCGGATGGCAGTTCTCGTCATTGATGACGTTTCAGACTGGACAGCCCTTCACGGTGAATACCAGCCTGGATGTGAATTTTGACGGCAACCTGACGGACCGCCTGAACACGCTGAACGGATTGACTGTGTTGGATGACCGGCAAGTGAAATTGCAACTGAACACCACGTCGGTCAGCTTGCTGGCTCCGCTGGGCGCAAATGGCCGCATCGGACGCAACACGTTCCGAGCCAGCGGCGTCGCTCGAACTGATCTGGCGCTGATCAAGAGTTTTCAGTTGCGCGGCAGTCATTACATCGTGTTTCGCGGCGAAGCGTTCAACCTGTTCAATCGCACGCATTTCGGAATTCCTGTGCGCATTCTGGAAGCACCGAGTTTCGGACGTTCCGTCGACACGCAACTTGGGCCGCGACAAATACAATTCGCATTGAAGTATGTTTTTTGAAAAGTAGACCTCGTCTACTCAAACCAATAACTATGGGAGAAAGTAAGAAATCATGAGTTTGATCGAAAAGGTTCACGCCCGCGAAATCCTCGATTCGCGCGGCAATCCGACCGTTGAGGCTGAAGTATTGCTGGATAGTGGAGTCATTGGCCGTGCCGCGGTGCCTTCGGGCGCTTCGACCGGTGAAAACGAAGCCGTGGAATTGCGCGACGGCGACAAGTTTCGATACCTGGGCAAAGGCGTCAAGCTGGCGGTTGAAAACGTCAACAAGACCATTGCCAACATTTTGGTGGACAAAGACGCGTTCAATCAGGCGGAAATTGATCGCTTGATGATCGAGTTGGACGACACCCCGAACAAATCCAAGCTCGGAGCAAACGCAATCCTGGCAGTTTCGATGGCGACCGCTCGTGCGGCGGCGGCGGACCTGGACATTCCAATCTATCGGTACATCGGCGGAACCAATGCTCGCACCTTGCCGACGCCAATGATGAACATTATCAACGGCGGCGCTCACGCGGATAACAACGTGGATTTCCAGGAATTCATGATCGTTCCGGCAGGCGCTCCGAGTTTTGCCGAAGCCTTGCGCTGGGGCGCGGAAGTCTTCCATACGCTGAAAGGCGTGTTGAAATCCCGCGGCTATTCGACCGCCGTTGGCGACGAAGGTGGATTCGCGCCGAGTCTGAAATCCAACGACGAAGCCATCGAAGTCATTCTCAAAGCCATCGAAGACGCCGGTTACAAAGCAGGTGAAGAAATCGCCATCGCGCTCGACCCGGCCAGCTCAGAGTTTTTCACCGAAGATCATTACGTCTTCAAAAAATCCGATGGCCGAAAATTGACTTCGGCGCAAATGGTGGATTACTGGGTCAACTGGGTGAAACAGTATCCGATCATTTCCATCGAAGACGGTTTGGCCGAAAACGATTGGGAAGGTTGGGGAGCCATCACCGAACAGTTGGGCGACACCGTTCAATTGGTTGGCGACGACCTGTTTGTCACCAACACGTTGTACTTGGAACGCGGCATCAATGAAGTCGTTGCCAATTCGATCCTGATCAAGGTCAACCAAATTGGCACGTTGACCGAAACGCTAGATGCGATTGAACTGGCGCGAACGAACAATTACACCGCGATCGCTTCGCACCGCTCTGGCGAAACCGAAGACTCGTTTATCGCGGATTTGGCGGTCGGCACCAATTGCGGCCAAATCAAAACCGGTTCGGCTTCGCGCACGGATCGCATCGCCAAATACAACCAGCTGCTTCGCATTGAAGAAGAGTTGGGCGAAGCGGCCCGGTACGGCGGATTTTCGTCGTTTTACCAGCTTGAACTGGGACAGTTGAACTTCCCTGTGAAACTGAAACCCACGCGCCGGTAAAAATCATTCGGTACAGAAAAAGCGGTGGCGGCCTGGTTGCGTCAAGAGGGTAACCTTACAAGCCAACCAAGTCGCTACCGCATCTGACATCGTATCTGCCTCCCTTGACCAACCGGGTCGCCACCGCTCCTTGTACTCCACCTTGCGACAAACAAATTGTTTACAGCCAACCGGTCGTATGCGATAGTTCGCGCCATGATCGAGCAGTTAGTTCAAGGTTCAACAAATCCGGCACCCCTGTTATTTGCCGCCTGCAGCCATCGAAAGAATCATTAACCCCTCAGACCCTTTGAGATAAGTCATTTGAGCAATCAGGAGAATCATCGAATGCCAATCATCAGAAGAATGTTTGCGTACTTTGTCGCACTGTTGTTCGCCGCCTGCTTCAGTCATGCCGTCGCTTCGGCTCAAGACACGGTAACGGGCGCATTTGAAGGAACCGTCACTAACAGCGTAACGGGACAGCTCATCGAAGGTGCGACAGCCGAAATCACCAATGTGGAAACAGGCATTGTCGTGACCAAGATGACCGACGCTCGCGGACGGTTTTATCAAGGTTTGCTCTCGCCGGGATTGTACAAAATCCGCGTGACGATGAACGGATACACGCCGAATGAAACCTTTCAGCGATTGAAAATTGCGCGCACCGGCGAAGTAGTGCCCGTTCCGGTCAGCCTTGACCCGGTAACGGTCGGAGCAACTCCTCCAACGACGCCACCAACTCACGCGACTCCGCCAACAACGCCACCGACAACTCCGCCCGCTGGAACGCCGCCAACCGTTCCGCCGCCAACAACGCCAGCGCCGAGCGCATCGGCTGCGGCTGCGGCGGCATCCGGCAACGAAATCCGAAGCTCGATTAATACGCTCGACGCACGGCGAAGCGGTTCATACAGCGAAGCTGAAGTCACGGCCTTGCCTTTGGGAAGTGCGACTTACACACGGTCTTTTGACGAGCTGGCGTTGCTGTTGCCAGGAGTCGCGCCGCCTCCGCAAACATTGGGAAGCGTCGCTGGCCCCGGGCAAGGTGCAGGCGTCGGAACGTCCGGACAGTTCGCGGTCAACGGGCTGCGGTCGCGTGCGAACAATTTCACCGTGGACGGTTCCGACAACAACGACGAAGACATCGGCGTTCGCCGCCAGGGATTTCTGGCGTTGATTCCGCAACCGATTGAATCCATCCGCGAATACCAGGCGATTACCTTGCTGGCTCCGGCGCAATTCGGTCGCAACTTCGGCGCGAACGTCAACGCCGTGTCCAAATCCGGCGGCAATCAAGTTCACGGCAGCACATATGGCTTTTTCAATTCCAGCCAATTGAATGCGCGCAACGTTTTTGATTCGGCGAACGGCAACGCATTGACGCCGGTGACAACTTCAACCGGCAGCGCGGTTTCGCTGGATGGACAACCACTGAGAGTCGCCAATCACAGCGGTGGCGAAGACTCTTTCACCCTGGCTCAGTTCGGAGCGACGCTCGGCGGCCCGATTCGCAAAGAGCGAACTTTCTTTTTCCTTGCGGCTGAAGGCCAAAAGCTGAACTCCACGCAGGAAGAAAACTTCGTCGTGCCAACTATCGAGCAACGCGGCGTCTATGGCTCCGGCGCAACCGGACTTAACCGCGATCCATTCAACCAAAGTGTGGCGGTGCGAACGCGCCCAACCAACGCCAGCGGTGATGCGTTTTTCAGCCTGTTCCCGTTTGCCAACAATCCGACAGGCATTTATGGCCAGAACACATTTACGCAAGTGTTGCCCAACAGCGCGCGCGGCATTGTGGGTTCGGCCAAGATTGACCACAACTTCAAACTCGGTGGACGCACGCAAAGCCTGACCGGCAGGTTCAACGTGACGGACGATTGGCGGCAAATTGGCAAAACTGGCGAGGCGATCTTCTCAACCTTGAAACCCGAAGTGCGCACGCAAAACCTGTCGCTGTTTTTCAACAGTCAGGTGAATGGCGCAGGCAATGTCTTCAACCAGGTGCGCGTTTCGTATGGACGAACCCGATTGAATTTTCGCGAAGTTCGCCCCTGCACTGTCACGGATGCGGCATATTCAAACGATTGTTTGCTGGGCAGTGATCAATTCCCGAACCAGCCGTTCCTGCTCAATCGCACCTCAACCGAAAACTTGACGCAACCCGGCACTCCGACAACGTATCAACGATTGGTCTTCGGTCGCCAGACGATTCACACCGAAGACGATCTGGGGCCGTTGGGGCAAGTGCAAATCGCAGGCTTCAGTCCCCTGGGCGTGGACGTGTACAACTTCCCGCAACGCCGCGTGAACAATACATATCAAGTTGCTGACGTGTTGACGGCACGCATTTCGGATCACAGCCTGGCATTCGGCACAGACATTCGCCGCTCGGAACTGAACAGTAACCTGTTGCGCATTACACGGCCTCTGGTGACGTTCAACGGCTCGCCTTCACTGATCGTCAATCGCCCGTTCAAACCCGAAGATCTGGCGGCGACCGGAGTGCCCAGCAATTTCTTTCTGACACTGGCGAACGCAGGGACCACTCCAACCGACGCCGTCGGCGATTTGAGCCTGCGGTTTTATCAGCTGAACTTTTTCGCCCAGGACGATTGGAAGATCGGCAAAAGTTTAAGTCTGGCGTTCGGCTTGCGATACGAAACCAACACCACGCCGCGCGAATTGAATCGGCGCATCGAACAAACGTTCAGCAGCGCTTCGCTGGGGCTGGTTCCGGGCTTGCAGACCTTCACCGGCAATCGCACGAAGATTTTCGAATCGGATAAAAATAACTTTGCGCCGCGCGTCAGCGTGGCTTACGCGCCGAACCTGTTTGGCAAAGATCGCACCACGGTATTTCGCGCGGGCTTTGGCATGTTCTTCGACCAGATTCTGGGAGCGGTCGTCAGCCAATCGCGCAACGTGTTTCCGACCTTCGTCCCGCTGAACTTCGGCGGGCTGTACGCTCAGGACAAAGAAGTAGCACTAAGCTTCGTCAATCCCGCGACCACCAGTTTGCAAGGCGTGCCACTGGTTAAAAACGGCAATCAGTTGAACCTGCCGCTAAACGCCGGAACGGTGTCATTACTGAATCAGAATTTCCCGCCCTCGTTTGGACTGACATTGCCTGCGCAAAACCTGACGCTGCCGAACGCGTTTCATTACACTTTCGCCTTTGAGCAACAGCTGAGCCGCGACCTGACGTTCTCGCTGGCTTATGTGGGAACAACTGGCCGCGATCTGTTGCGTGTCACAACTCCGAATCTTGGCCCGGCCAACAACATTGCTCCGACTCGCTTTCAAGCCTTGTCTGGCGAAGGAAACATTCCAGGCGAACCGGTGTTTTTCGGTCGAGTTTGTGTTCCTTCCTCCAACATCCAGCGGGCGCAAAATCCTTGTCCGGGCAGACCCGTGAAAGACATCGGCGCGGTAAACATTTACAACACCACAGGCTCATCGCGTTTTGATTCTTTGCAGGTGGAATTGCGCGGAAGGTTCTTTCAAGCCTTGCAACTTCAAGCGTCTTACGTTTTTTCTGATGCTCGCGACGATGTTTCCGAAGCATTTGAACTCGCAGGGTCTTCTTCACTGCCGCAAAACAGTTTGAATCCAACGGGCGAACGCGCCGCCGCAAATTTCGACATTCGCCATCGCGGAACCGTCGCGGCGATTTACGACGCGGACAAGCTAAAAGAAAAACTGGCCGGAATGGGCTGGATGCTGAGCGGAATGCAGGTCGCGTTGATCGGTCGAGTGCAGGGCGGCCAGCCGTTCACAGTCAACACCGTGTACGACGTGAATCTGGATGGCAATCTGACCGACCGATTGAACAACACCAACGGATTAACCGTCACAGGCGACGGACGTCAACCGATCACAGTTTCAGCGACCAATCTGACGGATTTGCTGGCCGCGACGGGCGCTGACGGAACCGTTGCGCGCAATTCGTTCCGCGCGGGCAGCTTGGCGACATTTGATCTGGCCGTCAGCAAAGCCATACAGTTTTCCACCAGCAAACGGTTGGTCTTCCGCGCCGACCTATTCAACTTATTCAATCGCGCCAATTTCGGAATCCCCGTCCGATGGCTGGAAGCTCCGGGTTTCGGCAAAGCTGTGAACACCGTCACGCCGGGCTTTCGCTTGCAGTTCAGTGTGAAACTGGAGTTTTGAAAATCCTTGGAATGATGTGCCTTTGGCGTCGCGTTGGCAGTCCCGCCGGCAAGCTTCCCATGCTTGCCAATCTCGAAGTGACATTTCGACAAGGGACTTCTAAAGCGACGCCCAGGCGCGTCATACACAAAGTTTAGCCACGGGAAGTCATTATGTTGCCAATCCGTACCGCCTTATCACTTCGTCCTTTCAGAATCTCCCTGACCTTTTTTGTTCTACTTGCAACCGGATTGATCGCTGCGCGATTGCACAGCGCCAGCGAACTGAAGCTGAAAACAGTCGCAATCACAGCGGCTCCACTGGTAGCTGGGAAAGCCTTGCCAGCTACGCGCGTGCAACACACGGCAACCTTGTTGCCGAACGGCAAATTGCTGGTCGCAGGGGGCAGCAGCGACGGCACGGACGCCGGAGCCACCAACAACGCGTTTCTGTACGATCCGAAAACCGGTGAATGGACAGAAACCGGAGCGATGAAATTCGCCCGCAAAGGTCATTTCGCCGTCTTGTTGCAAAGCGGCAAAGTGTTGGTCGCCGGGGGAAAAAGTGGCGCGAGTTTTTTAACTTCAGCCGAATTGTACGATCCCGTCAGCGGCGTGTGGGCGCAAACCGGTTCGCTGACCAAAGCCCGGCACCGCGCAGCAGCAACTTTGCTGTCATACGCGTCAAGCGGCGGCGGCAATTCGCGCAACGGTTTTGTGCTGGCCATTGGCGGCGAAAGCGACGGCAATTCCATCTTGGGAACGTCGGAAGTCTTCGACCCCGCCAACGGTGTTTGGAAAGCGACTGCAACGAATTTGACTCGTCCGCGTTTGGCGCACAGCGTGACACTGCTTTCCAACGGTGAAGTGTTGGTCGCAGGCGGTTTCGCAGCAGCGAACGAACCGATGACGACCGTGGAAATTTACGACCCACTGACCGACAAATGGCGGTTGACGCGAAGCCTGACAACTGCCCGTTATGGTCACAGCGCAACATTGCTGACCAGTGGCAAAGTGCTGGTCGTCGGCGGCATCGGCGCTGGCGGAGCGGCGTTGAACACTGCGGAAAGTTTTGACGCACCAAGCCACACCTGGACAGCAGACCCCGGCAAGCTCGCAACAGCGCGCGCATTTCATTCGGCTTCGTTATTGCCAAATGGTTCGCTGTTTGTCGCCGGAGGTTTTTTCGGTTCACAAGGCCAGGCCACTGCCAAAGCCGAACTGTATTCGCCAGCTTCAAGCCAATGGACTTCCGCTGGTTCTTTCGGCGAAGCACGCGGATTTCACACGGCGACAATTCTGGCCAACGCAATGGTTGTAATGATCGGAGGCGCTCCTGCTCTGCCGCTGACTTCCGCATTGAGCAGCGTTGAAATTCATGATCCGGCGGTTGGCAAATGGTTAACTCAAAGCGCCTCGCCGAACACGCTCCGCTATGACCACACGGCGACACTGCTGACCAACGGCAAAGTCCTGATCGCTGGCGGCCGGGATTCGACTGGAGCGTTGCGCTCAGCCGAAATTTACGACCCCGCCACAGACACCTGGACCCCGACAGCGGATATGAACATCGCTCGCGGCGATCACACCGCCACGCTGTTACGAAACGGCAAAGTTCTGGTGACAGGCGGTTCCAGCAGCAGCGGTACCCTGGATACCGCTGAAGTGTACGACCCTTCGACAAGTGCGTGGACGCTGACATCAAACATCATGCCGAACAAACGAGCCGACCATACGGCAACACTGTTGGCTGACGGGAAAGTGCTGGCAGTCGGCGGTTGGAATACGACTGGAACGAATGTCATACGCGGGTGCGACATTTACGATCCGGCAACGAACACTTGGACGACGGCTGGAACGTTGGTCACCGCGCGCAGATTCCACAGCGCGACATTGCTGTTCGACGGACGCGTTTTGGCCGTTGGCGGAGACACAACCGCTGCGCTGAAAACGTCGGAACTATACGACCCGGCGACGAACAAATGGACTCAGCAAGTCAGTCAGATGCATGTCGGCCATTTTCGCCACACGGCAACACTGCTGCCCAACGGCAAAGTCTTGATCGTTTCCGGCCTGCAATCTTCCACAGGTTCGCCCTCCAGCTTTTCGGGCAGCGCCAACCTGTTCGACCCAGCCAATCAGCAATGGAATTCCGCCACGGCTCCCGCCGGACGCGACGGCCACACCGCGACGTTGCTGGCCAACGGCAAAGTGTTGATCGTCGGCGGTTACACGATCCAAGCCAGCGGAGCAGGAACCAATTCCATCAACAACGTGGATACCGTGGAATTGTACGACCCGGCCAAAGGCGCTTCGGTTCCCTTCAGCGACACCACCAAACTTACGTTTCCACGTGACGCGCACACCGCGACGCTGTTGCCCAGTGGCAAAGTGTTGGTTGTCGGCGGGCGCGCTCAGGTCAGTGATGCCAATGGAAGCCCCGTGGAAGTGTTGGTGGACAAAGTAGAGCTTTTCGACGTCGGACTGGATGCCGTGCCGACTGTTGCTCCTGCGTTCGTCACGACGAATTGGAATGGCAGCGGCAATCCGATTTGCGCCACCGGCGTGCGCTTTCAAGGCGGCAGCGAAGCGGCTGGAGGAAATTCCACCGGATCCAATGCCAATTATCCAGTCGTGCAATTGATGCGATTGGACAACGAACAAGTCTACTTTTTGACGCCTGACGCAAACTCGGCGGCATGCAGTTTCAAAGGCTGGTCGAACAACAGCTACGCGTCGTTGACCGTTCCCGCGACGACCTTGCCGGGGACGAATAACGGTTTGCTGCCGGGAATCGCCATGATGACCGTGTTCGTCAACGGAGTTCCCAGCGCTCGTGCAGTCATTCAAGCTCCGGGCGCGGTTCGTCCTGGTGGCAGTTCCCCGCTGGCCAACTTGTCCGGGCGCGTGTACACCATTGCTGACACGGGCTTGCAGGTGAACGTTGAATTGCGTTCATCCACTGGCGAAGTTCGCAACGTAGTGTCAGGCCCGAATGGCGAATACGTCATCGAAGATTTGCCAACTCAAAATGCCAACACGGACACGACAGGCGTTTCGCCAACCCAATTGGCAGTCGGCAGCCCCAGCCAATCAATCACCATCAACGGCATCGGCTTTACCGCAAACTCACTTGTTCTATTCAACGGGCAGCAAACGACTCCGACATCTGTCGCGCCGACGCAATTGAAAGCCAATCTTCCGTCCAGCTTGTTGCAATCGCCCGGTTATATTTCAGTCGTCGTACAGACTGCGGGCGAAACCACCGGCCCTGAAATCATTCAAGTGACTTCAACCTCCGCTGCGCGACCGAACATCACCAATCTGAATCCGTCTTCCGCGCCCGCCGGATCAACCCCGTCGCCGATTACCATCAACGGCACGAACCTGATCAACGGCACGACTCAAGTGTTGTGGAACGGACAGCGGCGGGATTACAACACAGCACAATCTTCAACAACGAAGCTCGTGTTCACTCCGACTTCGGCTGATCTGGCGCAACAAACCACGATTTCAATTCAGGTCATCAACGCCGGAGGCACGTCAAACACAGTTCCGTTCACGGTTTCCGGAGCCAAGACGCCGGTCATCACCAGCCTGGAACCTTCGTCCGCCACTGCTGGCACGGCGCTGACTTCCATCGCCATCAACGGAAGCAATTTGATCAACTCCAACGGCACGACCGAAGTGTTATGGAACGGCCAAAGCCGATCGCTCAACGCCAATCAATCCACCGCAACGCGACTGGTCTTCATTCCGCAAACGTTCGATCTGTCGCAAGCCGGAACCGCTACGGTCAGAGTCTTGCACCGCACAGTCACGGCCAACGGCGAATTGCTGACCTATTCCAACGTCGTCAGCTTCACCATCAACGCAGTGCAAGGCCCGACAATCACCAGTCTGACTCCGGCGGCAGCGACCATTCCGCTTGTGAACAACAATTCGATCCCGGATCAATCCATTGGCGTCATAGGAACGAACTTTGCCAGCAACGCTGTTGTGCGCGTGAACGGCAAAAGCTTGGCGACGAAGTTTTCCAACAGCACACGATTGGACGCCACGCTCCCCGGTGCGTTAATCGCTTCGCAAACTGCATTGAATTTTTCGGTGTTGAATCCGACGACGAACCTGACGTCGAATGTTGTGGGCTTCCCTATCAATCAAACTGCGGCCACGACGTTAGGCTCGGTGCTGGCGTATCCGCTGTTCAGTTCGTCATGCACTGCCGGGACAAGTCCTCTGAGTTGCTCTTCAAACACAAGCATCTCGCTGACCAACACCAACACGCAACAAGCCGTGCGCGTTCGATTGTTTTTTGTCGAAGGATTGACCGGAATCGCCGCGACATCCATTCGAACAATCAACGCCAACCAAACGTTGACGTTGCAGGCGTCGGATGTTTCTCCGTCCAAAACCGGGTACGTGTTGGCTGTTGCCATCAACAATACGAACTGCCCAACCGTATTCAACTTCTTGCGAGGAACAGAAACCGTGACCGGTTTGAGCGGTTATTCCGGCACAGTCAACGCCATCCCGGTTCGCAGCAATACAGTGCCCACGAGTTGCAGTTCGACAACGCTTTCAACGGTTTTGAACTTCGACGGAGTGATGTACGACCGCTTCCCCAGCCAGATCACTGCGGACAGCGTGCAAACATCCAGCCAATCTGGCGCGACGTTGCTGGTGGTCAATGCAATTGGAGGCAGCCTGGTCGGCAGCAATCGAGCCAGCACGATCAGCACGCTAAACGGAACTGTGATTGATTCCGGGCTGAACACTTATCCGTACACCGACAGTCGAACGTCATCGCAAATCATCAGCGAGTTAAATACCCGTTACCCGCTGACGTCTCCGCGTTTCGATCAAATTATTCCCACTGGCCAAACCGGCAAACTGACCATGTTCGCCAGCCCTACGCTGTTTGGAATGACCTTCAACAAAACGGCCTCAGCAAGCATCGCCTCGTTGATGCGCACTGTCGCATTCAAAAACTCCACACTGACCATTCCAGTAAACAACACGTTCGAGATTTTCTTCGCCGAATCTCCTAACGAAACGCGAACCGTCGCCAGCGAGTTTGATGCAGGTGGTATCAATAGCCCGACTGTCATCGAAGGTTTACCACGTCAATCGCACCGCAATGATTCGCCGACCAGTAATCAGGTTTTTTCGGCGAATGACCGGCAACCGGCAATCCGCAATCCGCAATCCGCAATCGCTCAGCAACAACAACCCGGCACGGCAATCACGTACACCATCACGCCCAGCGGCAAAATTCCGACCGGCGAAGCGATTGATTTCCTGCCTGCGTCCAAGGTCGTGTCGTTAAGCACTGGCAGCGTGATTTCCTTCGCCGCAACTTTGGCTGAACCTTCGCAAGTGGTTGACGCCAGTTTCTGCGGCAGAACCTCGGTCGGTTTGAAAATCGGGGGCGGCGTGACAATGCCTGTCGGCTACACGTCGGAAATAATCCCTGTCGGTTTGCACCTGACTAACGCCAAAGCTTCCGGCTGTTCCTTGCCAACCGACATCAGCACCAACAACAGCACCGGCAGTTATCTGGTGGATAACGCCGTCACAATTCCCAGAGTCCTGGGGCTGGAAGGCAGCTACCAAATCACGCCGAATGACGCGCGCTTTGATTTCAACTACCAACCTGCCAGCTTGCCCGAAGACCCTGCTGGAACGGTGCTAGCTCCGCCGCTCAATGGCGCGTCGTTGGGTTGGAATTTCAACGCATACACCGTCAACACTTGCCCGGCTTCCATCACTGCCACGGCAAACGGCGAAACCAGTCTGCAAGTGTGCGAAGGGCAAGCCATCAACCTGGATACGCCCGTAGTTCCCGGCGCAACCAGTTACACATGGACGTTGCCGAACAACACGATGATTGCCGGACGCAATCCAACCATTGCAGCGGCGACGTTGGCGAATTCAGGAACGTACAAAGTTCAGGTCGCTACGCCGACTTGCGTCACGCCCGTGCAAACAACAATCCAAGTCACGGTCAATCCGTCCGCAACCGCGAATGCCGGACCAGATCAATCCAAGTGTCCCACACAAGGCGGAACCAGCTTTACACTGAACGGAACGGCATCTGCCGGAGCTTCCACCGTCTGGTCTGTCATTGGTTCCACAGGCGATGCAGCGGCATCTATCGCAAACCTGGGCAGTTTGGCTTCGACAGTGAACGTCACAGGAACCGGCAGCATCACGTTGCAGCTGACTGCGGCCAGCCCTTCCGATTGCGGCATTGCCACCGATCAGGTCGTGTTGAACATCACCAATTCGTCAGTCAGCATCAATTCCCAACCTGCTGCGCAATCGGTTTGCCTGGGAACTTCGGCGAACTTTTCTGTCGCAGCCACAGGGCAAAATCTGACGTACCAATGGCGTAAAAATGGAGCGAACATTGGCGGCCAGACAGCCACAACCTTCTCCATTCCGGCAGTGCAAATCAGCGACGCAGGAAATTACGATGTCGTGATTAACTCGTCTTGCGGAACGTTGGTTTCGAACGCTGTCGCGCTGACCGTCAATAGTTACGAAGGCGATCTGTCGCCAACTCCAAATGGCGATTGCCAACTGACAATGTCCGATTGGGTTCGAGTCGGAAACATTATCAGCGGAACCGTTGCCGGACTCAGTGCCGACGAACTCAAACGCGCAGATTGCGCACCGCGCAATACATTGGGCAACGGATTGCTGACCGTTGGAGATTGGGTGCAAGCGGGTCGCTATGCCGCCGCACTCGACCCGCTGGCGCAAATCGGGGGCCCAGCCATAAGCGCCCTCGCCTCAGGGACTGGCGACGCCATCAGTAGCCCAACGATCCAGAATGGCCAGAGCAATGAGTTCACCCGCAACTTGGTAAAACACGGCATTGAGCCGGAAGCGAGAACGTTGCGACTCAGGACCGAAAATCTTCGCTCCGCGAATCACACTGTCGAAGTCGAACTCGACGCGCGCGGCGAAGAAAATGCCATTGGCTTCAGCGTGAACTTCCCTGCTGGCAATTGGCGATTGCAATCGGCGACAATCGATGACGAACTCAGTTCGGCCATGCTGCTGGTCAATCGCAGCGAAGCCAAAGCAGGCCGGCTCGGATTCGTCATCTCGATGCCAATCGGCCAAAAGCTTTCTGCAGGCAAACATCGAATTGCGGCCTTGCGATTTTCGCCAATCGCAGCCATCAAAGCGTCGGAGCTTTCCGATTTCCGCTTCGGTGATTCCCCAATTAGCCGTGAACTAGTGAACGTCAATGCCGAAAGCTTGCCGCTGAATTTTGCCCGCGATGATTTCGCGCCGCTGACGGTGGCCTCCGCCGCCGACTTCGCACAACAAAAACTCGCCGTTGAATCCATTGCAGTCGCGCTCGGTAAAGACTTGACTGCGGGTTCGCTCAAAGCCGAATCCTTGCCGTTGCCAACGGAACTTTCCAACACGCAAGTTCTCATCACGGACAGCCGTGGCGTTGACCATTTCGCGCCGCTGTTTTCGACGTCCCCTGAGCAAGTGGTGTTTTTGGTTCCGCCAGATGCTGCTCTCGGAAACGCAACAGTGACGATCAGAAACCGCGACAATCAGATTTCAGTCGCAACAGTTGAAATCGCCGAAACGGCTCCGGCAATTTTTTCGGATTGCGGATCGCCGGTCGCGGATTGCGGATATGCACCCGTCGCAGTTTTGCTCAGAACGCAAAGCGATGGATCGTTGAATTACGAGCCGTTGCTTCGCCGCGATTCAGACCAACAACAATCCACAATCCAAATCGGTTTCGGCGACACCGATCAACTGATACTGGTTCTGTTCGGCACAGGCCTGCGAAATCATCACGGCGAAATTTCTGCCCAAATTGGTGATGCAACCCTTCCCGTGCTCTACGCCGGAGCGCAAAACGAGATGACCGGGCTGGATCAGATCAACGTCGCCTTGCCTCGTTGGTTGGCTGGAAACGGCGAAGTCATGTTGCGATTAAACGTCAACGGTCAACCGATTAACCAGATTCGCCTCGTCATCAAATAGAAGATATGAAGACTATCATCCCAACAATCGCTGTTTGCTTGTTGTTAGCATCTGTCTTTTTGCTGCCGCCTCGTGGTTTGTCTGCACAGCAATCAGCCAAATCCACAGACAAGCCGGAACTGATCCTGCAACAAGGTCATAGTCAACGCAGCGACGGCTTGGCATTCAGCCCAGACAATCGGTATCTGGCGTCAGCCAGCTCTGATTCGACGATTCGCATTTGGGACGCCATCAACGGCAACGAGCTGCGCGTGCTGGCCGGGCACATCGGCGGAGTTCGCGGCGTTACGTTCAGTGCCGATGGACAATTGCTGGCTTCGGGTGGAATGGATGGCAAACTAAAGCTGTGGGATGTGGCTTCGGGCAAAGAACTCGCCAGCTTTGACGGTCACAAAGGCCGCATCAACACCGTCGCGTTCAGCCGCGACGGCAAATGGCTGGCTTCGGGCGGAATTGATAACGCCATCAAAGTTTGGGACGTGGGCGCGAAAACCGAAGCGAGAACACTGAATGGTCACAGTGGCTGGGTAACTGCATTGGCGTTCGGCGCTGACAACCAAACGTTGATTTCAGGCAGCGCAGACAAGAGCCTGAAGCGTTGGAACCTTACAACTGGTCAAACAATGCAAACCGCAGTTCAAGCCGAGGCCGTCACTTGTTTGGCCATCAACCCGAGTGGCGTGTTATTTGCCTCTGGCGGAGCCGATTCAACCGTTCGATTCTGGCATTTGCCACAACTCAGCGCTGAACCTGCCAGCTTTCGCGTTGACGCTGGCCGAGTCGTCACTGTCAGTTTCAGCCTAAACGGCTCTCAAGTGTTTGCGGCTTCATCCGAACGAATCACAAAACGCTTCGACCTGGCTTCACGCACAGCGACGCAGTTATCAACCGAGCCCGACCGAACGGAAAAATACGAAACCGCAGCCGTTAGCTCCGACGGTCAACGCCTGGCTGTTTCCGCAGGCTCGCGCGACCTGGAAGTTCATAGCTTCGACGATTTCAACAATCCCGTGATGCTGACCAGCCGAGCCAACCCTGTGCGCGCTGTCGCTTTCAGCAACGATGGCCGATGGATGGCGACGGGCAATCAAGACACCAGCGCTACGTTGTGGGATGTGTTCGCCGGGCGAGCCGTCGCCAACTTCGCGGGCAATGAAGGCAGCCTGACTTCGGTTGCGTTCAGCGCGGATAGTCAGTTACTGGCGACCGGGAGCCAAGGCGGCATCGTTCGTTTGACCGAAGTTGTCGGTGCCCGTGAAGTTCGCAAATGGCAAGCTCACGATGGCGGCGTCAATTCGATGGCCTCCACTGCCGACGGCAAACTGGTCACGTGCAGTTCCGACCAAACGATTAAAGTTTGGGACGCAAGCGGCGGTTTGGTCACCACGATCAAACAAGCCAAAGAAATCAATTCACTGAGCTTGAGCGGCGACGGCAAATGGCTCGCTTCAGGTTCAACGGATGGCGTCGTCAAACTTTGGGACACCACGAACTGGCGTGAGCTTCGTTCGCTTCCTGCTCACAGTGGTGCAGTGTTCGCGCTGAGCTTTAGCAATGACGGCAAAGTGCTCGCTACGGGCGGAGCGGACAAAACAATCAAACTTTGGCAAACCGCCGACGGGCAAAGCCCTCGTTCAAGCAACAATTCAGCCTCAGCAATTTACAGTCTGGCATTTTCCACTGATGACAAATTGCTGGCGGCGGGAACTTCCGATGGTGTCGTCAAGTTGCTGGACGCTGCCACAGGCTCAACACGAACCACTCTGACCGGAGCCTCTGGAAGCGCCAATGGTTTGAATTTCAGCGACAACGGCAACTGGCTGATTTCGGCGCACGATGATGGCAGCCTGCGAATCTGGGCAACCGCAACGGGTCAATTGACAGCGACGACACTTTCGCTGCGCGAAAGCAGCGACTGGCTGGTGGTCACGCCAGAGGGTTTGTTCGACGGCTCGCCTGCCGCGTGGCCCCAAATTCTGTGGCGCTTCGGGCAAAACACGTTCACGACTGCGCCAGTGGAAATTTTCTTCAACGAATTTTTCTACCCTGACTTGCTGGCGGATGTGCTGGCGGGCAAACGGCCTCAGCCAAAAGAACAAATCGCGCAACGTGATCGCCGACAACCCAAAGTAAAAGTGTTGCTGGGCGACGAAACCTCCGTCGCAACATCAAAACCCTTCAACAGCAACCAGAGAACTATCAACATCAAAATCGAAGTCGCTGAAGCCTCGGCAGGCAGTGGCGCTCAAGACGTGCGCTTGTTCCGCAACGGCGCGCTGTTCAAAGTCTGGCGCGGCGACGCGTTGAAAGGCCGCAGCAGCGCCACACTTGAAGCTCAAATTCCGATTGTCGCCGGGGAAAACCGGCTGACGGCTTACGCCTTCAATCGCGACAACGTCAAAAGCGCAGACGCCAATCGAGCAGTCATTGGCGCGGAAAGCTTGCGCAAACGCGGCACGGCGTACATTTTGGCCGTCGGCGTCAATCGCTATTCCAATCCAAGCTTCAATCTAAATTTCGCCGTGCCTGACGCCACAGATTTCAGCGAAGAGTTGCAGCGGCGGCAAACCGTGCTCAATCGTTTCGCCAAAGTCGAGCTTGTCTCGCTATTCGACCAACAAGCCACCAAAGCCAACATCATCGCCGCAATTGAAAAACTGAAAACGACTCAACCGGAAGACGCCGTCATCGTCTATTTCGCCGGTCACGGGCTGGCCGTCGAACCGCGCTTTTATCTGATCCCGCACGATCTTGGATACGCAGGCAAACGCGACGCTCTGACGCCAGCCGCTATGAAGCAGGTGCTGCGCAACAGCATTTCGGATGAAGAATTGACTTCGTTGTTCGAAGGCGTAGGCGCTGGGCAACTGTTGATGGTGATTGACGCGTGCAATTCCGGGCAGGTTTTGGAGTCCGAAGAAACGCGCCGAGGGCCGATGAACTCAAAAGGCCTGGCGCAACTGGCATACGAAAAAGGCATCAGCGTGCTGACCGCTTCGCAAAGTTACCAAGCTGCATTGGAAAACAAGGAACTCGGCCACGGCTATCTGACCTTTGCGCTAATCGAAGATGGTTTGCGACAAATGGCGGCAGACAATCGTCCACGCGATGGTCGCGTGTTGCTGCGCGAATGGTTCGATTACGCGACGCTGAAAGTTCCTCGCATGCAGGAAAAACAGTACCAGGC
>DAOMFR010000043.1:0-38803 GCA_035429885.1 Blastocatellia bacterium
AAACTATCCCAGCAAAGCTATTCCAATTACCAAAGCCGACTCAATTTTGAAGTGGAAGTCTCCGATTGATGATTCTGTGCCGGTCGGCTGCGCGGATTATCTTTATGGTTTGACCAAGTGTCAACGCTCAACTATGCTACGCGCGCTTTTGTCACTACCCTCTTTTCCTAACGGAAATCAGTCTTACAATTCGGAGGTCGAATGGAACAGCAAGCTTCGCCTGTTGGTGCTGCGGCTTCGGCGGCAGTAGCCAAGATCAAACATCTGCGCTGGTACATCTGCGGACTGCTCTTTTTCGCCACGGTGGTCAATTACATTGACCGGCAAGTGTTGGGCACGCTCGCGCCGGAGTTGCAAACCAAGATCGGCTGGTCGGAATCGGAGTATAGCCAAATCGTCATCTGGTTCCAGATCGCTTACGGAGCGATGTTCTTACTTTGGGGTGGGGTGCTGGATCGCATCGGTGTCAAATTGGGATTCGCGATTGCCCTGGTGATTTGGTCGTTGGCCGGAATGTCTCACGCCCTGGCGACGACTGCGGCGGGGTTTATGGCTGCGCGATTTTTGCTGGGCGTCGGCGAAGCCGCCAACTTCCCTGCATCGCTGAAAACCGTCGCCGAATGGTTCCCCAAGCGCGAACGCGCCTTAGCCACAGGAATTTTCAATGCCGGAACCAACGTCGGGGCAATCGTCGCTCCCATTACGGCGTTGACCCTGAGCAAATATTACGGTTGGCAAAGCGCGTTCATTTTCACCGGAGCCGCCGGGTTTTTGTGGCTGATTTTTTGGGTGTGGCTCTACAAAAAGCCCGAAGAAAATCCCCGCTTGTCGAAAGAAGAGTTTGATTTGATTCGCAGCGACAAGGATGAAGAAACCACTGAAACCAAAACGCCATGGCTTTCCCTGCTGGGTTACAAACAACTGTGGGCGTTTTCCATCGGCAAAATGCTGACCGATCCGGTTTGGTGGTTTTATCTGTTCTGGCTGCCGAAGTTCCTCGGCAAGAATTACGGCATCAAAGGCACCGACTTGATTCCCTATCTGACCGCCGTATACATCATCGCCGACATTGGATCAGTCGGCGGCGGATGGATTTCGTCTTCGCTGATCAAACGAGGCTGGACGGTTAACCGAGCGCGCAAAACCACGATGATGCTATTTGCCATCACCATGCCTGTGGTGGTTCTGGCCAATTTTGCTTCCAGCGTGTGGGTGGCCATTCTCTTGATCGGGTATGCAACCGCCGCGCATCAAGGCTGGTCAGCAAACTTGTTTACCCTGACGACAGATATGTTCCCGCGCAAAGCCGTCGGTTCCGTCGTGGGCATTGGCAGTTGCGCCGGAGCCGTCGGAGGAATCCTGCTGCCGATTTATATCGGCAAGGTGTTGGACGCCAATCCGAGCTTTTACCTGCCCATGTTTATCATTGCAGGGTGCGCGTATCTGCTGGCGTGGGGAGCGATTCATTTGCTGGTCCCCAAACTGGAACCGGCAAAGATAGATTAACCCGCCAATCCAAGCCTCGTTACAGCAAAGGGCAAAGAATCGGCGACTCGATCGAGTTGAGGTTCTTTGCCCTTTTTGCCGCCCGAATCTTGACAAGCAGCCGCGCCCAGCGGCAGGCTGACGCCCGCTCGTTTTCACCAGCATTCGCGAAAAAAAGTTTCTGAAACCCCGGAGGCCTGAATGACTATTCGCATTCCATCAACTCGTCACAGTAAATGGATCATCAATTTGCCAGCTTGCATTCTTGCAGCTTGCCTGTTGTTCACATGGAGCCGGCCAGTTTCGCTGGCTCAGCAAAGCGGGCTCTTCACAGACGCTCAAGCTGCGAGGGGGCAGGCGCTGTATGACGCCAAATGCTCTAAATGCCACGGCAATCAGTTGGACAACGGAACAGCCGCCGCGTTGGCCGGCAGCAAGTTCACCACCAAATGGGCAGGCAAATCGGTTGACGATCTTTTCTACATCACCAAAACGCAAATGCCTTACGGCGCTGGCGGCACGATGAAAGACCAGGAATACATTGACGTCGTCGCTTTCATGCTGAAAGCCAACGGCTACAAATCCGGCCCTCGGGAATTGATCGTTGACGCGTCGTTGAAACAATTGAAAATTCAGGCTCAAAGTGGATCAAAAGACAGTGCCGTTGCCCAATCAAACGAAGTGAAAACCTCTGCTCCTGCGGCAAGCCCGTCTACCAACTTTCCGACTCAGGCTGAACTGAATTCTGCCGCAGCAAATTCAACCGACTGGCTGGTGTCGAATCACGATTACGGTGGACAGCGGTTTGTGGACTTGAAGCAGATCAACGTTCGCACTGCTGCCAGTCTGCGCCCGGTTTGCATGTATCAGGCCAGCGACACCAAGGCTTTTCATAACAACCCGATCGTTTATCGGGGAGTGATGTACATCACCACCAGCACTGCAACGATTGCGATTGACGCGACGAACTGCAAACGCAAATGGCGGCACGATTGGCGACCGCGTTCCATTGAAGTCTGGCCGCCGAATCGCGGCGTCGCCATCAAGGAAGGCCGAGTCGTTCGCGGCACCACCGACGGTTATCTGTTCGCGCTGGATATGGAAACCGGCAAAGAGTTGTGGGTGAAGAAAGTCGTGGATTCATCCAAAAACGAAGGCTCGTTCAATATGGCTCCGGTGATTTTTGAAAATCTGGTGCTGATGGGGTTGGGCATCAGCGAACAGGGAGTGCCGGGCTGGGTCAGCGCCTTCAAACTGGAAAACGGCGAACAGGTTTGGCGGTTCAACACGATCCCCAAACCGGGCGAACCAGGTTCTGAAACCTGGAGCAACGCTCAAATCATGGTGACCGGTGGCGGAGGCGTTTGGGCGCCGATGTCGCTGGATGCCGAAGCCGGATTGCTGTACGCGCCTGTAGCCAATCCCGCGCCGGATTTTCACGACGACAACCGCGCCGGAGCAAACCTGTACACCAACACAATGATCGTGTTGGACGCGCGAACCGGAAAGATGAAGTGGTACTACCAGGCGACTCCGCACGACACGCACGATTACGACACCACGCAAGTCAGTCCGCTGTTTGAATCCACAGTCGGCGGCAAAAAACGAAAGCTGGTCGCCGTTAGCGGCAAAGATGGGTTGATGCACGTGCTTGACCGCGAAACCAAAGAGCACCTTTACGAAGTCCCTGTAACCAAGAGGTTGAACGTTGAAGTTCCGTTGAAATCAACCGAAGGAACTTACGTTTGCCCAGGCGTGCAAGGCGGTGTGCAATGGAACGGCCCGGCATTCAATCCGCGAACGAACATGCTTTACGTCAACGCTGTGGATTGGTGCGGCACGTTCCGCGAAGCCAAAGAATCCCGCTTCGTTCCCGGTCAGATTTACATGGGCGGCACGCACACAGCCGATCCGCTGGATAAAGCTCACGGATGGTTGACGGCTGTGGACGCTTCAACCGGAAAAGTCGCGTGGAAGTACGAATCCGGCAAACCAATGCTGGCGGCAGTTACGACGACTTCGGGCGATGTGGTGTTTACGGGCGAATTGAGCGGAGACTTTCTAACTCTGGACGCCAAAACCGGAAAACCGCTTTACCGATTCAACACCGGCGGAGCCATGAACGGCGGCGTAGTGACATACGCAATCAGCGGCAAACAATATGTTGCCGCCGCGTCGGGTAGCGCTTCCGGGTTCTGGCAAGTCCCGGCTGGCTCTTCCACCATCATCGTCTTTTCATTGCCCTAAACGCAGAAGTTTCCGTGTCAGATCGAAGTTTGGGGTTAAGGCCTCAATCTTGCTGAATGGCGAGTGACAACCAATAGCTGAGCATTTTGGGGAATTTTCCTCGTCTCTCTTGCTTTCTACCGCAGCTATTGGGGAATTCAACCTAAGTTAAGTTCGTCAGCTTGACTCTCGATCAAAGGAGACACTATGACACGGAGATTGATTGCTACTTTGGTTTTGAGCTTGGGAGTGGTGTTGGCTGGTTATTCATTCTCAACAACTCGAACCGTCATGGCCGAACAAGGAACCAAGAAGAATTCTGAAGGCCAAAAGCTGTTTATGCAGTACTGCGCGACTTGCCATGGTGCGGACGCCAAAGGCAACGGCCCAACCGCCAAAGTACTGAAGAAAGCGCCTGCAGATTTAACGAAGATTGAAAAGGTAGATGGAAAGTTTCCGAAGATTCGTGTTCAACGAATCATCTCCGGGGATGATGCGATGGATTCGCATGGTTCCAGAGACATGCCCGTTTGGGGCGCCGTCCTGCGGCAAAAAGCCGGACACGGTTTCGCGCAACTGGAAATTTACAACCTGACCAATTATCTGGAATCCATTCAGAAGTGAATGGATAACAACCGTAGCGCAAGCTGCCGAGCTTGCGGCGGTTCCTTCCCCCGTCGCCCTTTATCAGCAACAGCGCAACCTCGGCAGGTTGCGCTACTTTTTCCCCAGGAATTTATGGCTGCCCAATTCGTCAAACTGTTGTTCGTCTTTGCCATGATCCTGTTGACGGTAAGCAGCCGCTTGGATGATTCGTTGCGGCAAAAGGCTCTGAACAAAGTCGAGCCGATTCCAACGACCCTGCCCGACCTGCCGAATCTCAAAGACAATCCGCTGACTCCGGCAAAGGTCGAACTGGGAAAGCTTTTGTTTTTCGATCCACGGCTTTCCGCAAGCTGGACGATCAGTTGCAACAGTTGCCACAACCTGGGAATGGGAGGCGTTGATCATCTGGAAACATCTATCGGACACGGCTGGCAAAAAGGCGGACGCAACAGCCCAACAGTGTTCAACGCAGTGTTCAACTTCGCGCAGTTCTGGGACGGACGCGCCAAAACCCTACGCGATCAAGCCAAAGCTCCGGTGCAAGCAGCCATCGAAATGAACAACACACCGGTCAAAGTCGTGCAAACCTTGAAAAGCATGCCGGGTTACGTCGAACGCTTTACCGCGGCATTTCCGAACGAAGCCGATCCGGTGACTTTCGACAATGTCGCCAAAGCCATCGAAGCTTTTGAAGCAACCTTGACCACACCGAATTCGCGTTTTGATTTGTTTTTGAAAGGGAGTGACGAAGCGATTAACGAACAGGAAAAGCGAGGCTTGGCGCTGTTTCTGGCGAAAGATTGCGTCTCTTGCCACAAAGGCGTGAACCTGGGCGGAGCCAGTTTTCACAAATTCGGAGCTGCTCGAAAACCCAGCCCGGAAATCATGCCGCCCAGTGACAAAGGCTTGATCGCCATCACCGGCCAGGCAATTGACGAATATGTGTTTCGCGCGCCGACGCTGCGCAACGTCGAACTGACCGCTCCGTATTTTCATTCCGGCAAGATTTGGGATTTGAAACAAGCTGTGGCGACCATGGCTTCGGTGCAGCTGGACGCCAAACTGAAAGACCGCGAAATCGAGGACCTCACCGCGTTCTTAAAAACGCTGACCGGACAAATTCCGAAGCTCGACCATCCAATTTTCCCTACGGCGACCAGCGAAACTCCGCTGCCTGACACGCGTGTCGTTCCGGCAAACGAAAAGCGTGTTTCACTCAATACTTCCCGGCTGCGAACGAAAGCTCGGAGCTGACTCGTCGTCTTGCACAGGAATTTCTTCCGCCGACAGGACGACGACTTCTCCATTCCGCGAAGTCGCAATCGAATGCCCCAACTTTTTATGCCGAAGCAATTCCTCTCGCACGGCTTTTCGGAAGATTTCTTCAACTTCTCTAGCGTGAGTCACAAAAAAATTTTCTGGGATTAAAGGTTCTTGAGTCATATCCCTATCTCTCGGAATTTTAGCCACGATTCAAAATCAAAGACATTTTCGTTCTGCTCTTGCCCACTGGCGATCAAAACAGGCGTTGGTGAAGTTGAATTGTCATAAACCGACCAGCTATCGGCCAGTGGTTGATAAAGCGAGAAGAAGTTTTCAACCCCTCTACGATAACGTCGTCGAATGCTTTCTTCAGGGATGTTATGGCCACCTGAAGCCACGCGCTGACTGACGCGTTGAACCGCAAGTTCAGGGCTGTTCAACCAGACAAAAATCAAATTGATTGGCCAGCCATTTCCGCGAAGCTTATTGAGCCAGCCAGCGTAAGACCGCGTCGCTAAGGTCGTCTCAAACGCAAAACTCTTTTGCTGCTCTGCCAGTTCTCGCAACCGTTTGAGCATAATCCGTCCGGCTTCAAACGCAGCCTGTTCCGGCTGAAACGCCGACAAGCCTTGAGCAATTGTGTCGGCATTGACGTATTCCAGCAACCCAAGCCTGTCTCGCAGCAGATGCGGGGCAAGCGTTGTTTTGCCCGCGCCGTTCGGCCCGGCAATGATGATGACTTGGTTTTCTGTCCTACCACCCATCTTGTGACTTCGTTCTTTAAGCCTTTTCCAGCCCGGCAAATTTTTCCACCATCTTTTTCTGCCCGTAGCCAGGAAAGTTAATCGTCAGTTTGACGTTGTCGCCTTCGCCTTCGCTTTTGACGATCAGGCCGACGCCAAATTTGGCGTGGCGGACTCTAGTGCCGACTTTGAATTTTCCAGCGCCGCTGGAGCCGGAACTGCCGGAACTGCCAGAGCTAGATGCACTACGAGGGTTTTCGCCAGCACCGCCTTTGACCAATTTCGGTTTCAACGGGTCGGCGTCGACTTTCACACCTTGCCGCTTAAAAAACTCGTTGACGCTGTCGCGGTTGTTGTAAGTCTGGCCCTGGTAATTGCTGGTGCGCTTGACGGGCGGAGGCGAGGCTTTTCCCGTTAATGCATCCACCGCCGCCAGGTTTTCTTTGGTCGAAACCTTGTTGGCGAACCGCAGCCAGCTTGGACCTTTCGACAGGTCTTCAATTAACTCAACCGGAAATTCGTTCAGAAAGCGCGACGGCTCGGCCTCCATACTTTCTCCATAAACCTTACGGGTCAATGCGTGGGTCAGGTACAGGTATTTTTCAGCTCGTGTAATGGCGACGTAACAAAGCCGCCGCTCCTCTTCGAGTTCCGACACATTGTCTTTGGCTCGCGAATGCGGAAACAGGTTTTCTTCCAAGCCGACAATAAACACCAGCGGGAATTCCAGTCCTTTGGCCGCGTGCATGGTCATCAGCGTGACTTCGGCTTCGGCCTTGTATTGGTCTGTGTCGGATTCCAGCGCGGCGTGATCCAGAAAATCGCGCAAGCTCTCTCCGCGTGTGTCAGTTTCGGCAGCGGCATTGACCAATTCGTCCAGGTTCAACAATCGGCCTTCGGATTCTTCGGTGCGCTCCTCTTTCAGCATCAGCTCGTAACCGGTATCAATCACTGCCGCTTTGACAATGTCGGCAATCGGCGTTGCAGTGTTTTTCGTTTTTTCGATTAACTGCGTGACAACATCGCGAAAGGCTTTCAGCGAGTTGATGGCGCGAGCTTGCAGCGAACTGCTTTCGATAACAGCAGAAATCGCTTCCCAGTGCGAACAACTTAAGGTTTTGGCCTGGCGATCCACTTCGTCCAATGTCGTTTTGCCCAGCCCGCGCGGTGGCGTGTTGATGACGCGCTGCAAGGCAATCGAATCGTCCGGGTTTAGCGCCAGTTTCATGTACGCGATGATGTCTTTGACTTCGGCGCGTTCGTAAAAGCTGAATCCTCCAACCAGGTTGTACCGAAGCGCGGAGCGGCGACAGGCTTCTTCAAACGAACGCGATTGCGCGTTGGTGCGATACAGCACGGCGGCTTTCAGCTTCGGATCGCGACGCAAATGTTCGGTAATCTTTTCAACCACCCAACGAGCTTCGGCTTCGCCGTCGTAAACCTGCGCGTAGCGAATCTTTTCGCCTTCGGCTGAATTCGCGCGCAATCGTTTGTCAAAGCGCTGCGAATTGTTGGCAATGACTTTGTTCGCGGCGTCCAGAATGCGCGCAGTCGAACGGTAATTGTCTTCTAGCTTGATCGTGCGCGTGCCGGGAAAGTCGCGCTCGAAATTCAGGATGATATTAAAATCCGAACCACGGAATTTATAGATGGACTGGTTTTCGTCGCCGACGACACATAGGCTGCGATTCGTCCAAAAATCTGTCGGGCGCACGGCCAAATTCAGGGCGATGTCTCCTTCGACCAGCAGCTTGCACAAACTGTATTGAATGCCGTTGGTATCTTGAAATTCGTCCACCATCACGTGGCGAAAGCGATTCTGGTAATAGCGCCGCGCTTCTTCCGAAGTTCGCAGCAGTTGCACCGTGCGAATCAGCAAGTCGTCAAAATCCAGCGCGTTCGACGATTGCAATCGCTGTTCGTACAACGCATACACGCGCGCAATTTGCGGTCGTTTGGTGTCAATCGCGTTTTCAGCTTTCAGCGCGAACATTTCCGGATCTTCGCCACGATTTTTGGCTCCGCTGATGTTGGTTTGCGCCAGGCGGGCAGTGATTTGTTTGTCGTCAAACCCGCAATCTTTGATGCACGCGCGCAGCAGTTTTTGCTGGTCGTCGGAATCGTAAATCGTGAAGGCTCGCGTGTAACCTTTGCCCAGCTTTTCAATGTCCCGGCGCAAGATGCGCACACACAGCGAGTGAAAGGTCGAAAGCAGCGGCGAGCTTTGGCGCGGCGTTCCTTCCAGCAATTTTTCCACGCGATCTTTCATTTCACCCGCGGCTTTATTGGTAAAGGTGACAGCCAGAATGTTATCCGGGCGCACGCCGGTTTCGATCATTTGTGCGATACGAAACGTAATGACACGAGTTTTGCCGCTCCCGGCTCCGGCCAGAATCAAAACAGGGCCTTCGATTGTGGTGACAGCTTCGCGCTGTTGCGCATTCAGGCCGGAAAGAAAATCTGATTGCATTCAACTTCCTGTGACATGGATCAGTACCGCGCGCGGTAGCAAGCGGGTTTTATCTGATGACGCGCTCCCTACCGGTCGCGGTACTGACGGCTACTTGCTGCTGAATCGTTCGCCGCATTTCAGCACGCGAAACGGCTGATTCAGTTGTTCGCATGTGGCGACAAATTCATCCGGCGTTTCGGTGTTGAAGGTGAACATTTCGAAGTGCATCGGAATCGCCAATTGCGCGTTGATGTCTTTGGCAAACTTGGCGGCTTCGTGGCCCCAGAAATTTCCAGGGACGCGGCGTTCAGGTTTGCGACCATTGATCGGCAACAACGCCACGTCAATTTTGCGGCCATCAACCGCAGCCAATAACTCTTCGGCCATTCCATCAAAACCTTTGTTGTCTCCGGCGTGATAAATCGTGAAATCGCCAAAGCGGACGATATATCCTAAATGCGTGCAACGGCCTTCGTCGTCGAACTCAATCTCTTCGTGCGCAGCGGCCAAGCCTGTGATTTCAAATTCACCCAGCGTCACGGTTTCGCCGTCGTCGCTGCCGACAAACCAATCCGCGGCGCATTTCAACCGATCAGCGGCAAACGCTCGATTGGCTTCGGGAATGACCAGCTTCAAGTTTGGATTCGCGGCCATTAATGGCAACAGAGTTTCGTGATCCAGATGATCTGTGTGGTTGTGCGTGGACGTGGCGACGTCAATGAAATCCAGCTTGGCCGGATCAACGACGATCTCCGTCATTCGCACATGTGGTTTATCGGTATCGGCGTACTTTTTCGTTAGCGAATCGGACAAATACGGATCGAACAGCAAATGGCGGCCATTCCATTGCAGCAAAAAACCGGATTGCCCCAGCCACCACAAATGAAATTCGGTGGCGGTTCGGCTGGACGCTTTTACGTCGGCCAAAAAATCTTCATTCGATAAAACAGGTTTGACCAGTTCGGTCAGTTCGGTACTCAAAATCCAAGCTCCTTTTTCACCAGCGTTACGCCAGTGACCATGTTGTTAAGTTTCTGCCGCGCAGCCCATCGCGCCGTTTGGCTTAATCCGCAATCCGGCGCAAACGACAACCGTTCGGCGGGAGCGAAATGCAAACAGCGACGAACGCGGTCCGCAATGTCGGCAACGGATTCAATGTAATAACTTTTTACGTCCACAATTCCAACCGCCACGTCTTTTTGTTTGACGATCTCGGCGATAATTTCCAGCTCAGCGAATTCACGGCTGGCCATTTCCAGATGAAATTCATCCACCTGCATGTCCAGAAACGCCGGAAACATCGGCGCGTAGCGTCGCAATCCAACCGCGCGGCCTTTGTAATTTCCAAAGCACAAATGCGTGGACAACCGGCAACGTCCGGCAACGGATTCAACCGTGCGATTGAAAATATCCACGAACCGGCGCGTGTCTTCGCGGTGCGCGTAACAGCTCATCGAAGGCTCATCCACGGTGATTTCTTTGCACCCAGCGGCAACCAGAGCTTCAAGCTCGGCGCGAACGATTGGGACCAACGCTTCAGTGATGGCAAAGCGATCCGGGTAAGCCTTGTTTGGAATCAATCTTCCACTGAGCGTGTATGGGCCAGGAACACTGGCTTTCAGAGTGATTTTGGAGTCTGAATTTTGGATTTTGAATTGTGCCAGTCGTTCCAGTCTTTGCCATTCTTCGACCACTCCTAAGCCACGCAACGCAGCGAGCTCACCGGTGATTTTGTGTTTGCCGCGTTGATCGTGAGCAGGTGGCCCGAACCGCCGAGGTTGCACTGGTTCCAGCTCAATCCCCGCCAGAAAGCCGTAAAACGACAAATTGAAATCCAGCCGAGTCTGTTCGCCATCGGTGATGACGTCCAATCCGGCGGCGAGTTGATCGTGAATAGCGGCGATGACGGCGTCTTCCTGCAACTCGGCGCGGTCAGCATCGCCAAACTGCTCCAAATGCTGGCAGGCGAATTCCAGCCAGCCAGGAAACGGATAGCTGCCGATGACAGTAGTTCTAAGTGGTTGTTCTTTCATCTTACTTTTGGGTACGCACGCGCGCCCGCGTGCCTGCCTCCAAATTTCGTACTTACAGCACAACAGGTCTTTTCGCCAAGCTTGCACGCGGGGGCGCGTGCGACCCCATCAACTGACTCGCCATCCACCATCCACAGTCAAAATTTCTCCGGTAATGGTTCGCGCTTTGTCGCCGAGCAAAAACAATGCAGCTTCCGCAATGTCTTCTGCCGCAAGCAAATCTTCACCGAGCGGTTGCTTAGTCTTCATCAATTCCAGAATGACCGGGTCGTTCTGCGCGCGCGCGCTCATCGGAGTTCGCACCAAGCCCGGCGCGACGGCGTTGACGCGAATTTTGTGCGGCGCGTAATAGGCCGCCATCGCACGCGTCAAGCTGATAATTGCGCCTTTGCTGGCGGCATAAGCATGCGTCGCGAAATGGTCGGCTTCTGGTGATAGCGCCAATACGCTGGCCATGTTCACAATCGAACCTCGCAAACCATTTTCGCCGACCGGTTGCCGCAGCATTTGGTTCAGAACTTCGCGGCACATCAGAAACGTCGTCTTGGCGTTGTTGTCAAAAGTCGTTTGCCAACCTTCGACCGAACATTCGTGAATCGGCCCATCGCCAAACCGGCGACCGCTGATTCCGGCGACGTTGAACAACGCGTCAATTCGTCCGAACTGCGCGACACAGGCGGCAACGGATTCGGCGACAGCTTCGGGGACAGTCAGATCCGCCACGTGAAAGCCGCACAACAAACTCTCCGCGTTCAGTTCATCGGCCAGCGAACGGCAACTGGCCTCATCACGGCTGACGAAAAACACCGCATGCCCTGCGCGCGCAACCGATTTGATAGTTGCCTCGGCGATGCCGGTTGAGCCTGTGATGAGATACGTGTTGTTCACAATTTATGTAGCGCAGGTTTTCCAACCTGCGCCGGACTTCTACTGAAACCTCTCGGCCTACCAAAGATGCTCCCAGCAATGCTGCGCAGGCCGAAAACCTGCGCCGGGCTCCTGGCGACAACCTCTTGGCCTTCAAAGCATGCTCCAGCCAATACTGCGCAGGTTGGAAAACCTGCGCTACTGGTACAGATGCACCAGGCTGCGGCGATAGGCTTCGTAAAAGCGTTCGAGCTGTTCCGCCGCGTTGGTATTGCCGACGAATTGGTGGCTGGGCAGCAGTTCAGGCTTGATGCCCCGTTCCAGCAATTTTTCGGCTACGCGCGAACGGAGCATGTTCATAATCATCGCGCCGGTCACGGTCGAAGTCGGCCCGGTTCGCCATTCCAATCCATCCAGTTCGACGACGCAATCGCCCGGCGGGCATCCGTTGTCAATCACCACATCGGCGCAATCAATCAGTTTTTTGCCGGACGAATGCGCCGGAACCGATTGTTCACAATGTTGACGCGAACAAATCCCAATCACCGGCAAACCTCGGCTTTGCGCGCCCGAAGCCATTTCGACAATCACAGGGCGAATACCGCTGGTCGAAATGACGATGAAAGCATCGTGCGCGCCGAACTTAAAGCCTTTCAAAATTTCTTCGGCGTAACCTTCGTACTTTTCCAGATGCAGCGGCGCGCGCAATCCGTTTGCGCCAATGATCGAAGCGTGATTCGACAGCGACAATTCCACCAAAGCCACAAAGCCGGGAAAACATCCCTGCCGAGGAGTCATTTCTTCGCACATCATCCGCGAATGGCCGTTGCCGAACAGAAACACCAATCCGGAATTGGCAATAGAATTGGCGCAGATTTCCGCTGCGCGTTCGATGTTATCGAGTTGCGTTTCGCGCAAGTGTTGCAACAGCGCGAGCGTTTTTTCAAAGTAAGTTATTGATGCGTTCATAAATTGTTGATTGGGTCAGTACCGCGACCGGTAGGAAGCGCCGCGTCCGCAATCGGCTCTCGTCCAGCAAGACTCGCTCCCTACCGGTCGCGGTACTGACTCGTGGCACTTTCGATTGCCGCGAAGCAAAGTTCCAGACTTCGCAAATTATCGTGAGCGTTATTCGATGGTTCGCGCTGCTCTTCAATCGCGCAAAGCAATTCAGCCATCGCGCCGTGAAAGCCTTCGCGGAACCAGGTTCCTGAAAGCTCGGGCTGCGCGCAGCCTTCGGCGGTAAACAGCGTGACGGTTTGTTCAGACAAACTCGGCCCGCGACTAATGATCGTTCCTTTGGTTCCGGCGACGACTGTTCTGTCTTCCTGACCATGCGTGACGTTGGCGTTGAAAAACAACGAAGCCAGACCGCCATCAAATTCAATCACCGCCTGAGCCAGCATCGGTACTTTCGCACGCTGGCCGACTGCGCTGGTTAACAAAGCGAAAACGTTTCTCCACTGCCGCTGACCGAAAAAACTCACTGCCAGATCGAACCAGTGAATGCCGAAGTCCGACAAAATCAGGTGTTCGATCAGTTCAAACTCAGTGCCGATGATCCAACTGTGATCCCAGTGCAAGGTGAAGTTGACGCTTTGCACTTCGCCAATCAGTCCCGCCTGAATTGCCTGGCGAATGTAGCTGAAGTGCGGCGCCCACCGAGCATTTTGATTCACCGCCAGTTTCCGGCCTTGCGTTTCTGCCAGCGCGACCAAACGCCGACCAACCATCAGATCATTCACAAACGGCTTTTGGCTCAGCACATGTTTTCCGGCCAGCAACGCCGCCTCGATAATTTCCACACGATCCGCCGGATGCGTCGTCACGTCCACGACTTCGATTTCTTTCAGCGCCAGCAAATCACGGTAATCAGTAAAGACGCCTGCTTCAGGATAAAACTCGTCGCGCCGGGCAATCGCTTTGGGTTCGTTGCGGTCGCACAGCGCCGTGACGCGATACCCCGCGTGCCGATAAGCGTTCAGATGCTGAGCCGAAATGCCTCCGCAACCGATCACACCTATCGCCGGGCGATAGTGGTTCGGCTCCTGTGGTTGATACGGCAACTCCGGCGCGGCGATTTGTTTCGCCTCGGAAATTTTGCTCAAGCCATAATCGTCCGCCAAAGTTTCAGCCATAAGTTAGTTGATCAAAGCGACGGTTCGTTTTTCACGGGCGCTGATGACCGCCGTGTCCACAATTTGCTGCCCCAATCGGCTGGTTGCCAGCGACAAGGGACCGTTGACGGCTTCGCCCGTTTCCAAACAATGAATGAAGTAATTCACCACGTTGTCGAACGGCGGTCGCAGGTCGTCAACCGCAATGGCTTCGCCCGCCGGATTGGCGATCGTCTGCAAGCGCACGGTCGGTTCGTAATCGTAACTGCCGATGGTTCCCGCTGTGCCAACGATGGTGAAGCCGCATTTCGGTTGCGTCTGATTCGTCCACGGATCGGTGAAGGTTCCCCAGCGCGTTTCCATCTTCGACAATCCGCAATCGTACCGGGCGACGGTAATGCTGTGTTCGTCCACTTCCAACCCAGCGGGCTGGTCCACCGTCGTCGTGATTTCCAGCGGAGCTTTATTGTCGTGAAACCAACTGCCCAGCGTTGCGCCGTAGCCCAGATAGTCCAACAACGATCCGCCGCCGCTCGACCGTTTGTACCACCAGCTTTCGGGTTTCTGGCGGGCAACGTCTTCGGCGCTGACTTCGATTTTGTCGGCGGTGTGAAACAGCGGGCCACGGTTGCCGCCGTAATAATGCACTTCGACCACTTCGCCAATGCGGCCTTCGTCAACCAGCCGTTTGGCCGTGCGGTGAGATTCACACCAGAACAGAGGCCAGTTGATCACCAGCGTTTTGCCGGTGGCTTCGACGGCGCGAATCATTCGGTTGGCGTCGGCCACGGAAGCCGCCATCGGCTTTTCCATCAAAATGTGAACGCCAAACGGCGCGACCTTTTCGACGTACTCCGCGTGCAGCGAAGTCGCCGGGCACAAAATCACCAAATCCGGTTGCGCGCGCTCCAGGCATTCGCGGAAATCGGTGAACTGCCGTTCGGCGGGGATGCTGAAGTTATTGGCAGCCTGTTGCATGCGTTCGGGCCGTTCGTCGCAAATGGCGACGATTTCCGCGCGCGGATGATTGAACGCCATGCGCAACAGATCGCCCATGTGCATGTGGTCGAAATTAATTCCGGCAATTTTCACAGTTTTGGAAGCTTGCATCGTTGTTAATCGAAACGGTGTTGTTCGCGTTTTGGACAGAGAGGCAAACTTATTGCCTGAAGCCGCCAAATGCAACCGGCAAGTTCATTTGTTATGATCGCGGCGGTTTTCCATTATGAACACAACAAAAGTTATCAATGTAATTGGCGGCGGTCTGGCTGGTTCCGAAGCCGCCTGGCAAGTTGCGCGACGCGGCGTCAACGTTCGCTTGTTTGAAATGCGCCCGGCACAATCCACCGGCGCGCACCAAACCGGCAATCTGGCCGAACTGGTGTGCAGCAATTCGCTGAAATCAGACGAATTCGGATCGGCTCCGCGATTGTTGAAAGACGAGCTGCGCGCCGGACAATCGCTGTTGGTCGAACTGGCGCACGAAACCTCGGTTCCCGCAGGTGGCGCGCTGGCTGTGGATCGGGAACAGTTTTCCGCGCGAGTCACTGAACGGCTGAGCCAGCACCCGAACATCGAACTCCGCCGCGAAGAAGTCACCGCCATCAATCCAGAGGAAATTACGGTCATTGCCGCCGGGCCGCTGGCTTCGTCACCGCTGGTCAAAGCGATTGGCCAACTGACGGGCGAACAGGACCTGTATTTTTTCGACGCCATTTCGCCCATCGTGGACGGCGAAAGCATCAACTACGACATCGCGTTCAAAGCTGCGCGATATGGCAAAGGCGGCGATGATTACGTCAACTGCCCCTTCACCCAGGAAGAATACCTGCGGTTTTACGAAGCGCTTTCCACTGCCGAAACCGTCAAACCACACGCGGGAATGGAAGACGAGAAAAAGTTTTTTGAAGGCTGTTTGCCGATTGAAGAACTGGCGAGACGCGGCGTGGACACGTTGCGGTTTGGCCCGATGAAACCCGTCGGGTTGCCTGATCCGCGCACAGGTCGCGAAGCCTACGCCTGTGTGCAATTACGATTGGAAAACCTGATGGCTGACGCATACAACATCGTCGGTTTTCAGTGCCACATCAAATACGGCGAACAGAAACGCGTGCTGCAACTGATTCCCGGATTGGAAAACGCCGAATTCATTCGTTTTGGCCAGATGCATCGGAATACGTACATCTGTTCGCCGCGATTGCTGAAAGAAACGCTGCAAATGCGCCAGCATCCAAACGTTCTGTTTGCCGGACAGATCTCCGGCATCGAAGGGTACACAGAAGCAATGGCGACCGGAATGATTGCCGGCATGAACGCCGCACGGTTGGCGTTGGGACAAGAACCGTCTGCTCCGCCGAGATTGTCGGCAACAGGTTCGCTGGCGTTTTACCTGGCCAATGCCGACGCCAAAAACTTTCAACCGGCGAACACAACCTTCGCATTGTTGCCGCCGCTGGAACCGGAAATTCGCAGAACGGCGAAACGCAAACCCGACCGCCATCGTATCCAGGTCGAACGCGGTTTGAAGGCGTTCAACGATTGGCTGACAGAAATCGGCGAAGCAAAACCGATTGCCCAGGCTGCCTGACACTTCGGTTCGAGCAAGCGACAAAAGGAGATGCACGATGAAAAACATTCTTTGCGCTTTGGCACTGGCGATTGCTATGACTGGAGCAGCTTTCCCGCAGTCATCTGCCAATCAGGATGTCAGCAAGATTGTCGGCTCTTGGGAATCGCTTGATAAAGAAAACGACAAACCGCTGGCAACAGTCACAGTCAAAATGGCGGGCGACAAACTGACTGGGGTTATGCAATTGGAAGACATCGTTAAAGACGGCAAGAAAGCCCCCGAAGAATTCTCGATGACTGACGTGATTTTTGACGGTAAGGTTCTTTCTTTCAAGCTGACCTTGCAGGATGGCAACGAAAAGGCCGTGACCGATTGGGAATTCCTGCTGCGCGACGGTAATGGAGCAAGGCTGGCCGTTCTGAAAGACAACAACAAACTAGTCGAAGACGGCCCCGTTTTCGTGATGAAGCGGGTAAAGGCAAACTAAACCCGGTTGGCAAAGGCATGAAAATCAAAAGACAAAAGTTCGTGGCAATGATGGCGTTGGTCTTCGCCGCGTTGATCGCGTTGCCCGCCGTTCACAGCCAAAGCGGTCGTCCGGGCCAAGATCCCAAAAAACAGAAGCCGGAAGTTGTCCCGCCCAACATTCCGCAACCGAAAATCCGCGTTCCAGAAACTCTGCCGCAAAAGAAAAAGGAAGAAGAAGACACCATCCGCATTGATAGCGATCTGGTCACGATTGTCACGTCCATCTCCAAAAAATCGCCGACCGATTCACTGAACCTAACGGCAGCGGATTTCGAGATTCTGGAAGACGGCGTGCCGCAGGAAATCGCCAACTTCGCGCGCGATGCCGATCAGCCTCTGAATCTGGTGATGTTGTTCGACACCAGCTTGAGCGTGACGCAAAAGATCGGCTTTGAAAAACGAGCTGCCGCCAAATTCTTCGAACGGGTCGTCCGTCCGCAAGATCGCGCGGCGCTGTTTGCCGTTTCCACCGACGTGGAAGTCATTCAGGATTTCACCAACCGATTGCCTGCGCTGGTCAACGCGACCAAACAATTGAAACCGCAGGGCGCGACGTCGCTCTACGACGGGATTTATCTGGCCGCCGATTATCTGAAAGCTCCCAAAGGCCGCCGCGTGATCGTTATCGTTTCTGACGGAGGCGACACCACCAGCCAGAAAGGATTGCTGGAAGCCTTGAAAAATACTCAGCAAGCCGACGCCGTGGTGTATTCCGTGTTCACTGGCAACTTTGGTTTCTCGCAAAACCTGCGCGATCTGGCGGGCGAACGCGCGTTGGAAACATTGGCAACCGAAACCGGCGGAGAAGTCTTTCGCCCCAAAGCGACTCCCGGCACCCAAAGCGATGAAGTGGACGATCTGTCACTGAAAGAACTCGATCAGGCCTTTGCCAGTCTGGCCGAACAGCTTCGCACCCAATTTATCCTGGGCTTTCTTTCAACCAACGAAAAACGCGACGGCACCTTCCGCAAACTCAGCGTGAAGGTGAAAAAAGCCGGCTACGCGGCTCGCGCTCGCGCCGGATATTACGCACCCAAGAACTAAGCGAAAACAATTTTGAAAAAAGCCTCTCTTCCATGACGCGCCTAAACTGCCATGCTAGAATCCCGCCGCGTCAGACGATTTCCTACTCATTATTTGACAGCGATTTAAGGCAGTTTGCTTCAAGTTTCATCTTCTCATATCCCAACAGAAGCCAGCCGTCAGCAGTTGCTGCTTACAACTTAATCTTTGAGGTTATACGTTTTTATGCAAGCAGACATCATTTTGATTCGTACTGTATTTACCTTAATTCTTGTCGTTGCCGGTGCCTTGATTCAGCCGATTCCCGAATCGGTTGGAAAGCAATTGGGCGTACCCGGAGGTTCGCGCTTGCTGTCCGCAATTCTTGGCGCAGTCTTGGCAAGCGGGATCATCTTTTTTGAGCGACGGATTCGACAGGCTTCACTGAAAACGCTGATCGGTGCCGCCTTTGGCTCGATTCTGGGAATTTTTGGCGCCAGCTTGATGGGGTTTCTGATCACGGCGCAGCAGTGGGACACGCCGGTTAAATCCTTCCTGACACTTTCCCTGACCCTGTTTATGGCGTATTGCGGATTGCTGGTCGGAGCAGCCAAAGGGGATTACCTGGATTTGTCGGCGCTTGGCGGCATTCTCAGCGACCGCACGACCAAACTCGGCTACAAGATTTTGGACACCAGCGTCATCATTGACGGACGTGTCGCAGACATTGCCGAAGCTGGATTTATGGGCGGCACGATTCTGATTCCGCAATTTGTGTTGCGCGAATTGCAGCAGATCGCCGACTCGTCCGATTCGGCCAAGCGCAATCGAGGTCGCAGAGGTCTGGATATCCTGCAACGCATCCAGAAAAATCAGGGTCTGGACGTTCAAATTTACGAAGCCGACTTTCCGCAAGTGAAAGAAGTTGACCTGAAACTGATCGAACTCGGCAAACAGCTCAACGCGCCGATCGTCACCAATGATTTCAATCTGAACAAAGTCGCCCACTTGCGCGGCGTGGAAGTGTTGAACATCAACGAACTGGCGAATGCATTGAAACCGGTTGTGCTGCCCGGCGAAATCATGAAGGTATTCGTGCTGAAAGAAGGCAAGGAATACAATCAGGGCGTAGCGTATTTGGACGACGGAACGATGGTGGTGGTTGATAACGCCCGGCGAATGATCGGCAAGAACGTAGACATGATCGTCACCAGCGTGCTGCAAACCACCGCAGGCAAAATGATTTTCGGGCGCGTGGATGACACCAAGCCAGAACGCAACGATCCCCGCGATACGCGGGATTACCGTGATCGCCCTTCGCGTCCAACGCCGATTCCTGCCGGTCACGAAACAACCGCGGAACTTGAATAGTGGAGTCAGGAGTTGGGAAATAGGAGGTGGACTTCATTTCCCAACTCCCACTTTCCAACACCCAAACTCCCAATGAATGTAGCAATCATTCCAGCCGCTGGTAGCGGATCGCGGCTCGGCGGACACATTCCCAAACAGTTCCTGGAACTTGCCGGAGCGCCGATCCTGACGCACACCATCAGTCGCTTTCTGGACTGCGACGACATCGGAGCCATCGCCGTTTCGTTGCCCGCCGACAAACTCGACGAATTCCGCGCCCGCAATCGAGGAGCGCGAGTCATCAAACCCATCTTTTACGTCAATGGCGGAGCTGAGCGTAGCGATTCGATCCTGAACGCGCTGGAAGCTGTTGCCGAACTTCACCCCGAAATCGTCGCCGTTCATGATGCCGTTCGCCCGTTTGTCACTCCTGCACAAATCAGCGCCGTCATCGCCAAAGCGAAAGAAATTGGCGCTGCAATTCTGGCGCTGCCTGCAACTGACACCATCAAAGAAGTCGAAGCCGGATTGATCCAACGCACAATTGATCGCCGCCGCATCTGGCGAGCGCAAACTCCGCAAGCCTTTCGCTACGAATTGTTGATGCAGGCAAACAAGGAAGCTCGTGCCGCCAATTTGCCTTCGGCGCTGACGACGGATGATTCGTTGCTGGTCGAACGATTAGGCGTTCCCGTCGCCGTTGTCGAAGGTTCACCCAACAACATCAAAATCACTACGCCGGAAGACTTGCTGATTGCCGAAAAACTGTTTGAACAACTCAACGAGGAGCATCTATGAATTTCACCGCTAGGGATTTTGGGGTTGCCGCGTTCGCCGTTGCCGTCACGCTCGGCGGCGTCAAACTTTGGAACTCCGCAACGCCCGCGATTGCCGCTCAAAACAAAGCCGTTCCACCAACGATGACATCATCCGTGTTCGAATGGGAAAAGATGGTCGCCAAGCCATCCAATGTCGGAGCCGCGCGCCAGGTCTTTCAAAATCCGACGCCGACGCTGGACGAATTGGAATGCCACATCACGACGTTGAATCCCGGCGCGACCCCGCACGAGCCGCACAAACACGTGGACGAAGAATTGATTCTGGTCAAAGAAGGAACGGTTGAATCGCTGGTCAACGGTGAACGGCGCAAAGCTGGCCCCGGCTCCGTCATCTTTCAATCATCAAATCAGCTTCACGCTATTCGTAACGTCGGCGACACTCCGGCCACATACTTCGTCGTGAAGTGGAATTCGCCCGGAATGATGCGCCCGCTCACAGATTGGAAACCACCACAAAAGAAATGAATTCGTCATCACATCGCGTCGGCATCGGCAACGACATTCATCGTCTGGTCGAAGGCCGCAAATTGATTTTGGGAGGCGTCGATATTCCGTTCGACAAAGGTTTGCTAGGACATTCCGATGGAGACAGCCTGAGCCATGCCATCACAGACGCTCTGCTGGGAGCAGCAGGCTTGGGCGACATCGGCACGCACTTTTCGGACAAAGACGCTCGCTGGAAAGACGCCGACAGTCTGATGTTTCTGCGGCACGTCTGCGAATTGCTGGCGGAGCGCAGTTACCAAATCGGCAACGTGGACGCTACCATTTTGGCCGAACGTCCGAAGATGATGCCGCATATTCCGGCGATGAAAGCGAGATTGGCTGAAGCAATGGCGATTGATCCGTCCCAACTCAACATCAAGGCCAAAACCAATGAAGGCTTGGACGCCATCGGACGCAGCGAAGCCATTGCCGCCCAAGCTATCGCGCTGATTCTGAAAAACGACAATGATTCTGCGTCCATTGAGCCAATATCGAAATGAGAAGTTATGCCGAACCTTTTTGATGTAATTGCATTCGACGCCGATGACACGCTCTGGCACAACGAAAACATTTATCGCGATACGCAAAGCCGCGTCATTGAAATTCTGGCGCAATATCACGACGCCGAATGGATTGAGCGGCGAATGTACGAAACGGAAGTCAAAAACCTGGAACATTACGGGTACGGATTCAAAGGTTTCACCCTGTCCATGATCGAAACGGCGATTGAACTGACCGAAGGTCGCATCAGCGGAACCGAGATTGGCCAGATGATCGACATCACGCGCGAAATGGTCAGAGCCCCAGTCGTTTTGCTGCCCGGCGTTGAAGAAACCATTTCACAACTTTCCGCTCACCACGATTTGATGCTGATTACCAAAGGCGAACTGTTTGAACAGGAAGCCAAAATCATCCGTTCCGGCCTGGCCGAACGGTTCAGCAAGATCGAAATCGTCCGCACCAAAACGCCGGAGATTTATCGCGGCCTGACCGTCAAACACAAACTCGATCCACAGCGATTTCTGATGGTTGGAAATTCGATGAAGTCGGACATTCTGCCCGTGCTGGAAATCGGCGGCCGAGCCGTTCACATTCCTTATGAAACCACTTGGGAGCACGAAATCGTTCCCGAAGAAGAACTGGCAGATAAAGATTTCATGCAACTTTCCAGCATCCGCGAACTGCCAGAGCTGATCGAAAAGCTGCAAGCAGCAATCTAAAGTTTATGCGTCCACAAGATTTAATTGAAAAGAAACGCGACGGCAAAGAGCTGACGCGCGATGAAATTGCCTTCCTGATTCGCGGTTACACACGCGACGAAATTCCCGATTACCAGATGGCCGCGTGGTTAATGGCCGGGTTCCTGCGCGGATTGACCGACGCCGAAACCGTCGCGCTGGTGGAAGAGATGCTCTATTCCGGCGACGTGCTAACTCACGACCACGTGCCGATGCCCAAAGTAGACAAACACTCCACCGGCGGAGTTGGCGACAAAACCTCGCTGGTCATTGCGCCAATTGCTGCAGTTTGCGGAGTCGCCGTGCCGATGATTTCCGGGCGGGCGCTGGCTCATACCGGTGGCACGCTGGACAAGCTGGAAGCCATTCCGGGATTTCGCACCAATCTTTCGCTGGATGAATTCCGAGACGTGCTGGCTCGGTGCGGTTTGTCACTGATCGGCCAAACCAAAGAAATTGCTCCGGCTGACAAGAAGCTTTACGCGCTGCGCGACCTAACGGCGACAGTTCCGTTTCGCCCCTTCATTTGCGCTTCGATCATGTCCAAGAAACTGGCCGAAGGCATTGATGGATTGGTGCTCGACGTCAAAACCGGCAACGGCGCGTTCATGCGCGAGTTCGCAGAATCTCAAAAATTGGCTGAAGCGTTAACGACAATTGGTCGCCGAATGGGCAAACGAGTCACCGCTTTGATCACAGACATGAACCAGCCGCTGGGCCGCTGGGTGGGCAACGCCGTCGAGACCTTTGAAGCCATCGAATGCTTGCAAGGTAATCTCGAAGGGGATTTTGCCGAGCTGAATCTTGAATTGGCTGCACACATGATTGCCGTTGGCAGAGCGGAAACCGATTTGGAAACAGCCCGCCAGCTTTCCCGCAAAGCCATCACCTCAGGCGAGGCGCTGGAAAAGTTCAAAGCTGTCATCGAAGCTCAAGGCGGCGATCCGCGCGTTTGCGATAATCCCAAACTGCTGCCTCAGGCGACAAAACAGCAGACGTTCACTGCCACCAGTTCGGGGTTCGTTACAGGAATCGAAACGGACGAAATTGGCCGCATCATCATGGATTGGGGCGGCGGACGTCGGCGGTTGGAAGACAAAATTGATTACGCCGTCGGTTTACAACTTCACGCCAAGTTGGGTGCAGAGCTAAAAGCAGGAGATCCATTGGTCACCGCCTGCTTCAATGATCAAGCCAGGCTGGAAGAAATGCAGGCAAGAGTACGAGCCGCTTTTCAAATTGAAGACTCTCCGGTTGCAGCTGAACCACTGATCAAAGCCATCATCTGAAAGTCAGAGGATTGGTAAAACCAGTGGACACCGTTAAGACTCACGACTGCCCAGGTGGGCTTAGAATGGACGCGAAAATCTGCGCAAGTTATTGTTTTCCAAGAGCATAGCTTCGACCAGAGGGTGTGGAAAATAGTTTTTGACAGCCTCAGACCTATCTGTTACATTCCGCACCTCGCTAGACAAATACTGATTCCGCATCAAGTTAGACTAGGAATAAGGCCTTTAGATAGCACCTTAAGGTGTGTTTGAGGGCAGAGACCCAGCGTGGCAGTGTGCCCTGACAGCGGTGATCGAGTCCGGCGAAGACTTCTTGATTATCTTAAGACAGGGAGGTCTACGAACGGTCAGAAATGAAATCAGCCATCGCTGAGGTTGCTCAAGTTTACGGTATCGAAAATTGGGGAGCCGGTTACTTCGGAATCAATTCGCTAGGACATTTGATTGTCCGACCTTCAGAAGGCGACCCACGAAATGTTGACGTCAAAAAGATTGTTGACGACCTGATAGCCCGGCGCGTGAAGATGCCGGTACTGTTAAGATTCCCGCAAATTTTCGCCAGCCAGGTTCGCAAAATGAACCAATCCTTCCGTGCGGCGATGAAAGAGTTCGACTACAAAGGCGAACATCGAGCAGTTTTTCCGCTCAAAGTGAACCAGCGGCGGCAGGTAATCGAGGCTTATCTGGAAGAAGCCAGCAAGCATAATTACGGGCTGGAAGCGGGTAGCAAACCTGAATTGTATGCCGCCATTGCGATGGAGCAGTCGCCAGATTCCTTATTGATTTGCAACGGTTTCAAAGACAACAGTTTCATTGATCTGGCTTTCGTTGGCACCCAGGCCGGCAAAAACGTCGTCATCGTCATTGAAAAATTAAGCGAACTGCCGCGAGTGATTGAGCGCGCCCAACAAACAGGCATTCGCCCGATGGTTGGCATGCGCGTGCGGCTTTACACGCGAGGTTCAGGACGCTGGGAAAAATCAGGCGGAGAACAGTCGAAATTCGGATTGACGACAACCGAATTGCTGCACGCGATCAAACAACTGCGCGAAGCCGATATGCTGGACATGTTGCGCGTGTTGCACTTTCACATCGGTTCGCAAATCACCCAGATCAAACGAGTCAAAGCCGGAGTGAAGGAAGCGGCTCGCGTTTACGCCAAAATCCGCAAGATGGGAATTGACGTTGACCATTTGAACGTCGGCGGCGGCGCTGGCGTGGATTACGATGGCAGCAAAACCAGTTTCGAATCATCGGTCAATTACACTTTGCAGGAATTCGCCAACGACGTGATTTACACGATCAAGAGCGTTTGCGAAGAAGAAAATGTCGCCGAACCCAATGTGATAACTGAATCCGGGCGAGTGTTGGTGGCGTATCACGCAATGTTGGTGACCAACATTGTTGACGAAATTGAAACGGTACAAGGCATTCATAACGTAACGATGACCGGCAATGAAGCCCAGGTAATCAAAGAGTTATATGACCTGTACAAGACAATGAGCTCCAAAAACTTCCTGGAGTATTACCACGACGCGCTGGAACACAAAGAAGAACTCTTCACATTGTTCGATCTGGGCTTTATCAGCCTGGAGGACCGCGCCAAAGGCGAAATTCTATTCTGGGAAGTATGTGATCGCGCCAACAATTATGCCAAGTTGACTCAGGTGAAATCGGAAGAGTTTGACGACCTGAGAAAACTGCTTTCGGCAAAGTATCTTTGCAATTTTTCGGTTTTTCGTTCGCTGCCGGATCACTGGGGAATTGATCAACTTTTCCCGATCATCCCGATTCACAAGCTGAATGAAACACCGACAGATACCGCGACGTTATGCGACATCACCTGTGATTCCGACGGCGTGGTGGATCGTTTTGTTGACTTGCACGACGTGAAGGAAGTCCTGGAAGTTCACGACCTGAAAAACAACGAGCCGTATTTTCTAGGAATGATGTTGATCGGTGCGTATCAGGAAGTGATGGGAAATTTCCATAATTTGTTCGGCACAACCAACGAAGCTCACGTTATCATTTCCGGCGACGGCGAATATCACATTAGCCGCGTCATCAACGGCTCTAACGTTGGCGAAATGGTTTCTTTCGCCAAATACGAAAAAGACTTTCTGCAGGACGGTTTCCGCACCCTGCTCGATAGACAGATCAAGAAAGGAAAGCTGGCTCAACAAGCCGCAGGCCATCTGATGGACGAGTACGAAAGCCACTTTGAAGGTTATACGTACCTGGACACCAACGGGCATAACTAAGAGCCAGCCTATTCGGGAAAAACAATGATCCGAAGAATCAAAGGCGCAAAGTATCTGACCAAACCAACAGACCCACTGCAGGTTGACCGTGACCGCAGCGTTCCCGGCTTGTTGGACAAGATGGAAAAAATTTCCTTCCAGGGCCGCAACCTGGCGATGGCTCATCAAATCTGGCTGCAAATGCTGCAAGAAAACGCAGTCGTGTTTATGGGCTTAAGCGGTGCGATGGTTCCGGCGGGAATGCGGCGTCTGGTCGCGTATCTGATCAAAAACCGTTGCATTGACGTGTTGGTCGCCACGGGAGCCAACATTTTCCACGATTTGCACGAAACGCTGGGACGCCATCATTACATTGGCGACACCAAAATCAGCGACACCGAGCTGATGGAAGAACGCGTTGATCGCATTTACGACACCTTCGCGTCCGAAGAAGAATTCCGCGAAGCCTATGAATGGATTGGCGGGTTTGCAAAGGAGTTGGACAACACGCATCCGTATTCAACGCGCGAATTTCTGCATCTGCTGGGCCGTGAGCTGAGCGAAATTGCCACTGAAGACGGCATTCTGACTTCGGCGTTCAAATCCCGCGTGCCGATTTTCTGCCCGGCCATCACCGACAGCGCCTTTGGAGTTTCCATCGGGCTGAGCCGCATCGAGAAAAAGAACCAGTTCCAGTTCGACGTAATTCAAGACGTTGTCGAGATGGCGCAGATCGTTTCGAAATCACGCTCGACCGGCATGGTGCTGTTCGGCGGCGGCACTCCGAAAACTTTCATTCAACAGAGCGAAACGGCGGCGGCAATGTTGCACAACACGACTCGCGGCCACAAATTCGCAGTGCAGATTGTGACTGACTCCGGAGATTACGGCGGATATTCGGGCGCTGATTTCGATCAGGCTCAATCCTTCGGCAAGATGTCCAAAAACAATCGCTCCGTTACCGTGCGTTGCGACGCAACCATTGCCATGCCGATTCTGGTGACGGCTTTGTCGCAAACCGCTTCCAAAGCGATGCGCACTCGCAAACGCATTCAGTTCAATTTTGGCAAAGACTTGGGCATTTCCATGCCCTAATTGTTTGCCAAGTCCAGCGTCAAAACACAAAGCGCGATGAGTTTCAGTAATGAACTCATCGCGCTTTGTGTTTTTCAGACTTATATCTCAGCCTTGATTAAGGCAGCGTGATTTCCTGGCCAACTTCGATGTGGTCAGGGTTGGAAATGCCGCTGGCCTGAGCAATTGCGTGGTAATGATTGGCATCACCGTAAAACCGCTTGGCAATTTTCGACAGCGTGTCGCCGGAAACGACGGTATAAGTCGAACCTGGCTGAACGTTGATATCAATAATCGCATCGGAAACACCGGCATCAATGCCTTTGATAACATCCCACAGAACGTTTTTTCCGTGCTCTGCCGGGACCGTGCCGCGAATCAGAAGTTTGTCGCCTTCCAGGTTCACGTTTTGGACGTTCAAACCGACATCGTGACCTTTATCCAAAACCGGCTGATACTTCGCTTGTAATTCTTCAAAACTGGCCATTGCAAAATCCTCCTTGAAAAGTTGATGAAGTTTAGAAAAGTGGGTTGAGCATTCAGTGTAGTTACGGCTTCAGACAAGGGTTGACCGATTCGAAAGCCGCAGTGTCAATAGAAGCCTGGGGATTTGATGACGGAACGCAGTCTAAACAACTCGCGTGTCAGTTAGCAAGCTAAAGATTTGAGATGCTTGCAGGTCGAAGAAAACGAATCGAACAGGCTTCTCAAGTCAAAAAAGTTCAACAGCAAATTTATATTCCGGGATCTTTGACGGCGATTTCAAACGGCCATTCGTAGCTGTAAATCAAAAAGCTGACGTGGTGTTTGTAACTGATTCTTGCCGACATCGCGCGACCATCTCGCCACAGTTCCAAACGATGATCGTCCGGCAAACCGCATTCGCGAGCTTTCTCTTTCATTTGGGCACGAATGTCCTCGTCCTTCAAATTCTGTAACGCGCCACGGTGCAAAATTTCCGACGCGGCGACCTGCATCGCTTCATTGCCTTGATAGATCGGAACGTAAATCGCCACGACGTAAACAATCGCAGCCGCAAATGCCAGCAAAAATAAAACCGTTAGCCGTCCGGCTCCACGTTCGGTCGAAGCTCCTCTGCGCTCAAAACTATTCATCTTCATCCTGATTTCAACCTCTCTTCAACAATTCGCGCACACTGGCGCGGATAACTTCCGGCGCAATGTCGTCACGAACAACGACTTCGCCGATCTTGGTTGGCAAAATAAGGGGGAGCTTTCCCTGGGCAACTTTCTTGTCGTGCGCCATGGCAGCGACAATGTCCGGAACTTTCAGATCATCAATGGGGGGCAACTTGCGGCCAAACCGGCTCAGCGCGTCTACGCCAAACTTTATGGCTTCGGCTTCAGCGCGCGGGATTATACCTGCTTTTTCTGAAATGGTAGAGGCGCATTGCATTCCGTAACCGACGGCTTCGCCATGTTTCAGTCGCCTATAAGCCGTCACCGCCTCCAGCGCGTGACCAACCGTGTGGCCGAAATTCAAAATCTTGCGCAGTCCGGATTCGCGTTCATCCGTCGTAACGACTTCAGCTTTGATTTCGCAACAACGAGCAATGATCCGCGTCAGCAACTCAGCATCCAGCGCAAACACGTCCGCGAGTTTTTCGCTCAGCAACGAAAACAGCGGCTGATCCCAAATCACACCGTATTTCAACGCTTCATACATCCCTGCGCGCAATTCGCGTTTTGCAAGCGTTGCCAGAGTTTGCGGATCAATGATGACGGCTCGCGGTTGATGAAACGCGCCGATCAGATTTTTACCCAACCGATGATTGACCGCTGTTTTGCCGCCAACCGAACTGTCAATCGTCGCCAGCAACGTCGTTGGAATCTGGACGTAGTGAACGCCGCGTTGATAACAGGCCGCGACGAAACCTGCCAGATCACCAACCACTCCACCGCCCAGCGCGACAACGGCATCGCTGCGTTCAAAGCGATTGGTGATCATAAACGCCAGCGCCTTTTCCGCCGACTGAAGCGATTTCGCGCGTTCGCCTTCGCCCATTAAATGCGTCAGCGTAACGAAGCCCGCCTGCTTCAAACTTTTTTCGACGGCTTTGCCGTAAAACCCGTGAACGCGAGCATTCGAGATAATCGCCAATTTGCGCGTCTTTTGCCCGAGCGCGGCTCGTGTGATGTCGCCGACCTGCTTCAATGCTCCGTCGGCAATAGTGATGTCGTAACTGCGGTCGCCGAGTGCGACATGCACGGATTGCGAATTCTTCCTCGAGTCAGTCATTTACTTATACCTTGTTATCTTTCAATTTATTCCTGTACTTCGGTTATCAAACTATCAAAATCCAACTCGCCCAGCCCAATCATCGCTGCCAACTCTTCCACCGAATACTGCTGTCCGGTGTTCCACAAATCAATCAGCATTTCGCCAGCTTTTGCCGAAGCCCACCAGCGCGAGCCGAATTTGGTTTTCAGATAATCGCGCATCTGAGCTTCAAACGCTGCGGCTCGCAAATAATCAGCCGGGCGGAAATCATCACTGACTTCGCGCAAACAGTCGGCTTCGTCGAATCGAACGCAGACGGCTTCGGTCATCAATTCGGCGTATCGCTGTCCTGTTCCACTGGCCAGTTTTCCGGAGTGGAATTCCAGTTCGTAACGGAGCTTGGCGGCTTGATGGCGCAACTCCATCAAGCGAAGCACCGACAGCGCGTGGCGAAACTCCGCCGATTCGACGAAACCGAACGTGCCGGTCAACCACGAAGGTTCCAGCATCAGATTTTCCAGCAACATTCCCCAGGCAATTGACACGGCGGCATCTCCGCCAATTCGAAACTCAAGCGGGATGTTACGCGAAGTCCAAGCCGCGGCTTGCGCCTGTCCGGCTGCGTGCAGAAACCCACGATAATTCCACTGACCGCCGGTTGGATTCACGACCAGTTTGATTTCGTCTGGAACTTGGATTGGCGAACAAAAGGCTTTCAACTGTTTGCCGGAACGAGCAACGGCATCCAGTTCTACATTCGATTGTTTGTCCGTGTTGAAACCGAAGCAGGAAAACAGGTCTCGGTAAGTTCGCAGCATCTGTTCGCGTTGAAAGAACGCATCAAAGCGCGTGTAGCGCCGCAAGTAGGGCAAATCCGCAGAAGTCGCGTCGTCAATGGAAGTGCCAAGCTCTCGCACCAACAATGGCCCAAGCGATGCCACGTAACGGCTTTCAGTCTTCTCCAAAATTTTCTCTGCCACCGTTTGTAGTTTGCTGAAATCAACACCGCGCAATTGATTGCGCATCGCGATGAAACTTTCGTAGCCAAGTTCGATGGCTTCGGTGTGAAGCTTTACGAAACGTTCGGCCAATAAATCCTGAGCGCCGTTGACAACGTCAGTTCGGCGGGCGTGAAGCTCGCGGCGGCGCTGGCGATCGGATTCCGTCGCCAACAAATCTTCGGCTTGGCTCAGCGCCATTCGCTCACCGTCCCAATCAATCCTCGAATCAGCTTCGTACTCTTCAATTTCCGCCGAAAGTTCGCGCACGCGGGCAGCCAAATTCCCTTCCAGCGCAAAGGCAATCAACCGTTGAATGCCTTTTCGTTCGGTTTGGCGGTAATCGGAAACATCGTTGAGCTTGGCGCGCAATTCTTCGATCACCGAAAGCCGGAAAAGATCGCTGTGTTCGCGGTAAATGTGCGCAAGGTTTTGGCGAGCGCTTCGGCCTGAGCGGAAAAGGAACTCTTCGCGTGCGAGTTCTGAATGGTATTCGCCGAATCTTTGGCGGTAATCGCTAAGCATTGCATGCCTTGGATGAAGATAGGTAAGCGAGCACGCAACATAACGACGGCGGGAAAGTCAGTCAAGGCTTGAGGCAATCAGCATCACTTTGGCAGCAGCCGGTCTGGTCGGCGCATGAATACGTCCTGCGGCGCATCCCTTAACCGCAAAGCCCTTTCGAGGCACGTAGTCATACGCCTACCACGCCGTCTGCCTAAGCAAGCCTATCCTTCCACCATCGTTTCGATTGTCTTTGACTAAATGCTTCACACAACGAAAAAGGGAAATACTCTAGAAGATCTTGGGAGATAGATATGGCGAAAATTGAGGAGGGGAACGCAATCGAACAGACCCAACACCGATCGCCCATCCGTGAGACCGTCTGTTTCTACGATTTCCGGGAAGCGCTCCCGGGGTTCGTAAAATAAAAGGCGCTACAGTCGTGGGATTGCCTGTAGCGCCCTGATAAGTGCGGTTACCTTCCTCACCCTGGTAACCGCTGACACCGTCAGTGGAGTAAACCACTTGGTATCTCGTTGCCCCACCCAACCTAGAGCAACCACGATGCCACAACAATGAACGGATTGTTTTTTCTCTTAAACCGTTGAAAACGTGAGCTTTTACATTTCCGCTAAGCCAGGAGGAGAATCTTGAATCTAGGCCCACTGAGTAATTCTTACGCCCTAGCGTAAAAATGGCTATGAAATTATTTCCGCCACAGGGTGATGCCTGGCTGTTTCCTTAAGAGTGAGCCAATCTCAGCCGAGCAAAATGTGCGCGAGAAGAATTTCCGTCCCTGAGCGTACCGAAGCCAGACGTATTGGCGGTTAAATCACCGGCCAAAGTAAGCGCCCCGCAATGAACCGCAAAGTGGCTTGACCAATTTGTAAGCCAAAAGCTATAACGCAACTGCATTGTGAATCCGCAAACTTCCTCGACTTATCAACACACTAAGGAGCAATTCCATGTCGGCGACGAATTATCGGCTGAAACTTCTGATTTCCGTTTGCTTCATTGGCTTGGCACTTTTGTCTGCCAGTTCGGTTTTCAATCGCGCATCAGCCGCGCAAACAACCGACCCGACAGAGTTTTTTGAAAAACGAATCCGCCCGACGCTGGTCGCCAATTGTGCCAAATGCCATAACCCGAAAGCTCAAGTTGCCCAACTGGACCTAACCACTGCCGAAGGATTTGCCAAAGGCGGCGAAAGCGGCTCGTTGATCAACAAGGAAAAACCCGAAGAAAGTCGGTTGCTGAAAGCCATCAGCTACGACGACAGCTTGAAAATGCCTCCGACCGGCAAAATCAAAGCCGATGAAATCGCCGCCTTGACCGACTGGGTGAAGATGGGCGCTCCGTGGCCGAAATCCTCAGGCGCTGTTGCCGAATCAAAACCGGCTGTTCCGAAAAGCACGCGCGAATTCACGGAAGAAGAAAAGAAGTTCTGGGCATTTCAACCGCTAGCCAAACCAACGGTTCCAGCAGTCAAAAACGCTGCCTGGGTGAAATCGCCGATTGACGCTTTCATTCTGGCCAAGCTGGAAGAAAAGAATCTGACGCCTGCTCCGCCTGCCGACAAACTGACGCTATTGCGCCGAGCGACTTATGACCTGACTGGATTGCCGCCGAGCGAAAAAGAAATCAGCGATTTTCTGGCCGATGCTTCGCCCAAAGCGTTTGAGAAAGTTGTCGAGCGGTTGTTGGCTTCGCCGCGTTATGGAGAAAAATGGGGCCGCCATTGGCTCGATGTGGCGCGTTATGCCGATTCGACCGGCAACGACGAAGATCATCGTTATCCGTTTGCCTGGAAGTACCGCGATTATGTGATCGAATCGTTCAACAGGGATTTGCCTTATGATCAGTTCATTCGCGAACAACTCGCCGGTGACCAGCTTCCCGCCAAAAACGGAAGCGAGATCAATCAACGCGGCATCATCGCCACAGGCTTTCTGGCCTTGGGGCCGAAAGCCGTCGCACAGCAGGATAAAAAGAAAATGCTGTACGACGTTTACGACGAGCAGGTAGACGTCACGTCCAAAGCGTTTTTGGGCATGACGCTGGCTTGCGCGCGTTGCCACAACCACAAATTTGACGCGTTGTTGACCAAAGATTACTACTCGATGATCAACATCTTCGCTTCAACAAAAAGCTTCACCAATCCGGACTCACACGTTTCCATCGTGTTTGAAAAACCGCTGGTTCCCAAATCCGAATGGGAAAAGTACCAGGCGGCACGCAAACAGCACCAAGCCAAAGAAAAACGCGCTCGAACCGAAATAGATGAAATCGTGGACGCAGTCAGAGAACCTGCTGTCAAACAACAGGCTCCGCGAATAGCTGAATATATGCTGGCGGCAAGCAAGGTTTACAGCGGCAGCTCGAAATCGGAAGAACTCGCTCAGCAACTGAACTTATCCGAAGAAATTCTGAATCGCTGGGTCAAATTCCTGAAGCCTGCGGATTTAACTCCGCAGCATTTACTCGCCTGGCAAAAAGCGACTCCCGAAAAGTTGGCCGATGTCGCCCAGGAGTATCAACGGACTTTCATGGCTCGATTGCAGGAATGGACCGAAATAATTTCCAAGTGGCGCGTCGAATATCAAAAGGCCATCGCCGAAAACAAAACTCCCTTGCCCGACAAACCCGTGTTTGAAGCCGGCGACGACCGCTTCTTTGACAGTGTTTACTTTGAAAACGAAGGACCGCTCAGCCTATCGGTTAAAGAAAAGGCGAAATTCTCCGCGGCGCAGCAACAGCGCATCGCCGAGTTGCAAAAAGAAATTGAGACGTTAAAAAAGAGCGCGCCTGCTGAACCCGAATTGGCGTGCGCCATTGAGGACGGCGAGCCAGTCGCGCAAAAAGTGTTCGTTCGTGGCGATTACAATAATGCGGGTGAAGACGCGCCCAAAGCCTTTCCCGCAATTCTGGCTCCGTTCGATACCAAGCCGAACTTTTCGGGCAGCGGACGTTTGCAACTGGCCGAGTGGCTGGTTCAACCGGAACACCCTCTGACTTCTCGCGTTATGACCAATCGCATCTGGCAGTGGCATTTTGGCGAAGGTCTGGTCCGCACGCCGGACAATTTCGGCAAGATGGGCGAGAGGCCTTCGCATCCCGAACTGCTGGATTTTCTGGCGCGTGAATTCGTCAAAAACGGATGGTCCATCAAATCCATGCACCGGTTGATTATGCTGTCGAGCGCTTATCAAATGGCCAGCTTGAATCCGAACCTCGCCGAAAATACTGACACCGACAACCGACTGTTGACGCGATTCAATCGGCGTCGGTTGACCGTTGAGGAGTTGCGCGACGGATTGCTGGCGATTGACGGTTCGATTGATCTGACCATGGGTGGCAGCCTGCAACAAGGGCGAGGCACGGACGGCGAAAATAACCAGGGTCGGTTAAGCCTGAATCCCGAAAAGGTAAAACGCCGCACGGTGTACATTCCGCTGCGACGCGCCAATTTGCCGACGCTGTTGAACTTGTTTGATTTTGGCGACGCGACTTCGATGGCTGGAAAACGGCAATTGACCAATGTTTCAACCCAGGCGCTGTTTTGGCTTAACAGCGAATTCCTGGCGGAGCAATCAGGAACTCTGGTCAAGGCATTGCTGGCGGACGGTTCGCTGACCGAGGCGAAACGAATCGAATCGCTTTATATGCGCGTGCTCAATCGCAACGCAGAAAAAGACGAAATCGAACAGGCTCTTAAATACATCTCCGCCTTCAAACAAAAAGCCTCTGGCGAAAATGCCGATCACAAGGCGTGGCAAAGTTTCTGCCACGTGCTGATGGCTTCAAATGACTTTCTTTACATTGATTGACGCTGATGAAAAAGACATTGCTCAACCAACCCGATAAAACCGAAATTCTGGAGCGGCTGCGAAGCTTGCGTCCGGACAGTCCGCGGCAATGGGGCAAGATGACGGCGCATCAGGCAATTTGTCATCTGAACGATTCGTTCATGTGCAAATTCGGCGAGCGCGAATCTACTCAAGCCAGCAACTTTTTCACCAAGACGGTGATGAAATGGTTCGCGCTGCAAGCTCCGTTTCAATGGCCACACGGTGTTCCGACCATGCCGGAAAACGACCAATTGATCGGCGGGACACCACCAGCAGAATTCGAGCGGGATCGCGTTCAGCTGGAAGCAACGATTGAACGTTTTTGCCAGCCGATGAAAGATTTGTCCCCGCATCCGTATTTCGGCCAAATGACCGAAGCCGAGTGGCTGCGCTGGGGATATTTGCATTGCGATCATCATTTACGCCAATTTGGCGTTTGAGGAACTTATGACCAACAAACTTCATGACCTGCTTCGCCCGATTTACCGCCAGGTTGAACAACCGCTATCACGCAGAGCCTGGTTGCGCGCCGCAGGGCTAGGCTTTGGCTCCGTCGGATTGACCGCAATGATGGCGGAAGAAGCTCGGCTGTTTGCCGCGCCTCAAGAAGCCAATCCGCTGGCTCCGAAAGCTCCTCATTTCCCGGCAAAAGCCAAGCGCGTCATCTTTTTGTTTATGCACGGTGGCCCGTCTTCGATTGACACCTTCGATCCGAAAGAGCGCTTGGTGCGTGATCACGGCAAACCGCTGCCGATCAAACGGCCACTGGCATTTGCCGACGGGCCGATCGGACCGTTAATGAAACCCTTGTGGGATTTCAAACCCGGCGGCAAAAGTGGTGTTCCGGTCAGCGACCTGTTTCCTCACATCCGCGAATGCGTGGACGATATGTGCATTATTCGCTCGATGGTCGGCGAAGGCGTGGACCACGGCGCGGCGATGCTGCAAACCTTCACGGGCGTTTCGAATTTCGTTCGACCCAGCATGGGTTCGTGGACGCTGTATGGGCTTGGAACCGAAAACCAGAACTTGCCCGGCTTCATCACCATCAAACCAACACTGTCGCACGGCGGAGCCAAAAATTGGTCTTCAGCTTTTTTGCCCGGAGCTTACCAGGGAACTGCTATCGGCAATTCCGGTTTGAAAGTAGACGACATCAAAAACGAACCGATTGAATATTTGTTGAGCAAACACCTGTCACCAGACGAGCAACGGATGGAATTGGAAATGCTGCAAAATATCAATCGCCGTCACAAGGAACTTCGTCGGCAAGACCCGCAACTGGAGGCTCGAATTCAAGCCTTTGAACTTGCTTTCCGCATGCAGACCGAAGCGCCTGAAGCCTTTCAAGTGGACAAGGAATCCGACGCGACCAAGAAACTGTACGGCTTGGACGACCCCATCACAGCGGATTTCGGCTGGCAATGTTTGCTGGCTCGACGCTTGGCCGAACGCAACGTGCGGTACATCCAATGCACACACAGTTACAAATGGGATCAGCACAGCGAGCTGTACAACTTGCACACGAAAAATGCACGCGAGGTGGATAAACCCATCGCTGGTTTGCTCAAAGATCTGAAAGCCCGCGGCTTGCTGAAAGACACGCTGGTTATCTGGGCTGGAGAATTTGGCCGGACTCCGGTGTCGGAAAGCGGCGACGGACGCGATCATAATCCTTATGGTTATTCGATCTGGATGGCGGGCGGCGGAGTCAAAGGCGGCTTCATTTATGGGGCAACAGACGACATCGCCTATCATGCCGTCGAAGATAGAATGCACATCCACGATTTCCACGCGACCATGCTGCATCTGCTGGGATTCGATCACGAGCGACTGACATATCGTTACAGCGGACGTGATTTCCGTTTGACCGATGTCGCAGGTGTAGTGGCTCAGAAAATTGTCGCTTAAGCCTGTATACCACTTCAACCAGTTTGCAGGGACTTATTCGTTAAGCTCCTGCAAACTCCCAATCCCCTACCCTAAAAAGCATTTTTATCCTACAAAAACGCCACCAAGACTTGCCTACTTCTCAGACTAAGGAGTAGTATCTCCTACGTCTAATCCTTACAATTTTAGACATGCGATGTGCGAACTCACTGGATAACAGTATCCATTTTTCAATTTGAGCAATCGCCCTGCAAAGTCAGGGCTATTTGTTTTCTGTTTTAGGCCGTTTTCCCACATACCGGCATAAGACTAATGCAAACACAAAGCCAGCAGTCATTGTAGGGCGAATGTTTCAGGTTTCTGGTGAAAGCCTAGTTCCAGGTTTCAGGCTCTGAGACTTGTCGGGAAGAGTGTGCCTACTCGAAATCCTAAGCCACTTTCTAACCGCTAGCTTTCTAACGACCAGTCATTAACAAAGAACGTGCACGCCGAAGATCTCCAGTTAATTAACAAAAGGAGTCAATTGCTATGACACACACACTCTCACGAACTCGTCGAGCATATATATTTCTAACAGGCTTTGTGCTCGTAACCTTGGCAATGACGGTGATCCCCAATCGCGCCTACCTGATGAGCAAACTCGCTTCGCTTCGATCAACGGATGGCGTAACAGTGGTGGATCCTCAACCCAAGGCTCCCCAATCTTTCTCAAATGGTAGCGCAGGCCTTGGTGCAGCGTCGTCTCTCCTTTTTCAAGGGCCTGGCATTGCTCCTACTGGCGATCCAGGTCAAGGGTTCGACATCGAGGGGAATCTACAAGCCAACACGCCGAATGCGAACACCACTGACTGGGTTCCCGGCGTGGCTGGAACCGGTGTCGGCGTCCTCACTGCGGCTGGCGTGCCGGTTGATCCAACCAAGACATTTCGCATTGTTGACCTATACAACAGCCAATCCGACGATATTTTTACCGGCGGATCGAAAGTAAACGACAACCCGAATACAAACTGGAACTGGGCGACCGGTAAACCTACCGCCAAAGATGACATCAACAATGCCTTGCTGCACGTTTCGATGGACGCCAATAATCATCTTTGGTTTGTGGTTGGTGGCGACCGGCTTTCAAATAACGGCGATAGCCACATCAATTTTGAATTTCTGCAAAATACACTGGTGAAGAATGGCGACGGAACATTCACCTCGGCAGGCCCCAATGGCGGACGAACAGTTGGCGACCTACTGCTGCATATTGATCTGCAACAGGGCGGCAACGTGCCTGACTTTTTGGTTGACCGTTGGCAGGCAGTCGGTGCCGGATTTGACTGGGTCACCATAACACCAGCAGCAGGGACAATTTTTGTAGCCGCTAACGTCGCGGGCACAACCCCGGTGCCGTTCGGTGCCTTTGGCTCGACCACTTACGCAATGAATCAATTCGCCGAAGGTGCAATAGACATCACCGCGTTGATTGCCAACTTCGATCCTTGCATCGGCATCAGCACACTCTTCATCAAGACCGCGACCTCACAGGCGCCTAGTGCGGCACTGAAGGATATGATTGAGCCGATTCAGCTTAATCTGGGCAACCGCCCCGTAGCACAGGCTGGCGCAGACCAGACAACTTGTTTGGTTGCAGGCAGTCCCAACCCGACGAGCTTCACTGTCAATGGCACGGCGACCAATGGAACCCCGGCTTGGACAGTCGCCAGCACGACTGGAACAATCACAAACGCGGATGTGACCATCGTCAATCCGACGAGTGCGACAACCGCCGTCAACATCGCCCCCGGAAAAATTGGCTCCGTCACACTGACATTCACAGTCACCAGCAATCGCGTTCCGCCTTGTAATCCAGCGGCAACCGATCAAGTGGTGTTGACCGTCACCCAGGGAGCCGTGGCAATTGCGCCAGCAGACGTAACCAAGTGTCAAACCATCGGACAGCCGACGGTGTTCAGTCTGACCGGACAAGTAACAGCTGGTTCGTCGCCTCCCTTGTGGAGTTACGTTAGTTCCACGGGAACAATTCTTGCCGGTGACGTAACCATCGCGACTCCGAACAATCCAACGACCGGTGTTTCTATTGCTGCCGGAAAACTTGGTTCCGTAACATTGCGTTTGACTTCGGCGACGACTGCTTGCGGCACCGCCTTTGACGATGTGGTGCTGACAGTTTCGGCGGCTCCGACAGCAGATGCAGGCCTTGACCTGGCAACGTGTCAGGCAGTTTCCGGGCCAACTATTTTTAATCTCAATGGCACAGTGAGCAATAGCTCAGGTTCGACCTGGAGTTATGTCAGTTCGACAGGAACTATCCTTCAGACGGACGTCACGATCGTCAATCCGTTCTTCCCATCTACCACCGTCAACATCGCCAATGGCAAGACCGGGACTGTGACCTTGGCGCTGACCGCTGTCGGCACCAAACCTTCCTGCGCGAACGCAGTTGACGAAGTCATATTAACCGTCAAAGCTTTGCCAAACTGCCAGATCACAGGCTCCACTTCAGTCTGTGCTGGCTCCATAAACAACACTTACACAGCTCCGGCGGGAGCCAACTTGAGCTACAATTGGTCGGTTACAGGCAGTGGCTCGATTGTCGGCTCAACAACCGGTCAATCTGTCAATATCACAGCGGGAGTGGCTGGTTCTTACACTGTGATGTTAACTGTGGCTGATACTGTGACTGAATGTTCGAGCAGTTGCTCGTTGCCGGTCACGGTCAATGCAAATCCAACCTGCTCTATTTCAGGGGCGACAGCGGTTTGCGCCACTTCGACCAACAACACCTACACCGGCCCGGCGGGAGCCAATCTGAGTTATAGCTGGTCAGTTATCGGCAATGGCTCGATTGTCGGCTCGACCACTGGCCAGTCGGTCAATGTGTCTGCCGGCGCTGCTGGTTCTTACACTGT
>DAOMFR010000043.1:38903-46597 GCA_035429885.1 Blastocatellia bacterium
CGACCACTGGCCAGTCGGTCAATGTGTCTGCCGGCGCTGCTGGTTCTTACACTGTCAACCTGACGGTGACCAACACCCAAACGGGATGCAGCAGCACTTGCAGTCAGCCGGTCACTGTCAACGCCAACCCGACTTGCGCCATCACCGGAGCAACTGCGGTTTGCGCCACTTCGACCAACAACACCTACACCGGCCCGGCGGGAGCCAATCTGAGTTATAGCTGGTCAGTTATCGGCAATGGCTCGATTGTCGGCTCGACCACTGGCCAGTCGGTCAATGTGTCTGCCGGCGCTGCTGGTTCTTACACTGTGAATTTGACTGTGACCAACACTCAAACCGGGTGCAGCAGCACTTGCAACAAGGTGGTAACGGTAAATCCGCCGCCATCCTGTTCAATCACAGGCCCTGAAAGAGTCTGTCCCAATCTTCCAGGAAGCGTTTTCTCTGCCCCGGCCGGAGCGAATCTGAGCTATAGCTGGTCAATTTCCGGTAACGGCACGATTGCCGGCTCGACCACTGCTCAAACAGTGAGCGTCAATTCCGGAGCGCTTGGCTCGTTCACACTCACGTTGGTGCTGACCGACACGCTAACTGGTTGCACCAGCACGTGCACCAAGACAGTAACGGTTGGCGAATGTGACAACTGTGGTCCGAAAGGCCCAGGCAATCAGTTCCCATCAGTTTCTGAAGTCAGCGATCAAAAAGCGGGCAGCGTGTTGATTTACAACCTCTACACGTCCGGCGCGACCAGCGGAAATACGCAGAACACGCGAGTCAATATCACGAACGTTAGCCCAATCACTTCCGTTGCTGTCCACCTCTTCTTTGTGGCAGAAGGCTGCTCGGTAGCGGATTCGTATTTGTGCCTGACGCCGAACCAGACCTCCAGCTTCCTGGCTTCTGACCTCGATCCGGGAACGACCGGGTACATTGTCGCTGTTGCAAGCGATTGCAACACCGGCTGTCCGATCAACTTCAATTGTTTGATTGGGGACGAATACATCAAACTGACCAGTGGCCACGCCGCAAATCTGGGGGCGGAATCCATTGCGTCATTGGCTGGAACCCCCGCCATCTGCGACGGCAATTCCGTCACAGCAACAATCAATTTCGACGGATCGAGCTATAACCGAATCCCGCGCGTTCTGGCGTTGGATAGCGTCAGTAGCCGTGCGGACGGTAATGACACACTGTTGGTTGTCAACCGTATTGGCGGCAATCTGGGAATCGGCGCAGCGACGTTGAGTTCAATGTTCGGTATTTTCTACGACGATGCCGAAAATGCGCTCAGCTATACCTTCGCTGGTTCGTGTCAGTTCCGCTCGAGCCTAACCAATAACTTCCCGCGCATCACCCCCCGGTTTGATACCTTTGTTCCATCTGGTCGTACTGGCTGGACAAAGTTCTGGATGGCAGGCGCGGACGACAACAAGGGAATTCTTGGCGCTTCGCTGAATTTCAACGCGAACGCCGCAACTAATTCAGGGGCATATTCTCAAGGTCACAACTTGCATGCCCTGAAGCTGGATACCGTCAACTCTTATGTTGTCCCAGTCTTCCCCCCCTCTTGTTGCCGATAACTGTTTGCCCCGTTAAATGAAAGGGTGGCTGAATTTCAGCCACCCTTTCATTTATAAGTTCAACATAAGCGCAAAAATTCACCTAACACCACTTACTCGACCATAAACTCACCCTTTCCAGAGAAAACCTCCTACAAAAATCACTCTTCTTGCCCACAACATGATTGCAATCTTGTAGGACTTTAGAGTAAGGTACGCCCCGTTCAAGTAAGTAAATTATTGATTCAAACGATCTCACGAACACTCAATACCATTTCAACCCCACTAGTGAGAGTTAAACATCAACAAGTATTTGGCTGATTCTTCAGCTTGGCTGGGAGATTTTTCTTCTCATCCTGCAATTAAGCTAGCCTGCGTGTTTTTCACGTCAAATGTTTGATATTACCTAAACCATTTCCCTAAGGAGTCGAAAGTATTATGAAAAGCAACTTTTCAACGATTACAACTGGAGCGTTTCTATCTTTTGCAACTCTGCTTCTTATATTGTTTACCTTCATTCTCTCTGCCCCCACTACTGTGCAAATAAGCTGGAACGATAGCATTTCTGATCGTAGCCAATCCAGCATGTATATGCTCAATGCAATTCCCAAGATGCCCAAACGCCCCGGCTATAGAGTTTCAGCCTGAACTGTTTCAAACGGATCTATTAAATTTGCATCGATGAAAAAGTGGCTGAAGGTCAGCCACTTTTTCATTTCGCTCTCAGGCTCACCTTTCTTACTCCCCTTATGTTGACTTGAACTACAGTTGCCTCCCTGCCGTCGACGTTAAAAACAACGTCTGCATTTCCACGCCCAGCCAAAGATTTAGGCCATCGCCAACAAACCTGACCCAGTCCGGCAATCAGCAAAAACAACACACAAACAAACAGATTGGGGCCTTAAACTTCTTCCGATTTCAAGAGCGTTTTTTGGAACGAAACTCGCGGAGATCAAGGCCTCAGAAAAAGAATTGTCGGCTTGACTGATCCGGCCTCAGCGAACAGACTTCTCGGCGCTCGAGGCGGACAGGCTTGCGCCTTCAAATCAACAACAATCAGGGGTGGCTTACTTTGGAAAGAGTTCAGAGAGTCTTGGTGTCTATGGCGCATCCGGACGACGCCGAAATCCTTGTCGGCGGAACGCTGCTGCATCTTAAATCACTCGGCTGGGAAATTGGAATCCTGACGATGACCAGCGGAGATTGCGGCTCTGCGTCACACAGCAAAGAAGAGATTTCGCGCATTCGATATGCCGAAGCCAAAGCCGCCGCCACCTTCCTGGGTGCCTGGTACGAATGCGCAGGGTTGATGGACGTGGAAGTGTTTGCCAACGCCGAAAATCAACGCCGCGTTGTCGAATGCATGCGGCAATTTAATCCCGACGTCGTTATCACGCATTCGCCGGTGGATTACATGCTCGACCACGAAGAAGCTTCGCGGCTGGCACGCGGAGCGACATTTGCCCTTTCGATGCCCCTGTACCAAACGCGGCAAATTGCGCCAGCAAAGCCTACCGCGAAAACTCCGGCACTGTATTACGCCGACCCGATTGAAGGCATTGACGCGATGGGCGAACGCCGCTTACCTCAGTTTTACGTCAATATCAGTCAGACCATCGAGCGCAAAAAAGAATTGCTCAGCCATCACGCTTCGCAGCGTGACTGGCTGCGCGCGCACCACGGAGTTGACCAGTACTTGAACCAGATGGCCGAGTGGGCGGCGAGATTCGGCGGAGAATGCGGGTTCGGTTTCGCCGAAGGATTTCGCCAGCATTTGGGACACGGATATCCGCACGAACCTGTGCTGCAACAGACGCTTAACCAATTCGTCAAACTGTAGCGCAGGTTTTCTAACTTGCGCAGATTCAGAGAGAGCAGACAAGATTCGTCATCTCAGTTTTTATAAACACCATTCAATACGTCATGAGCAGGTTGGAAAACATGCTCTACCTTTCAAAGGAGATTTCATCAAATGAGTCAGTTGAACATTGGCATTGTCGGTCTGGGCTGGGTCGCCGGAGCGCACATCGAAGCCTTCAAGCACATTCCTGGCGCCAAAGTCACCGCCGTGTGTTCGCGTCGCGAACTGGATGAAGCGGCGATTTCTGCGCAATACGGCACGCCGCTGAAAGCGTATCGCGATTACGAAGCGATGCTCGCCGATCCGAACATTCATGTGATTGATATTTGCACGCCGCATCCGTTTCACCCAGCACAAGCGATTGCCGCAGCCAAAGCCGGAAAACATTTGATCATCGAAAAACCCATCGCCATCAAATACGAAGACGCCGTCGAAATCCGCAAAGCCATTCACGAAGCTGGCGTGCAATCCTGCGTCTGTTTTGAAGTTCGATTCAGCATGCAAGGCACAATGCTGCGTTCGACGATTGACCAGGGCTTGCTGGGCAAACTGCATTACGCCGAAGTGGATTATTACCATGGCATCGGTCCGTGGTACGGGCAGTTCCCCTGGAATGTGAAGAAGGATATGGGCGGCAGCAGTTTGCTCACCGCCGGGTGCCACGCGATGGACTTGCTGCTTTGGTACATGGATTCCGAAGTCGAAGAAGTCACCAGCTACGCCACGCGCAGCAGCAATCCGATTTTTGATTCGTATGAATACCCAAGCTCGACCGTCACCATCTTAAAGTTCAAGGACGGCAAAGTCGGCAAATGCGCTTCGATTGTGGATTGTTTGCAGCCGTATTACTTCCACATCCATCTGGTCGGCAGCGAAGGCAGCTTACTGGACAATCGCATTTACAGTGCCAAACTGAAAGGCATGAACAAAGCCAAGTGGAGCACTCTGGAAACCGGCTTAATTGATTCCGGCGATGTCGCCGATCACCCGTACCAGCCTCAATTCCAGGCGTTCGTGGATGCAGTAAGCAAAAACGAAAAGATGCCGCTGACGGATTTCGACACGGCGTTTGAATCTCATCGAGTTGTCTTTGCTGCGGATTTGTCTGCGGCGGAAGGCCGAACCGTGAAGATGTCTGAACTGAAATTCTGAAAAATGAAGCTTGCATACTTCCTGTGGAAAGCACTGAACGGTTTTATGCTCTTACTTTTGTCATATCGGCGGCTGTACAATGTGACTTCCCGATATATGCTTCAGTGTTTGTTCCAGGCGTGACAATTTATGGAGCAGCAGGATTAGTTTGTATTCTGGCAATTCGAGAGACAAACGTAATCCTGCTACCTCCGATTGTTGGAGTAATTGCTCTAGTTTGGGCATTGATGCTTGCGCCCCAAGTCATCGGCAAAGCCAGTTTCGGCGACATATTCATACTTAGAGAAATGGAGCGCGAATACGTTGGCGTGGGGAGACAAATGACAGGGCTGTGGGTAGTTGCATTCTGGATGGCAATGGTCACTATTGTTTTTTTGCATCCGCGCAGCACGGGAAAGTAACAGTCAGAAAACAGAGAGCAGGTTTTCATCACTGCTTTCGTCGAACGCGCAGCAACACCCAATCACAATCTGGCGAACAACGAGCGTTGTAATTCTGTTCGCCGAGTTGTTCCGTCACCAGCGCTTCAGACTTTGTCAGCCCTTCGCTCCAACGTTTGCGGGAAGCGACCAGAATGCTTTTCGTCGGACTGGCGGCAGCCATCAACGACACGTTGTCACCGGACGTCAGCACCACCAATTCCGATTTCGTGTCGCGCCAGGGAAGTTCGGTCGCATAAAAATTGATGCCGTGGTCTTCGTTGACGAAGAACACCAATCGCTCGCCCGGTTGCGCGGCAAATGCTGCGGCTTGTGCCAATGGCTTCAGCGATTCGCGGTTGCCCAGTGCAGGAAAAATCAAATGCGTTGCCGCCACAATGACAACGATCAAAGTGAACGGTAAAACTAATGTCGCCGCTCCGCCGCCCCGCCATAGCCAGACAACCAGATAACTCAACGCGGCGGCAACGGTCACCCCACCCAACACAACGGCATCACGGGTTGTCACGCCAAGTTCGCGCTGGCTGACGAAAATCGCAGCAACTCCAATCACGGTGATAAACCCGGCAGTCAACGCCGATAAAACTTTCACCCGGCGTTCGACAATCGGCTGCCACCAGTTTTCCAATTCCAATCCGACCAGCAACGCAATTGCAGGAAAGATCGGCAACACATATCCCGGCAGCTTCGAGCCTGAAAACGAAAAGAAACCAATCGTCACGGCGACCCACAACCACAAAAACAATCGCAGCCGATCCGTCAAAGTTTCGCGCCAGTTTCGCAAGGAATGCCAGGCGCTCGCCAGCAGATAAAACGTCCACGGAAAGCTGCCCGCCAACGCGACCAGAAAGAAAAAATAGAATGGCTGCGGATGTTTGTACTTGTTGCTCAAATACCGCTGGAAGTGATGGCCGATGAAAAATTCGTTGATGAATTCACGCCCGTGTTTGGCAATTACCGGCGCGTACCAAGTCGCCGCGGTCGCCAGAAAGATCACCACGCCGATCAACAGCAACTTCGGTTTGAACAAAATCTTCAACCGCCCGGTCAGCAAAGCATACAACCCAATCACCGCACAGGGCAGAACGATTCCGACCAAACCTTTGGCCAGCACTCCCAAACCCAACGCGAAACACATCAACAACCAGAAACGATTTCTATTCTGGTTTTCTTCCTGCTGTTCCCAAAGGAAAAAACTGGCTAGCGCAAACATCATGGCGACAGACAATGGCAAATCAAACGTGGCGACACGCGAAAACCCAGGCCACATTCCGCATGTCGTCAACACGGCTGCGCTCAAATACCCGAAACGTGCGGACCGAAGTTGCTTGCCGAAACCATACACCAGCAGCACTCCGCCAGTGGCGAAGACGGCAACAAAAAATCGCGCGCCGAATTCGTTTTCGCCGAACAGCTTGTACCCGGCAGCCGAGAGCCAATACGTCAACGCTGGTTTTTCAAACCAGTTAATGCCGCCCAGCCGCGTGGTCACCCAATCGCCGCTGATGAACATTTCGCGTGCGACCTGGGCGTAACGCGGCTCGTCCGGGCCGATGAACGGCAGACTGCCCAGGCCGTAAAAAAACACTCCGGCGCACAGGGCCAGAAGCGCCAGCGGAAAATACTTTTCTATGCTGTTGCTATGCGTGGAAGGAAGTTTGCTGATTTGCACGGTTACTGTTTCAAAATTGAAGCTTCGCGGTTAAATTTCAAGCCTCAGAGTAACATCCAAATCAGTATCGCGACCAGTAGGGAGCGACGTTCCAACTTTTTTATGACCCAAAAAATCAAAACCGCAGTCATAGGCACTGGCCATCTTGGCAAAGAACACGCCCGCGTTTATCACACGCTTGAACAATCCGAACTCGTCGCCGTGTGCGACACCAACGAAACCAATGGACGAGCCATCGCTGAAAAGTATGGCGCACGATTCGTCAAAGATTACCGCGACCTGCTGAGTGAGGTTGAAGCCGTCAGCGTCGCCACTCCGACCGTCAATCATCACGAAGCGACTTGCGCCTTTTTGGAAGCCGGCGTTGCCGTGTTGGTGGAAAAACCCATCTCGCGCACTCTGGCCGAAGCCGACGAAATGATCGCGCTGGCCAAGGCCAAAAATGTCGTGCTGCAAGTCGGCCACATCGAACGGTTCAACCCGGCGTTTCAGGCTCTGCTGCAACAACTGACCAATCCGAAGTTTTTCGAAGCGCATCGCATGGGAATGTTCACCATGCGTTCGTTGGACATTGATGTGGTTATGGATTTGATGGTTCACGAACTGGACATCATTTCCAGCCTGGTCAAAAGCGATGTCGTCAGAATCGAAGCCGTTGGTATCCCGATCCTGACGCAGAAAATTGACCTGGCGAACGCTCGATTGGAATTCGCCGACGGCACAATCGCCAACATCACAGCCAGCCGGGTTGCCAGCGAACGATTACGGAAGCTGCGCGTGTTTCAGCCGAACGAATATTACTCGCTGGATTACGCCGAACAGCAGGTGGGAATGTTCAAACTGACTCCGCCCAAAACTGCCGGAGCCTTGCCGGAAATCGTCGCGCAAGGATTGGAAGTGACGAAGCGCGAACCGCTGTTGGCAGAAATCGAATCCTTTGTTTCCGCAGTTCACACGCAAACGGCTCCCGTCGTCACCGGAGCCGAAGGCCGCCGCGCACTGGCTTTGGC
>DAOMFR010000044.1:0-2627 GCA_035429885.1 Blastocatellia bacterium
TGCTCGTTTAACCCAAATCTGACTTTTGCGAGTTGATTTTCAAGACAGTATCTAATTTCCACTGCGCCTCCGGAGCAAAAACTTGTGTAGATACCTATGGATTGGACCATTGGCTAAATGCCAATGCACCTCCGTGACAAAACCTGATTGCGCTAACGGGGCTTTTCCAGCGTCTCAATCAGGAAGAGGATTTCCGCCGCCATCGAGTAGTCCAAATCCGGGGCGTCGGCGAGGCTGCAGTCGCGGCTGCCGGCGACGATGGCTTGGAGGGCTTGGATGAATTGGAGGAGCCGCGCCGCATCGGGACGGGCGGCCAGTTCCTGAAGCAGGGAGGCGGCTTCTGCCGGGTCGCCGCCGAGCAGGGACTGGGCCACGGCGAGACTGATGCGGCCTTCGGCGTCGTGGTTCTCGCCGCCGTCGCGACGGTAATCTAGGTAGCAGGCGATGGCCTTTCGCTTCGCCTGCGCGGCAGCGGCGGGGTTGCCAGCGTCCGTCTCGATTCCGGCCAAGCCGTTCCAAGTCATCCACGGTCGAGAAGCATTACCGAACTGCGAGTTACATTCGATTGCTCGACCAATTTCCTGTCGAGCTTCCTCTAGGCGGCGTAGCTTCCGGAGCACTACGGCAAGATTGTGTCGCGTGTTGCCTTCATTCGCCACATCGGGAAGCTCCGCATACTTTTCCGCTGCTTGTCGAAAAAGTTTGGCGGTCTCCTCAAGCTGGCCGAAACCGACATCATACAGAATCCCCAATTGGCTTAGCGTGCCTGCCTGCCCGGCGACATTTCCGAGCCGCACCTTGATTGCGAGCGATTTCCGGTAGGCATCCTCTGCCGCTTCCGGCTGGCCCGCCTCCTGATATGCCATTCCAGTCTGATGCCAGCTCACGGCGACGCTGCCCGGTTCGTTCAAAGCGATGAACCGTTCGCGCGCTTCCGCATACGCCGCCAGCGCCTCCGGGTAGCGGCGCTGGTCGCTACGGATGGATCCAATTTGGCCTTTGCCGACGGCGACATCCCGCTTATCACCCCGTTCCTCGTCGCGACGGATTCCCTCTTCGTAGGCTGCCGCCGCTTCGTCGAGCCGACCTAGGTACCAAAGACATTCCCCTTTTTCAGAGATACAGACGGAAACCATCCGTTCCGCACCTTTGTCGGCATGCTCCTTGGCCACGGCTTCGAAGCGTTGGCGGGCCTCGTCCAGCAGCGGCAGTGCCTGTTCCGAGCCACCGGCCGTCTTGAGCACGCGGGCCAGGAGGATGAAAGCCATCGCCAGATCGTAATCGGCCTCGGGATAGGCCCGCCCGCCCGCCGCCTGGGCGCGCTGGAGCAAGGCTTGCGCGTCCTCAAACGCCTCGCGCAATTGCCCGCCGCCAAGCTGTTGCTCAATGCGGGTGCGCGCCGCCGAAAACCGTGCGTGATTCCAGACGTCGCCGAACGAAGCTGCCGCCGTATCGCGCACCTGCCCTACACGCTCCAGCAGCCTCGGCTTGCCGAGCGTCGATAGCAGACTGTAAAGCGAAGTGGTCAGATTGATCGTCGCCTCGGCATCCCCCGCGCGCTGCACTAGGTCGAGCAGCGCAAACAGGTTCGGCAGCTCTAACACCGTCAGCGTTGCCGCGACTTCGGTGTTCTGGTGCTGCTGCTGCACGAGGAACGCGGCATACTCGCCCATCGCCTCGACCCAACGAAAGGTGAGCGATTCGCGTTCCGCCGCGTCCATCTGTCCACGCAAATAAGAGCAGAGCGCGGGATTGAGCGTGAGATGGTTGTAGCGGTTCGGCGTCGCCAGCCCCGTCTGGATCAATTCGCCGCTCATCAAGATCAAGTCCGCATCTTCCCACTGCATCATCAACTTGAGCACCTCCAGCTTGAAGCTGCCGTGAAACACGCCGAGCACCCGCACCCGTTCCCGACTCGTTGGGGACAGGCGGCGGAGCGAAAGCTCGACACTGGCGAAAACCGATTTCTCTCGACTTTCTGGAGTGCCGACGGGATACCGCTTGTCCATTTCCTCCATCAGCTTCACCAGATCCGCGCTTGTCTTTTCCACGCCGTCTCGCCGCAGCGCCGGGGCCAGTAGAGCCAGCGTGCGGGCGTGGCCGTGGACGGCATCCACCAGCGATTCGATGGATTCGCGCGCGGCATCCAGCGTCGCGCCCGCCCCGGCGCTGTCGTCCGCATTCAGCGCACGCTCGACCAGCTTCACGGCGTCTTCGCGGTCGAGTTGGTGCAGTTCGCGCCGGTTCCGCTGGGCGTCAAACGGCGCGGGTAGCGATTCGCGGCTGGTGAACACAAGCCGTGTATCGCCCACTTTCAACAAGCGTTCGCACAGGGCCAGGATGGCCTTCAACTCGCGGCCCGCGTCCTCAGTCAGCAACTCTGGCGTTTCCAGGTAAGGCGGTAGCAGGATGCTTTCCATGTTGTCCACCACCAGCAAAGTGGCTTGCTCGCGCAGCGCGCGCTCGACGGGCAAGATGGCTTTTTCCAGGTCGTCGAACGTGACCACAGAATAGTCCTGCCCCACCAACTGACGCCCGAGTGCATCGAGCACAGCGAGATGATTGCTGTTCGTTTCGACCGAAACGAACGCGGCGCGGCGCATCTGCTGGGAGCGAACCATCCAGCG
>DAOMFR010000044.1:2727-14034 GCA_035429885.1 Blastocatellia bacterium
CGCGCGGTTTCGACCAGCACGCTGTGGCTCATGGCTACGACGGAGGCCACGCCGACTTTCAGCAGTTCGGAGGCGACCGATTCAGACGCCGCTTCCGCCTGCGCGGTCTGGCAGGCTTCCAGAAAAACGAGCGGGATGCGGTGATCGCGCAGCAGCGAGCCCAAGCCTGTGCCGTGCTCCGCGCTGTCTTGCGTGTAAACGGTGACGTGACGGCGGTTGTCGAGCTTGTCCTTGTCCTGCGGATCCTCAAAACACAGCCCGCCAAGCCCGACGGTGCGGTCATAAACTCCGTGGCCATCGAAGTGGACGACGTGATACGGCTTTTGCTCCTGGCGGGCGCGGTCGAGTTCCGCGCGCAAAGCGGGCAGCGTGGGCGGACTGAGGACGTGCAGCTTGACCAAACCGGGCAGGGATTCGGTGGCTTCGACCAGCGGCAACGCGCTGACGCGATGGTCAATGTATCCGCACGAATCGTCTTCAGGTCGAGCGGTGACCAGCAAAATGCGGATGGGCGTAGCTACGACGGGCACGGCGAAACCTTCGGTCGCGGGAAGCCTGCGGCGAACGCGCGCCGGTTTCGCGCCTTGAAACAGAAAACTCTTTCCGTCGTGCAACAGTTCCCACGGCAAACCGAGCAAGAGCGTGGCGGCTTCCTTTGCGATTTTGACGTCGTCTTCGGACGCGCCCGCTTCGAGCGAGGCGTCCACGTGAACGGAAAAGCGCCGTCCGGCGTGGTCGCCGATTTTGGCCCAGGCTTGCATGACGTTTTCTCTGTGGGCGGCAGGCAGCGCTGCATCGTGCAAAAGCTGTCCCCACTTCACAAGGTTCTCTTCCACCTTACGCGCGCGGTCTGCGAAGTAGTGGCTGGGCCAAACGGCGTATTTTTCCAGATACCAACTGAGTTCCTGGGCTTCGATGGGGCCGATGGGCGCGATCAGCCGCCAGCTCTGCGCGCTGCGAACCTCGGGCTGACCCGGCGTCGCCGGTTCATAAATCAGTCGGGCGCGAGCGGAGGGGCGACGGACGCCGTCCTGTTCGTGGAATTTCAGATCGGTCAGTTCGAGGACGAGTTCTTCCAGCGGCTCGGCTTTGGGTTGCGGCGTGGATTCAACATCAGCAAGTTGGCGTTTCCCCAATGCGGCCAGAATCTTATCCATCGCCGCTTCGATGCCGCCCGCTCCACTGCTGACGGGAATGTAAGCTGGCTGCTCACCGAAAAACTGTTCCAGCACGCCCAGCTTGGTGTCGTTCAGCGAAAGCGGAATGACCGGGAACTTGCCCTTTTCGCGCTGCTTTTGAATCGCCAAAGCGTGAGTCAATTCCATCCCGACCCATCTCGACTGCAACGCATCCGCGCTGACCACGACGATGTAGGCCGTCGCTTCATCAATGGCTTTCTGAACTTCCGGCCAGAGCAGATCGCCGCCGCGCAGTTCGCGCGAATCAATCCATCCTTGCTGGCCGTGGTCGGCAAGCGCGGCGCGAAGTTCGCGCACAAACGAGTCGTCTTGCGTGCTGTGAGATATAAAAAGCTTGGTCATAGCTGATGCGTCCGGGCTGCTGCCGTTGATTGTCTTGCGCAGTCTTCGCTGAAGAATCGAGACGAGTGCGCCGTATGCCTTGGATGTCGAACGGGCGGGAGTATACGCACGGCACATAGTCGGGACAATCTATTTCTTGTGCTCAGACGTGGTTGATTTTCCTCTGGTGAAAGCCGAAATTGGCAAACAAGATAGGAGGGATTATGACCAGTACACTTCGACACAATGTTGTCATCATCGGTTCAGGCGCAGCGGGACTAACGGCAGCGATCTATGCCGCTCGCGCGGAACTTCGTCCGCTGGTGATTGAAGGCCTGCAACCCGGTGGCCAACTGACCATCACCACCGAAGTCGAAAACTTCCCGGGCTTTGCCAAGGGCATTCAAGGGCCGGACCTGATGGACGAAATGCGTCGGCAAGCGGCGCGCTTCGGCACAGAGTTTCTGGCCAGCCAGATCAACCGCGCGGATTTGTCGCGTCGCTCGTTTCAATTGTTCACGGATGATTCAGTGATTGAAGCGCAAGCGCTGATCATCGCTTCCGGTGCTTCGGCAAAATGGCTGGGCATTCCCGGCGAAGCTCCGATGCCACACGGGCTCGGTGGATTGGGCGTGTCGGCTTGCGCGACGTGCGATGGATTCTTTTTCAAAAACAAAGCCGTCGTCGTCATCGGCGGAGGTGACACCGCAATGGAAGAAGCGACGTTTCTGACGCGTTTTGCTTCGCGGGTGACAGTTATTCATCGGCGAGACACGCTGCGCGCATCCAAAATCATGCAGGAAAAAGCTTTCGCCAATTCAAAGATTGAGTTCATCTGGAATACAGAAGTCGCCGAAATTCTGGGATCGCGAGAAACAGGAGTAACCGGCGTTCGTTTGCTGAACCTCGTCACCGGTGAAGAAAGAAGGTTTGATTGTGAAGGCGTCTTCGTTGCGATTGGCCACAAACCCAACACGGAACTCTTTGCCGGTCAGTTGGAACTGGATGGCGCGGGATACATTGTGACCGCTGGCCGCTCGACGAAAACCAATGTGGAGGGTGTGTTCGCCTGTGGCGACGTGCAAGACCCGATTTACCGCCAGGCAATCACTGCCGCCGGAACTGGTTGCATGGCTGCGATGGATGTTGAACGCTTTCTAAGTCATCTGCCCTTTGAATAAATGGCGCGAGTAACCACCTCGCGCCGTATTCGATTTACGGTTTCGCAAACGGAGTCACGCGATCCACGCTGGCTTTGATGTCGGCGTTACTGCGTCCGCTGGCTTCGTAAGCTTTGGTGTAAGCCTCGAGCGCCTGCGGATAACGGCGTTGGTTTTCGTAAACGAAACCAAGATAGTACAGCGTGTTGGCATCTTTGGGGTTGAGTTTATCTGCGTTAGCAAACATTTCGGCAGCGCGCGGCCACGATTTGTTCTGCGCCAGCGCGAAGCCCAGATTGAAATACAATGTGGCGCTAGGTGTCTTTGTGCCTTCCACCGCCTTCGACAACATCGTTTCCGCTTGCTGATATCGTTTGGTCGCCAGATAGGCTCGGCCCAGCAATTCCGCCGCCGCCGCATCATCCTTCACGTTTTTCAGCGTCATCGCCACGCGCGTGGCTTCGTCATAAAGCGTTCCGGCTTTTCGTTCATCAGTTTCCGCCGCGGCGTAACGCAACAAGGTTTCCGCTAACAATCCCAGCATTTCGGCATTTTGAGGCTGCGCTACCAAACCGGCGCGCAACGTGGCAACCGTGTCCGTCAATTTGCCGGTGCGAAATTGTTGAACAGCCAAAAAGTAAAACGAGTCGCCGTCTTTGGGATCAAGCTTCGAAGCTTTGCGAAATGCTTCGGCGGCTTCTTCGGGGCGGTTCAAGTTGGAATACACCACGCCAAGCAAATGAAAATTGACGGCGACGTTCGCCTGCGATTTGGTCAATGTGTCCAGGTAAGGCAGCGCTTTATCAAATTGATTCAGCGCCAGATGCGATTGTCCCAACGCGCGGAACAAATCCGGGTCCAGCCGATTGTCTTTGCGCTTCAGCTCCAAGGCTTTTTCCAGCGGCGCGATGGCTGCGGCGTAATCTTTTAATTGGTAATACGACAGGCCGACATACTTCCAACTGTCTGGATGATCAGGATATTCCGCCAACACTGCCTGAAATTCGGCGATGGCTTCTCGAAACTGGCCTTGTTTATAGAGCGAAACCGCTCGTTCCCAATCGAACACAGCGGCCAGAGTCGAAACAGAAATTGTTACCAGCAAAGCAACTACTAGAATTCTTTTCATAACCGATCCTTTTTGATTTTCTGCAAATGCCATCGGTTGAACGTACGGCTGCTCGCCAAGTTGCAGCTTGACCGGGACTGACTCAAAAATTGCAAAAGCCTGAGTTCGTCAGAATCTCAGGCCTTTCATAAATCCATAAATTGGAATGCTTCCCGGCGTTACGCTTGTTCCTGTCTAGCTACCTTTCTCTTTCGCGCAAGCAACGCTCCGAGGCCGGCTCCGAACAACAGCAACGTTCCGGGTTCAGGAATTTGAGTCGGCGGCGGCGTTGGCGAAGGAGCGATAGTCGGAGAAGTTTGCGGACTTGGCGGCGGTATGGGAATGGTCGGACTCGGTTGCGGATTGGTATCACGATCCGGACGGCACAACACTGCGCACAGAATTCCTCCCGCAACGATTGGCGGAACGATCCACCACAACGCAGGGCCCGGGCCGCGAAATGCTGCCGGGGCAATTGGCTCAACGCAGTTTTCTTCGCAAATAATGCCGGGGCCGTAACGTACGATTCGCCCATCCGGCAATCGCACAAACTCCGGATGCGATGCGCTTTCCTGAGCGGCTCCCCCTTGCTGCTGTTCTTGTTGGTATTGTCCCTGTCCTTGGTTCTGTTGTTCGCTGATACGAGCGACTTTTGGAGTTGAAGCAACTGTCGCAACCTGACGGCTCTGGTCCTGTTGCAACTGCCGATACGTGATCGAATCGGCGAATACGGCCTGTCCCAAAAGTCCGCACACCAACAAACAAACGACCAACCCACGCAAACGTGCAACTGCTGTTTGTAAGAGTGACATACTTAATCTCTGTCGGTTATCTCGAAGCCGGGTAAATGATTCAGGGCGCCCGCATCCCGGCCACTACTAATTGATGGTTGGCATTATAGAAGCAGCGCTATCTTGTGGCAATCGTAATATTTGCAGCTCACTGACTCTCTTCCCGGACGCCGCCGGAAGCCTGACACACGTAAAATTCCGGTTTCACTTTCATCACCCATTCGTAGGCCGAGGAAATTTCGGCAATGAAATTTTCCACCGTTTCCGTTTTGACCAGATTCACGGTACAGCCGCCGAAACCTCCGCCGGTCATTCGGGCGCCGTAAACATCGTCCCCTCGACCGGCGATTTCCACCAACAAATCCAGTTCGCGGCAACTGACTTGGTAATCTTCGCGCAGACTTTCGTGTGACGCGATCATCAGTTTGCCAAATTTCGACAGGTTGCCGAGCTTCAACGCTTCGACAGCCGCCAGCGTGCGAGCATTTTCGGTGATCACATGATTGGCTCGACGGCGAATGATTTCCGGCAAGGCGTCGGCCCATTGATCAAATTCTTCCAGCTCTACATCTCGCAGAGATTGAATTCCGGGCATATGACCGGCCAGCCGTCGCACGGCTTCTTCGCATTCAGCGCGGCGCTGATTGTATTCGCTGGCGGCCAGATTGTGTTTGACCATCGAATTGACGACGACCACGCGCGCATTGCTGAGATCAATTGGCACAGCTTCAGATTCCAGGCTGCGGCAATCAATTTTCAGTGCGAAACCTTCCCTGCCCAAACAGGCAATGAACTGATCCATCACTCCGCAATGCGTTCCGGCGAATTCGTGTTCGGCCTGTTGAGCCGTCAGCGCTAACTTGACCAAGTCTACCGATTGGTCGGAAATTTTCAGCCAGGCGAAGCCCACGGCAATTTCCAGCGCCGCCGAAGAACTCAAGCCTGCGCCAAACGGAACCTGGCTGGAAATCAGCACATCGGCGCCGCGCAAATCGAATCCTTCGCGCAACAAACAGGCCGCCATACCTCGAATATGATTCGCCCAGTCATTAGCGGGCTTCAGATCGTCGCTTAGCTCAAATTCAATTTGATCGTCAAACTCCGTCGAAAGACAACGAACCAATCGGTCCGCGCGCGGAGCAATGGCAACATACGTTCGCCGGTCAATTGCCATCGGCAACACAAAGCCTTCGTTGTAATCGGTGTGTTCGCCAATCAGATTGACCCGGCCCGGCGCTGAAAACAGGCGCGGTTCGTTGCTGTAAAGTTGCCGAAACTGTTGTCTGAAATCCTGAAAATTCATCATCGTCGTTCAAACCATTCCGTCACGACTTCGCGTAATTTTGCGCCTTCAGGCTTGCCGCGAACGGCGTCAATCACTTCCAAGTGTGCTTGCTCACCGCGTTCGTAAATTCCCACCCAGTAAGGCAAATGAAAACTCGCGATTCGTTCGCTGCTCATCTTGATCGCAGTCAATTTGAAAAATCCCTGCCGGAAAACCTGGCGCTTTAACTTGTTTTCCAGCACCGCCTGCGCTTCTTGCTCGTGGATCACCTCAGGCGCGGTTTGCGAAGTTTGAATCGTGACTAGTTCCTCGCCGCTCGGCAGTTCGTCGAACTGGTAAGGATCAAGCTGGCCCGTCACGGAATCAATCGCCATCAGCAAGTCGCGTGATCGCCTGCCGTCATCACATGTGACACGAAATAACCGATAGGGCACGTAAAATTCCAGCGCCAACCGCAGCCGCCCATAACGCCATTCACGCAGTGACGCGCGCAGCATTGCAACAGCCTGCTCGCGCGTCGTTTGAGGTTTCAAGCAAAGTAAATCCACAACGAGATAATTGTAACAATCAGCACTCCGGCGAAAGCCAGATTGATCTTTCGCTGCAACGAGGTTTCCGATTCAACCGGAATGGCAAGCACACTCGCCGATTCCACGCCGCTCAAATCAATCTTTTCTTTGATCGTTTGAAACGTTAATCCCGCCACTTTGCTCGCCGCCGGTGCGGGCGTCATCAAACTAACCACGATCAGCACGGCCACGCATACAGCAAACATCAGCACGGCAAAATGCAGGAAATTCACCCGCACAAAAAATTCCAGAAAGCCGGAAAGTTGCTGGTTGGCATAAATCACTTCCAGGATAAATCGCGCAGCGCCCAGGACGAATCCCGTCAGCAAAGAGGCAATCGCTCCTTGCCCGTTAATCCGTTTCCAGAAAACGCCAAACAAGAAAACCGCTGCAATCGGCGGCGAGATATAAGCCTGCACACTTTGCAGATAAATCCAAAGCTGCGAACTGATGCGCCCCATAAACGGAATCCACATCAAACTCAGCACAATCATGACCACTGTCGCCAACCGCCCGACATTGATTAACCGTTTTTCCGAAGCGTTCGGATTGATCTTCTTATAAAAATCCATCGTGAAGATGGTAGAACTGGAATTGAAAACCGAAGCCTTGCTGGCCATCAGCGCCGCCAGCATCGCCGCGACCATCACGCCTTGCAACCCTGGCGGCATTAGCCGAACAACCAGCGTGGGAAATGCCGCGTTCGAATCCGTCGCCATCTCTTGCGGATAGAGCGCCCGCGCGATCATGCCCGGCACAATCAGCATAAAGACCGGCAGGATTTTCAAAAATCCCGCGACCACGGTTCCGGCTTTGGCATTGCCGACGTCTTTAGCGGAAAGCACACGCTGCACAATGACCTGATCCGTACACCAATACCAAATGCCCAGAATCGGCGCACCAAAGAAAATTCCTGTCCACGGAAAGTCTTTGTCCGTCATCGGTTTCATCATATGAAAGAAGTCCGCTGGCACTGCCGCGTGTAAGCCCGACCACCCGCCAACCTTGCCCAGGCCGATGAATGCCAGAATCAATGCACCAACAACCAAAATCACAGTCTGAATCACTTCGGTATAGATAACCGCCGCCAAGCCTCCGGCGACCGTGTAAATGCCTGTGGCGATCACCAGAGCCAGCGAACTTTCGACCATTCCCCAACCCAACACAGCTTTCAGCACGATCGCTCCGGCAAAGATCGAAACGGCAATCTTGGTAAACAGATACGCGATCAACGAAATGCTGGCCAGATACGTGCGGCACGCGCTGTTATAACGGCGCTCCAGAAACTCCGGCATCGTGTAAACATTCGAGCGCAAATAGAACGGCACAAACACCCAGCCGAGCGTCAACACCATCAGCGAAGCCAACCATTCAAAGTGCCCCGCAGCCATTCCCGTCGAAGCGCCGCTGCCAGCCAGGCCGATGAAATGTTCACTGCCGATGTTCGATGAAAACAGCGACGCGCCAATCGCCCACCAGGCAACATCACGACTGGCCAAAAAGTATCCTGCCGCCGTGCGCTCTCCGCGCGAGTGATACCACCCAATGGCAAAGACAACAGCGAAATAAAGCGCCAGCACAATGTAATCAATCGTCACCAGACGAGTGGTGCCAGTCTGAAACAAGAAAATTGGGGGCATTATTCCTCCTGAAAATTGGGCCGAAAGTCGGGTTCACGTCTTAAGCCGGTACAATCTGGCTCGCACTCGTTCGATCATAAATTCGTCTAGCAGTGTCAATCCCCACTCGGCTTTGAGTTCCGGGCGTTTGTGCGGTGTGAGGATCAGCAAACTGTCAGAAATTTCGCCCAGTTGAAACAGCAACGACGGCAACCAGGATTCTTCAAGCAAATGCATCGCAAAGCTGCACGCAACCAGTGAATACCGTCGCCCACTGAGCGCACCCGCCGCAACGTCTTCAAAACTAAACGCCTCTGCGTGCTTCCCCGTTCGCGCTTGATAAGCTTCGCCTGTGAAAGGATCAATTCCGTCAACCTGCTCCGCGCCAAATTCGCGCAGCGCCAAAGTGATTTCTCCGCTTCCACAAGCCAGATCCAACACACAACTTGTATCCAGCTTCCAACGGAGGACGGCTTCGCGGACAACTTCGGCGATGATGGGTTCGTGCGGATTGCGATATTCAACGCCAAATTGCGCGTAATAGTTTTCGACGCCATGCTGTTCGTATTGGCAACGCAGCGCGGTTGATTCTTCTGCTTCTTCTTCAGAAAATGGCCGTGCCATTGATGATTTCGACTGCTTGAAACTTGAACTTGCGGAAGTGATTCTGCGCACGAGATGTCCAGACGATCAGACCGTCTGAAAAACCGCGCACAGTCTAAGCGCAAGAATTCTGATTCTCAATGCTATGTTTGGAAAATTGATCGAAAACAAAATTCGTGAAGCGATGGAAGCCGGAGAGTTCGACAATCTGTCCGGCAAAGGTCGGCCAATTGATTTGGAAGCGTACTTTTCAACCCCTTCCGACTTGCGGCTGAGTTACTCGGTCTTGAAGAGTGCTCGCTGTTTGCCCGAAGAAGTCGAGCTTCGCAAAGAAATTGAATCGCTGACCGAACAATTGTCCAATTGTGCGAACGACCAACAACAGCAACGACTTCAGGAACAAATCCGCAGCAAAACGCTCAAGCTGAACCTGCTCACAGACAGCAGTCGGCGCCAACGAGCGAAAAAAGCTTGAACGAGAAAGCTTTGATGGGTTGACAGCCTGCGGTTCGATGAAGAAAATGCCAACCGTTACGGAGACATGGCCGAGTGGCTGAAGGCGGCGGTTTGCTAAACCGTTGTAGGGGCTAAAACTTCTACCGAAGGTTCGAATCCTTCTGTCTCCGTCAGTTTTGATAAATACCTAGACATTGCTATTCTTGCCTCGCTGCTTCGGCAGCGAGGCTTTTTCATAACCAAATTCGACGCGTGGCGATTTCCGGCAAATTGCTCCACCCTAAAAACTGCTAAAGAGCCAGACCGGAAATCCGGTTTCCAATCGAAAGATTCTCCGAAAGCCTCGCGTTGATTGACGCGAGGCTTTCGTTTTTGTTGATCCCAGCCAGCATCGCGAGCGGCAGCAAGCGCAATTTATCCGCCCGCTTTCTACCGGTCGCAATCCTGGCTCCAGTGAGTACCTATGAACAACTTTAGAGAATTCATTCAGGAAGATCGCGTTCGCGTGTTTGATGGCGCGATGGGCACGATGATTTACAGCAAAGGCGTGTACATCAATCGCTGTTACGACGAATTGAACCTTTCAACGCCCGACCTGATTCTGGACATCCACCGCGAATACATAAAAGCTGGCGCAGAGATTATCGAAACCAACACCTATGGCGCGTCCCGACTGAAACTTGCCGCGCAAGGATTGGACGACAAGCTGCGCGAAATCAACATTCTGGCCGCGCAAATCGCCCGCGAAGCAACCAAGACGGCTCAACACGATGCCTTTGTCGCCGGAGCGATTTCGCCGCTCGGCGTGCGCATCGAACCTTACGGCCCGACTTCCATGGACGAAGCCAAAGACCTGTTCAAGGAACAAGTCACCGCGTTGCTGGAAGGCGGAGTGGATTGCTTCGTGCTGGAAACCTTTCACGATCTGGCCGAAATGCACCAGGCAATTCGCGCTGTCCGCGAATTGAGCGACCACGTCATCTTCGCGCAGATGACCATCAACGAGCAGTATGAAACGGCTTACGGCACGTCCGCCGAAACCATCACCGAACGGCTGGATCAATGGTTGGATAAAGACGGCCTGGATGTCATCGGATTGAACTGCGCCGTCGGCCCGCAAATCATCCTGGAAGCCATCGAAAAGATGCGGGAACACACCGGCCGCCGTCTTTCCGCTCAACCCAACGCCGGTTTGCCACGCGAAGTTGGCGGGCGAAAAATGTATCTCGCTTCGCCGGAATATGTCGCCACATATGCCAAGCGATTGATTAGCTCCGGAGCGAAATTCATTGGCGGCTGCTGCGGAACCACGCCGGACCACATCAAACTGATTGTCGACGCCGTTCGCGCTTCCAGCCCAGGCCGCCGCTCCATCAGCGCCATCACCGTCGAAGAGCAATCCGCAGGAGTCGAACCGGTCCCGTTGGCTGAGCGATCCAGCTTCGGCAACAAACTGGCCAGCGGCAAATTCGTGACTTCTGTGGAAATCGTTCCGCCCAAAGGTTGCGACCCAACCGCGATGCTAAAAGGCGTTCGCAGCTTGAAAGAAGCCGGCGTGGATGCCGTCAACGTTCCCGATGGACCGCGCGCTCAATCCCGTATGGGAGCACTGGCAGTTTCGCTGATCATCGAACAGCAAGTCGGCATGGAAGCCGTCACACATTACTGCTGCCGAGATCGTAACTTGCTGGGAATGCTTTCGGACTTGCTGGGAGCTGCGGGCCTGGGATTGCGAAACTTTCTGATTATCACCGGCGATCCACCCAAGATGGGACCTTATCCGACTGCAACCGCCGTCTTCGATATTGATTCCATCGGTCTGACAAATATGGTCAACCGGTTGAATCACGGGCTTGATCCCGGAGGAAACCCCATCGGCCAGCCCACCAAATTCGTCATCGGCGTAGGCGTCAATCCGGGCGCGCCTGATTTGGATCACGAAATTCGCCGCTTTGAATGGAAAGTCGAAGCCGGAGCCGAATACGCCATCACACAACCGGTGTTTGACGTGAAGCAGTTAAAACATTTCCTGAAACGAATTGAACATTGCCGCATTCCCATCGTGCCAGGCATCTGGCCGTTGACCAGCTTCCGCAACGCGGAATTTTTGAACAACGAAGTTCCTGGCGTCAGCGTGCCGCCAGAGATTCTGGAAAGAATGCGAAAGGCCGAAGACGGAACCGCCGCGCTGAAAGA
>DAOMFR010000044.1:14134-29534 GCA_035429885.1 Blastocatellia bacterium
GGCCTGAAACAAAACGCAGCAAGCAAACAGCCAATACCCAAAATTGCTGTTTGCTTGCCGCGTTGTTGCGTTGAATGCCGGGTTACCTCAGCCGCGGAGTTTCCACAGGCACGCGAGGCTCTATCTGATCACTGCCGAACACTTCCTTGAACGCGCCAATACTGGAAAGCACGCTGCTGGTTTCAACCGGCATGAAAATCACCTTGGCATTGCTGGATTTGGCCATCTCTTTCAGCGATTCGATGTACTTCATCATAATCAGATACTGTGCCGGATTGCCTTGTCCGCCGGTAATGCCGACGGCAATGTGGCGAATGGATTCGGCTTCGGCGGCGGCGGCGGTCAGCCGAGCTTCCGCTGCACCTTGCGCCTGCAAAATTGCAGACTGCTTTTCGCCTTCGGCGCGCGTGATCGCCGCTTGCTTTTCGCCTTCGGCACGAGTGATGGCTGCCTGCTTTTCACCATCTGCTTGCAACACGACGGCGCGGCGATTGCGCTCGGCAGTCATCTGTTTTTCCATCGTGATGCGGACGTCCTCGGGCGGATTGATGTTCTTCAATTCGACGCGAGTGACTTTGACTCCCCATTTGTGAGTGGCATCGTCCAGCGTGACGCGCAGTCGGCTGTTGATCGTGTCGCGCGAACTGAGCGCGTGATCCAGGTCGAGTTCGCCGATCACATTTCGCATCGCTGTAATCGTCAACTGAATGATGCTGCCGACCAGGTCGTTGATTTCGTAGACGGCTTTGATCGGATCGGTAATCTGCCAGTAAATCACCGAATCCACCATGATCGTCACATTGTCACGAGTGATGACCGGTTGCGGTAACAAGTCCGTGAACTGTTCGCGCAGGTCAATCTGAGTCAGTCCCGGCCGAATCCCTGACCAGTTGACTGACCGTGGCCGATCCAGAAACGGAACCAGGATGTTCAATCCACTGACTGCGGCGCGGTCAAACTTTCCCAGCCGCTCGATGATCAACACGGTAGCTTGTGGAACGATACGAATGGTTTTGGCGGCGATAAAAAGCACAACCAGAGCAATGATCAGCAAAGGGATAAACAACATAAATTGCCTCCGAAATGGTAGGTGGAGTTAAACTTCTTCGGACGATTCGCTGAAAAGCAACGCATGTTTGTGAGAGCGGCGGACGTAAATTCGATTGCCATCAATGCGTTCGACGGCGACAGTTTCACCTTCGGTCAAAGGCTTTTCTCCCGAAATGGGGAATGCCGTCCAAGTCGAGCCATAGACTTTGACCGCCGCTTCATTCAATGCGCCTCGGCTGGCTTCGACCACCGTGCCGACCTGGCCGATCATTGTTTCAACGTTTGTTTTCAACCCTTTCGCCGACGAAGAGAGCGGCAGAAACTTCTCGAAGATTGTCCGCGAAGCGATCAACAGCGCCACTGATATTGCCAGGAATACGATGATCTGAGCGGGCAGACTGCCGACGCCAAGCACCGCCAGCAATGCCGCCGCCAGTGCTCCGACGCCGAACCACAGCAAAAAGAAGCCGGGGGTTAAAACTTCGACTGCGATAAAGATGGCGGCCAAGATCAGCCAGACGATCCAAGCGTATGACATAAGCTGCAACCTTCAATCAAACGATTTGAACTGTTGTGTGAGTTTACGAATGACGACGTCGGCAGTATGCGACAGGCTAAGGGGTCAGGCAAGAGTCTGGATGCGGGGGCAATTGAAAAGCCCCCGCATTCCATGGAAGCTCACTGTTTGGCTACAACGGCAAACGTGTTGCTGAAAACCGTGGTTGGATTGCCGGTTGGATTGCCGTTGGCATCAACCTGCCAGTAGGTAAATTCCAGCCTGTAAGCTCCTGCTGCCAATTTGGTCGGAGCAGTGTCCGCGGGAAGTTTGAGTTTCCGGTCTTCCCCCGCGGAGATTTTGATCAGGTTCGATTGCGACCCCAGCAAGCAAGGAAACATGTCCACCCAATTGCCGCCTTCATTCCGTTGCACCGTGACAATTGAACAATACGATTGATGGTCATAAGCCACAATGGTTTGCGAAGTCACATTGTTGACACTAAGCGTCAGCTGCTCTTGCTCTTCATAAGCGCCTTTGCCAGGGGCGACGAGCACCTGGTTCGTTGGCATCTGCGGTTCCAACTTGAACTGAGGGGAGTACACAACGAAAGAATCGCTCAGCGGAATTTCTCCGCTGACAAACCGAAAAGTCAGCGCCAGACGATACGTTCCCGCCTTCAACGGTTCGATAGTTTGAGACTGATGCATCTGCACTCCGAACTTTGAATTTGCGGGGATATACACCGGCAACGACGGAGCCTTAAATGGGCAAAACGCTGTGTCGTTCCATTGATTGCCATCCAGAATCTGTAACTGGAAAATGCTACAGAAAGAACGCTTGTCCCAGGTTTGAATATTTTCGGATGATTCATTGATCACCGTGGCATTGATCACGTCGTTTGGCTGGTAGATTGTCTTGTCCTGAATAATCGTTATGCGGTCGACTTCCGCAGGTAATGTCGGAACCAAACCATCCAGTCTGCCCTGGTAAATCGGCAATGGGCTGGCCGTCTGCGGATTCAAATCGGCGGAAAAATTCAACATCATCGGCAATATTTTTGCGTCTGAACCTCCACGCGACACTGTTCGCTGCATCGTGGTGAAAGCAGATTCAAATAAGCCTTCCAAATGCCAAGGCAGCCGGCAACTGCTGTTGGAACCGCAACGCGTGTTGATTCCAACCGTTCCTTTCAGCAGGCCTTGCAGCACAATTCTGCCTTCTGGCGTAATGATGTAGGCAGAACCGCTGAACGTCCCGACGCCTTTGCTGTCGGCATTCAACACGAAACTTTGCGTCACCAGTTTGCTATTGTCCGGAATGAAGGTTTTGGTCTGATCGCAATCGGCGTTGGCCGTCAAAGCGATTTCAATCGAAGTTTGGGTGATTGAACCGCTGAAGTTTTTCGAGAGCATCAACAACCTTGAATCCTGAGCCTGGTTTTGGGCAATGGCTACGACTGAGAGAATAAGGCCCCATAAAGTAATTCCACACACCGCTGAAATAATTTGTTTCATCACAACCTCCTCAACTAAGTTGATTCATCCTGCCTGATTCGACCTGCTTAGCCAACTGGCGATTCCAAAACTTCCATAAAGCAGGACAGAAGTGACAGTTCATCTCTTTGTTTTTCAATTTTCGGGTTTGAGTGTTTTATAAGACAATTTTTTGACGCCGCCCGCCACAACCGAGTTGGCCACAACTTAAACCTATTTGTAGTTTCACGCAGAAGCTGCTCACGGCTGAGTGCGAGCATTTCAGCGGCTCACTGTGCGGGCGATCCTTAAGCAGTCCAAGAGCTTGAAGCAAGAATCAAACGGATTAGCGGCGTCCGTTCTAGTTTCGATGCTGCTTCATCAAACGTTGCAGCTCTTTGGCCAGATTTTCATCCCAGTTCGAAAGAGCTTTCCGTTGCTTTTCAGCCAAGTCGTATTTGCCTGTCCAAAGATAAATAGTTGCAAGCTGGATCCGCTGAGCCGACGTCGCGGCGCCGTACTTCTCTATTCTTTCCAATTCACTGATTGTGTCTTTGCCTTGTCCGGCCCGGGTCAGCACCTGACTTAAGTAGTAATAAGCTTCCACATGTTTTGGGTTTTTCTGCTGCTGATCCAAACCAATGGCTTGAACAAATGAATCACCAGCGTATTTCCACTCTTTCTTGGCCTTGTAATCTAACCCTAGATAGAAATTGGGATCGAATTCGTCCTTTATTCTGGTCGCTTTTGTCAGAACTTCGATGGATTCGTCATACTTCCCTTGCCTGTAAAGCGCGATGCCAAGTTGCACATAAGCCGGTTGAAGCTGTGGATCGAGTTCCGTCGCCTTTGTGAACAATTTGGCAGCGCCAGCCCATTTTCCCAGCTTCATCTGCTTCTCGCCTTTCTCAAACAGGATTTGGGCTTCAGTCTGGTCAATCGAAAGCTCCGGCTCAATGGATACGGGCGGTTCTGGCGAAGTGGTGCTCGGCTGTGAGTAAGTCGCACTCGACTGAGGAATACTTTCAGGTCCTTGGGTGAAAAGCGTAACGAAGCAACCATAAGCAAAAAAGATCAGCAGCATCAGGATCAGCGGCCACATCGGATTTTTCTTCTGTGCCACCTCCCAATCTTTTTCGGACTGAGCTTGTAACCGGTATGCATCCGGCAAAGCTTTGGCGATCTGCTGTCGCTGATGTTCCAATTCGTGTTGCAATCGCTGCAGGTAAACCGCGCCAGTGGATAAATCGTGCTCCAATTGCATGCGCAGATTATCCATTTCACGCTCGACATTGATGCGGTCCTGTACCTGAACTCCACGCGACGCATCGAATCGAAACTGCCGCTTCGCTCCGGCTCGCCAAAATAGCAATTGCTGCGCTTGAGGCTCAGTCAGGTCTGGAACGTGTTTCAGCTTTTCAGGCGTCACATCTGCCGCTGTTTCCACACCCTGCGAACGCAAGGCAGCCACCGTCAGCCGGTCGATGTCTTTGACGTGCGCTTCGTTGATTTCAAATTGATCCAAAAATTGGTTGAGTTGACGCTCATTCGCCTTTGCTTCCATCTGCTTCAGCTTGAATTCCCGAATTTTGGGCAACCGTTCATAAACCTCTTTGCGGTTGGCCAGCTCTCTCATCTTCGAGCCAAAATTACTTGCCGTAGGCATTTTCTGAAATTGCGCTTCGAGCTGTTGAATGGCGTGGTCGGCGTGTTCCAGCCTGGAACGGATTTCCGCCGCGAGCGGGTTGTTGGGAGCGCCCAACGTGTGTGTCGTAAAATTCGTGATTTGAGGTCCAATGGGCTTGAATTCGGCTTGCGCGATAAGCTTGGCAATCAGGCAAATGCCAATAATTCCCCAGATCACTAACGCCCAAGGCGCAAAATATCCCAGCAAAAATCCTGCGATTGCTGCAAACCCGCACCCTTGCAGTAATTTGACGTTTCGACTGCGCGAATAAGCAGCGACTTCGTGGGAAGGTTTGGCAACCAGAGCGGCACTATGTTTTATATCTGTCAACGCAAGCGCGTCTGGTGGCGTGTTCAAGGTTTCAATCTTTGACCAGACTTCATCGAGTTTGAAATGGCCGCGATGGCCGTTGTGCCCATTAAGCGAAAAATTGAAGAGTCGGATTCGGGCGCGCATTTCGATTTCGCACCAAGGGCATTCCAACAATTCCTTGAAGAAAAAATGTCCTGTGTGCAGATCGCATGCTTTGAGGGATTTGGCCAACGATTCCAGGGGTTCGATCCATTGCTGCGGCTGAGGCCGGTCGGCGGAAAGAAACGCCCGGCGAAACAAATCGTTGAGCGAAACTGGAATCGCTTCCAGCGGCAAGGTGCCTGGAGGTTGCTGCATCTCCCTGGTCGCAGCATCCGCGCCAAAAGCAAAACGAGATGCACGGATGGCTTCTTCCAGCGTCATCTCGCCCAAGCCTAAATATTTGCCGGAAAACGGATGCCGCCCCATAAACAACAACTGGAAAATGACCACGGCCAACCCGAAACAATCGTGATTCTGCTTTCGCTCAACATCGCGCAAACTCTGGCCTTGCAGTTCCGGCGGCAGATATTCCGGGAAGCCGCCTTCGCAACGGAAGGTTTTGCCCTCCGCCGTCACCTGAAAACTGTCGCAATCCAGCAACGCGACTGTCGCCTGATGGGTGACCAAAATGTTCTTTGGGTTCAGATCACCCACGATAAACCCGTGTTCGTGGATCGTAGCAACCGCCCGCGCAATGTTGGCTGCGACATAAATCAAAAACGCCCACGAGGCTTCTGGAAATTTCCGCAACCGGCTTTTTGGGCTGTGCAACGCGTGAACTTCTTCCGCCTGGCCAATCTTTTTCATGACAAAGCCGGCCAATTGCCCGCCTGCTTCAACACGCAGCACGTCCACTGGCCAAGCCGCCAGATTCAGCAATCGGTCGTTGCCAAGTCGCGAAAGCGCGATCAGCTTTTCGGCTTTTTCCGGTTCTGGCGGTTCGTGATAAATCTTGGCGACGAAATCGCTCTGGCCGGAAATTTCGTAAACTGAGCCTTCACCACCGGTTCCAAGTTTGTGGCTTAATTGAATTGGCTGGGACTCAGAGGTATAGAAAATTCTGCTCATCGTCAAAACTGAAAATGGACAGAATTTACAAGATTAACGGGAGTCATTAGGGCTGAACTTCAAGCTGTTTTTCCATTTTGTTAATCCTGTAAATCCTGTCTGTTTTTTTATCGCCGCGTAGCCAACAACAACGTTTTGTCATCATCGGTGCGCGCGTTGAACTTTTCTGAGTTCAAATACGTGGCCAACGAATCCGCAAGCTCCTGGGAAAAACCATTCGGTCGTGGCCTCAACCAACCGAACAGCGGAGCGAAAAATGGAGAATGGGCCGACTGATTCCGGTAATCCAGCACCAGATTTTGAATACCATCAGTGAACAGAGCGATTTCATCAACTTGATAGTTTTTCAACTCGATGACAATTTTGCTGGCGGCATCGGCATCTGTCAAAAAGTGGGTCGTGTTGGCGTATTCGCCTTGCTGAGGCCAACTGGCGCAATGGTAAAGATCATTCTGTTCTTCGACAATCGCACCGTCTCCTAAATGAAAATAAATTGCCTGCTCGTTGCCAATCACCGCCGCCAACAAAGTGCAGGCGAATTCCTGAATCGTCGCGCCTTCGCTAATCCACCCCGCCGCCGTCTGCTGAAACGCCGCGATCCAGTTTTCAATGAAGCCCCTGCCCAATTGCTCCCAACTGCCTCCGCAATCAAAATGCGTTTTGACTTTGGCGATGAAAAACTCCGCCGCCATGACTGATCCAAGTTGCGCCTGAGCCGCGCTGCCCGCTCCATCAGAAACGACCGCAATTAAGACTTCCTGCCCAAATTGATCAAAGGCGATTTCCGCGCGGCTGGCGTCCTGACAAGGCAGCGCCGCTTTCAGGTGAGAAGTTCCCGCGACTGAGGCAAAGCCGTATTTCCACATAACTTCGTGGAGTTCGGGGATTGGGGATGGGAGATGGGTTGCAACTCCACCCCATCTCCCAACTCTCGTCTCCTACCTCCTAGAGTGACGCCCATCCATCGGGTGCAACTGGATTGGTCAATTTGATTTCATCGTTCGGGCTGGAGCGCGACACGTATCCAAGCGACGACGACAGCCACATGAACATTTCCTGGAAGCGTAATCCGTTCAACCGCAGTGGTTGGCGAATGGAAATCTGGCTGAGCTTTTTGAAATCCGCGCCTTCGACGCCGACGGCAAAAAAGGCAAAGGCTTTGGCGTGCTCGCCATTGCGAACCAGTTCGACCGAACGATGCCAATTGTCGGTTGGTTCGCCATCACTAATCAGAAAAATCCATGGGCGGTAATACGAAATGCCGTTCTGGCGATAGACGGCTTTGCGGTCGTTGACCAGTTGAATGGCTTTTTCGATGGCTGCCCCCATCGGCGTGTCACCTTCGGCGGCAAGTTGCGGCGGACGAAAGACATCCGGCGTTTGAAAATCCGTGAGCTGGCGCACAGGCCCAAACGTCACCAGCGAAAGTTCGACGCGTTTGACGGCCAACTCATCCGTCATCAATTCGTTGCGGAACGCCTTCAATCCGTCGTTCAGTTCATCAATCGGTCGCACGCTCCGAGCCACCGACGAATCATTCAACAACTGCTGCACCGGCGACAGCGACATTGGGGCGGACACTTTCCGCTCGTCTTTCATCGAACCCGACGTGTCCAGCAACAATACGCATGGGCAACGCGGTTCAGGGTTGTCTACGAATTCCGGTTCGGGAAATGGGACTTGATCCAAAAATGCGTTCACAGCGGATTTACCTCAATTCATTAACTGAATCACGGCTCGTAATTCAGATTCGGCCCAAGCCAACGTTCAACATCCCTGACTTCCATCGCCTTGCGCCGAGCGTAATCTGCGATCTGGTCTCGTTCGATTTTCCCTAAAGCAAAATACTTCGCCTCGGGATGCGCGAAATACAAACCGCTAACTGAACTAGCGGGAAGCATCGCAAACGTTTCAGTCAATTGAATCCCTGTGCTTTGCTCAGCTTCCAGCAGGTCGAACAGCTTCCGCTTTTCGGTGTGATCGGGCTGAGCCGGATAGCCCGGCGCGGGTCGAATGCCGCGATATTTTTCCTTAATCAGCTCTTCAGTCGTCAGGTTTTCCTGCTTGCCGTAGCCCCAATCCTCACGCGCGCGTTTGTGAACCAGTTCAGCGAAAGCTTCGGCCAAGCGATCCGCAAGGGCTTTGGCCATAATCGAATGATAATCGTCGTGGTCGCGTTCAAACCGAGCGCACAAGTCTTCAAGCCCGATGCCTGTGGTGACAGAGAAAGCTCCCAGGTAATCAATCCGGCCAGAGTCTTTGGGCGCGATGAAATCGCTGAGCGCCTGGTTGAACTGTCCTGTGCGTTTTTCCGTCTGTTGCCGCAAGCTGTGAAACGTGGTCAGCACACGCGAACGCGATTCGTCGGCGTACAGTTCAATGTCTTCGCCCACGGAATTCGCCGGCCAGAATCCGTAAATGCCGTTTGCCCGCAGCGAGCGGCGGCTGACGATTTGTTCCAGCAAAGCTTGCGCGTCTTCGTACAGCTTGCGCGCCTGCGTGCCGATTTTCGGATCATCCAGAATGCGGGGAAAGACTCCGGCCAATTCCCAAGTGTGAAAGAACGGCGACCAGTCAATGAACGGAACGATTTCTTCCAGCCGGTAATTTTTCAGCAAGCGCGTTCCGATGAATTCGGGCTTGGCGATTTCGGTCGTAGCCCAATCAATCGGAGTTCGATTGGCGCGAGCTTGTTCCAGCGTCAGCATCTTTCGCTGTTCGCGGCTGGCTTCGTGAGCTTCGCGGTCTTTCTGCTGCTGGCTTTGATTATTCAGCGCAAACGTCGCGCGAGTTTCGGGGTTAATCAGAGCGCCGACGACAGGCACTGCGCGCGAAGCGTCCAGCACGTGAATCACCGGCGGTTCGTAATGATGGGCAATTTTGACAGCGGTATGAACCCGCGAAGTCGTCGCTCCGCCAATCAACAGCGGGATGGTGAAACCTTCGCGCTGCATTTCGCGAGCGACGTGCTGCATCTCATCCAGCGAAGGCGTAATCAATCCGCTCAAACCGATGATGTCTACTTTGTGTTCGCGCGCGGCGTTGAGAATCTTTTCGCACGAAACCATGACGCCCAGATCAATCACCTCGTAATTGTTGCAGCCCAAAACGACGCCTACGATATTTTTGCCGATGTCGTGAACGTCGCCTTTGACGGTGGCCATCAGGATTTTGCCTTGCGGTTGCGAGTCGGCAGTCTTCTCGGCTTCGAGATACGGCTGCAAGTAAGCGACGGCTTTTTTCATGACGCGAGCCGATTTGACGACTTGCGGCAAAAACATCTTGCCTGAACCGAACAAGTCGCCAACGACATTCATTCCGGCCATCAACGGGCCTTCGATGACATTGAGCGGGCGGCCATATTTTTGCCGCGCTTCTTCAGTGTCGGCATCAATGTAATCCACGATGCCTTTCACCAGAGCATGCGACAGCCGCTCTTCGACAGTTCCGCTGCGCCATTCGTCTTCGACAACTTCGGCTTTGCCGCGTTGTTTGACAGATTCGGCAAACGTGACCAGCCGTTCGGTCGCGTCCGGCCTGCGATTGAGCAGCACGTCTTCAACCAGTTCCAGCAAGTCTTTGGGAATTTCGTCGTACACCGCCAACTGTCCTGCGTTGACGATTCCCATATCCAAACCGGCTTTGATCGCGTGATACAAAAACGCGGAATGCATCGCTTCGCGAACGGCGTTGTTGCCCCGGAAGGAAAACGAAATGTTGCTGACTCCGCCTGAAACTTTAGCGCCGGGAAGGTTTTGTTTGATCCAGCGCGTGGCTTCGATGAAATCCACGGCGTAGTTATTGTGCTCTTCGATGCCTGTGGCGACGGTCAGAATGTTCGGATCGAAGATGATGTCTTGCGGCGGAAAACCGACTTCATCCACCAAAATGCGATAAGCGCGTTCGCAGATTTCAATGCGGCGCTGGTAATTGTCGGCCTGGCCCTTTTCGTCAAACGCCATGACGATCACCGCTGCGCCGTAGCGTCGAATCAGCCGCGCCTGTTCGCGGAACTTCTCTTCGCCTTCTTTCATCGAGATGGAATTGACGACGGCTTTGCCCTGAGAGCATTTCAAACCGGCTTCGATGACAGACCATTTCGACGAATCAATCACCACTGGCACGCGAGCAATGTCCGGCTCCGACGCGATCAGATTCAGAAAATGCACCATGGCTTTTTCTGAATCCAGCATGCCTTCGTCCATATTCACGTCAATCAACTGCGCGCCGTTTTCGACTTGTTGACGCGCGACAGCCAGAGCTTCTTCGTACTGATTGTTCAAAATCAGCTTGGAGAATTTTGGCGAACCGGTGACGTTGGTGCGCTCACCGATGTTGACGAAGTTGGTTTCGGGTCGAATGGTCAGCGCTTCCAAGCCGGACAGCCGCAAGTAAGGTTCAGGCTGCGCCGGTTTGCGCGGAGCGTAACCTTTGACGGCTTTGGCAATTTCCCGGATGTGATCCGGCGTCGACCCACAACAGCCGCCGACGAAATTCAGCCAGCCGTTCGCCGCCCATTCCGCCAGTTGCGGAGCCATCGTTTCCGGAGTTTCCGGAAAGCCCGTCGGCAGCAACGGATTCGGCAAGCCCGCGTTCGGATAGGCGCTGACATAAATCGGCGCGATGTTGGAAAGCTCTTCGATGTAAGGCCGCATTTCCTTCGGCCCCAACGCGCAGTTGATGCCAATCGAAAGCAGCGGCGCATGCGCTGTCGCGTTGAAATACGCTTCGACGGTTTGGCCGCTCAAGGTGCGTCCGCTCAGATCGGTGATCGTGAACGACAACATCAGCGGCAGGCTGTAGCCAATGTCTTCGTAAAGTTTCTGGACAGCGAACAACGCGGCTTTGGAATTGAGCGAATCAAAGACGGTTTCGACAATCAGCAAATCGGCTCCGCCATCCACCATGCCTTTGGCTTGTTCGTAATAAGACTCAACCAGAGCGTCGTAACTGACCGAGCGAAACGCTGGATTGTTCACATCCGGCGACAGCGAAGCCGTCTTGTTCGTCGGCCCTAACGCTCCGGCGACAAAACGAACTTCGCCCGGATGCGCGGCGAGAAACTTATCCACAGCGCGCCGAGCGGCTTTGGTCGCGGCCAGATTGAAGTCGTAGGCCAGATGCGCCATTCCATAATCCGCCAGCGTCACCGATTGCGAATTGAAGGTGTTGGTTTCAATGATCTCCGCGCCCGCTTCCAGATATTGGTGATGGATTTCTTCGATGATGTGCGGCTGCGTAATCGAAAGCAGATCGTTGTTTCCCTTCAAGTCCGAAGGCCAATCGCGGAACTGCTCACCGCGATAAGCGGCTTCGTCCAGCTTGTAACGTTGAATCATCGTCCCCATCGCTCCGTCAATGATGACGATGCGCTGGCTCAGAAGATTTTGTAGTGTGGATAACGTATTTGATTTATTGCTCACGCGGTTTTTCCTTACGATTTATCTGATGAGGCAGAACGTGATCGCTTGTCTGTACTTTCTGAGGGATTACGACCACCTCGCCTAGAAGTTGTCCAACCTCAAGCTTCAAACCAATATCCAGTATTTCATTTGCCTCAATTTTGACGCCTGAAAACGTGAGAAGTTTGAAGCCCGGATAAGAGACTTTAATGCTGTATTCGCCTGGCTCCACTCCATAAAATCCAAATCTTCCCATATCAGATGTTTTAGCAAACATCTCTTCCTTGGTTTGTTGGCTTATAAGAGTAACTTGCGCTCCATAGATAACCGACTGAAGCGCATCAGTTACGCTGCCTTCAATCGAAGATTTTGTAAACGGAGAATCTGTTCGTTTAATTGTGGGTTTGGATTGATCTAGTTGGAGGTCTTGGGCAAAAGTGGTGCGATCAACTGAATTGCCAGTCAACAAACTCAGCAAAGTCGAAAACGCCGTCGCCGCAATTTTCGAAACTCGCTTGCGGAACGCTCGCACGCCTACCGGACAATCCTGTGTCAACACCGTGCCATCGGCACGCCGGTAAAACTTAACGCAGAGCCTGCCTTCAGATTGGGTAATCAGGCGTTCGGCTTCAAGTTTGGTCAAGGCTGACAGGTTATACACATTCAGCTGGCACTGGCTGCAAAACCGAACCGAGTCGTTGCCTTTCATTTCTTCCCAGCTGGCGGGACACGGTTTGGCGACTTGAATCTGGTCGAGTGAAATCGTTTTGGTGTTCATAAAAATCCTCCTGGCTAACGAACGACCTTCTGATCTTTAATTTGCGGCAATACGCAGACCAAAATTCTCAACCACGCCTGCCGGAAGTCGGAGACTTCTCGCACTTCACTGCAGCAAAGCCACAAAAACCAAGTTCGATTCTACATTCCAAAGCTTAGCCAGCAATTCCCTATTTCAGGGTTTCCAAATACTTCAAGCTCTGTTGAACGTTTTGCCACACCGGAGTGGTTTCGTCTTCCAGAATGTACCATTGAATGCCTTCTTTCTGGGCAGCTTGGAACACTTCGGGCCAGTTGATTTTTCCCTGTCCCATCGGCGTCTGGTCTTTTTCGCGGTAATCGCCGGAATTGTCGCCGACCACGTCTTTGCGAATGTCTTTCAGGTGCAGCGATGAAAACCGGCCCGGATATTGTTGCATCAACTTCACGGGGTCCTGGCCCGGAAAGGCGACATGATAGGTGTCGAGTTGCATGCTGACGAATTTCGGATTCGTCTTTTCCATCATCAGGTCGAACAGCGTTCCTGTGCCGCCGGGGTTCGGCACGAATTCATATCCGTGGAGGTGATAGAAAAACCGCAAGCCATTGGCCGCCAGCTTTTCGCCTGCGCGATTGAAGATTTCAATCGTTTTCAGGCAATCCGCTTTGGTAAACGGAGAGGTAATCCACGGCACACCGACTTCCTGCACGCCCAGCGCTTTCGCGTCGCGGATGACTTCCTCAATTTTGTCGCGCGCGGTTTTGAGTTCAATGTGCATGCTGATGGCTTTCAAGCCGGCTTTGTCGAGTTCCGCGCGAAATCGTTGCGCGGACATTCCGTAAGTCCCGGCAAGTTCGACATACGTGAACCCGAGTTCGCGCACACGTTTCAGCGTGCCGGGCACATCGGTTTTGAAATCGTTGCGAAAGCTCCACAGTTGCACGGCCAGTTTGCTTTTGAAAGGTTCCGCAGCAACAGGGCGCAGGTTCGTGGTCAGCGTCAGAACCAGCAACATCAGTAACGCAAGTCGTTTGAAATTCATTGAGCCTCCTGGTTGGCCAGCAACACTTTTCCGCCTTTCATCATTTCGGCGTATTCGGGCGGGAAGGCTTTGGCGCGCCCTTCGCCGTTCATGACGATGTGATGAGTTTCGCCTTCGGCCAACAACGTGCCGTCCGCGCCACGACGAACTTCATAGGCAAATTTGATCGCCCGGCTGCGCAGCTCCGTAACTTTTGACCGGATGACAATTTCGTCGTCGTATTTGGCCGGGACGCGGTATTTCACGCGGCATTCGGTAACGGGCAAAAAGGCGTCGGCCTCGGTTTCCATATCGCGATAGTTGAATCCGTAATCGCGGCACAATTCGACGCGACCGACTTCAAACCAAACCAGATAATTGGAGTGGTACACGACGCCCGCCTGGTCGGTTTCGGCATAGCGGACGCGCAATCGAGTTTCGCTCCAACGGTGATGAGTGTTGCTCATAATGCAAAGGCTTTCCTTTTTGAATTGATCTGACCGGATGGTACATTGACCGCCGCTTGATTGTGTCCTAACAAAGTTGTTTACCGTGAAAGGATAAAGCATGTCAAAACGAACTCTTCTCGCCGCTTGCCTGGCCATGCTGGTCATCGCCAACGTTACATTGGTGGCCCAACAACCCGCCCGAAAAGCTGTTGAACCGAATATTGCGGCATCCAACACGGCCAACACCAGCAAGGTTTTAGAAGCCACAAACCAGTTGCTGGAAGAAGTCAGCAAGATGCGCGAATTGAAAATCCTTTCGCCGGTGAAAAGTGGAGCCAAGTCGCGCGCCGAAATTGAACAGGAAATCATTCGCGGCTTTGAAGAAGAATCCACTCCCGAAGAAATCGAAGCGACCAACAAGGCTCTGATCGCGTATGGCCTGGTGCCCAGGAATTTCAAATACCGCGAATTTATGATCCAGCTGATGACTGAACAGGTCGCAGGCTTTTACCGTCCCAAAACCAAAGAGCTGTTTCTGGCCGACTGGAACGATCTGGAGCAGCAAAAACCCGTCATGGCGCATGAACTGCAACACGCCTTGCAGGACCAGCATTTCAATCTGATGCGGTTTGAAAAGTGGCCCAACGGCGACGGAGACCGTGAAACGGCAATCCACGCCTTGATCGAAGGCGATGCCACGGCCCTGATGTACAACTACCAACTGAAGCCGATGGGCGGCGACATCACCAAACTGCCCAGCATTGCCGGATTCGCCGACCAATCTCTGGCCCAGGCCGAACGCGACAAACAGAAAGTGTTTTTGTCGGCTCCGATGGCCCTGCGCGAATCGCTGATGTTTTCCTATATTTACGGCGCAGCCTTCGTGCAGGAAATGCTGAAAAAACGTGGGTGGGCGGGAGTGTCGCAAGCCTTCACAGATTTGCCGCAATCCACTGAACAGATTTTGCACTTTGAAAAGTACGCCACAGGAGAAATGCCAATCAAAGTTCAACTGCCAGACATTTCCAAACAACTTGGCGGGAGCTGGAAAAAACTCGACGCAGATGTAAACGGCGAATTTGGGTATTCGGTGATTCTGGCGGAATTCATCAACAAGAAAGAGGCTCGACAGGCGGCGGCAGGCTGGGGCGGAGATCAATCCGTACTTTACGAAAATGCCAAGACCGGTCAGTTGGTGCTGACGCACCTGAGCAAATGGGACACCGAAAAAGACGCCGCTGAATTTTTTCGCGCTTACCTGCAACGAACTGCCAAGCGTTACCCAATGGCCAAAGCACGCACGAACAATTCCGAGAATGAACGTGCGTTCCAAACTCCTGACGGCGAAGTGTTGATACAATTGCACGGTCAGTCTGTTTTGGTGGTCGAAGGCTTGCCCCCAGAACAACTTGCTGCGTTGCCGAAACTGGCCGAAGCGTTAATGCCTCAAACAAAGTAACTCTCGCTGCAAACTATGAAACGACAAGCAAAAGCTGCTGAAATCAATCCCAATCATTCACGCCTGGAATCTTTGGTCGCTGAGCTTCGCACACTGGAAGACAAACTTCGCCAAGGTGGTGGCCCGGACAAAATCGAACGGCAGCATAGCCAAAAGAAGCTGACCGCTCGCGAACGAGTTCA
>DAOMFR010000044.1:29634-46590 GCA_035429885.1 Blastocatellia bacterium
GCGCTGTCCGACGTGATCCTGATGGTCGAAGGAACTTCATTTATGGGCTTGGGAGCGCCGAACCTAGTCAAAGGCGCCATCGGTCAGAAAGTGGATGGCGAAACGCTGGGCGGCGCGAAAATGCATAATTCCATTTCCGGCGTTGCGCATTACCGCTCCAAAAACGACGAAGAATGCCTGCTGAAAATTCGCGACCTGATTGCAGAGCTGCCACCACCGCAAATTTCCAAAGCGAACCTTGCCGAATTTCAGCCGCCCGCGCGACCGGCGGCAGATCTGTATGAAATTCTCCCGGCAGATCACCGGGCAACCTACGACGCGCGCGAAATGCTCAACTGCATTCTTGACCGCGACAGTTTTGACGAATTCCAAGCTGATTTCGCCCAGGAAATGATCGTTGGTCACGCCCGCATCAGCGGAATTTCTGTCGGCATCATCGCCAACAACCGAGGCTTGCTGCCTCCGGCTTCGCCTGGAAAACCGCCTCGGTTTGGAGGAATCATTTACACCGAAAGCGCCGAAAAGACGGCGTACTTCATTGAAACCTGCAATCGCCACGGCACGCCGTTGCTATTCCTTCAGGATGTGTCGGGATTTATGGTCGGCGTCGAAGCCGAACAATCCGGCATCATTCGCGCGGGCGCTCGGTTTGTCGAAGCGATGGCAACGGCGACCGTTCCGAAAATCGTGCTGACCATCAACCACGCTAGCGGAGCCGGATATTACGCGATGGCCGGGCAAGGCTTTGACCCGGATTTCATCTTCACCTTGCCGACCGGACGGATGGCTGTGATGGAAGGCGAATCCGCCGTGATGGCGCTGTTCGCGTCGCAGTTGGAAAAACTCAAAGCCGCCGGACAGCAACCCGATGAAAAGCTGCGCGCGGAAATGGATCGCGTTCGCGCCGAATACGAGCGCCAACTGGATGCGAAATTCGCCGCTGCACGCGGGTTCGTGGATGCCGTGATTTCACCTGAAGAAATTCGACCGACCTTGGAGTTATCATTGAAAACTGCACTGAATAATCCGGGCGCGCATTTGGGCTTTGGGATTTAGGTCTTGGGATATAGGATTTAGAGGCGAGGAGATGGAAGGACTTTTCTTATCTCCCAACTTCTAAATCTTGTCTCCAACTTGGAGGAATGGCTTTGATCGAACTTTATTTGATGCGGCATGCAATAGCCGCCGATTTGGGTGTAGGCGGAATTATCAACGACGCCAACCGCCCGCTGACTCCGGAAGGCCGAGCGAAAATGAAACAAGCGGCCCTCGGACTGAAAGAGCTTGGTTTGAAGTTCAACGTGATTTTGACCAGTCCGTTGTTGCGTTGTCGCCAAACCGCCGAAGCCGTGGCCGAAGTGATGGAATTGCAGCATCGCGTCAAGATCATCGAATCGCTCGCGCCCGGCAAAGCCTTTGCCACGGGTGAAGGCGGGCACGCGGAATTGTTTCTGGAACTTGGCGCCTATCAATTCGACCGCGCCTTGCTGGTAGGCCATATGCCGGATTTGTCGGAAATTGCGTCTTACCTGATGGCCGGAAACCGCAATCTAAACATTGAATTCAAGAAAGGTTCCTTGTGTTTGGTCGAAGTGTCCAGCCTGCCGCCGCGTGGCCCTGGCTTGCTTCGGTGGTTAATGTCTCCCAAACAATTGCGCGCACTGAGCAAAGGAAAGTGACTCTGTACCCCGTCCTTCGGAAGGGGCAAAAGGAAAAGAATGAATCCCTGGCACGATGTTGATCTGGGCGACGAAGCGCCCGAAGTTTTTCGCTGCATTATTGAAATTCCCATTGGCTCCAAGGTGAAATATGAATTGGACAAGGTCACAGGGTTATTGAAAGTGGATCGCGTCCTATTCAGTTCCGTTCATTACCCGGCCAATTACGGCTTCTTGCCGCGAACCTATTGTGACGACAACGATCCGCTGGACGTGTTGGTGCTGGGCCAAGTCGAAGTGGTGCCTCTGTGCATTATGCGGGCCAAAGCCATTGGCGTGATGCAGATGATTGACCAGAACGAAGAAGACGACAAAATCATCGCCGTCCATGCTGATGACCCGGAATATCGCGACTACAAAGACATCTCCGAATTGCCGGAATACCGGCTGAAATCGGTTCAGCGTTTTTTTGAAGACTACAAAGCCCTGGAAAATAAACAGGTCAAAGTCGAACGTTTCATGGGGCGATTCGACGCCATCAACATCATCGAACGCAGTATCAAGCTATATGAAGATATGAAACCGCAATTGATCGGCGAGATAAAATAACTCGGAGTGCTGCGGGTTTGGCGTCGCGTTGAAGTCCCTTGATGGAGCGAATTCCCTAACGACTGCCAAAGCAACGCAACCACGTCGCACTCCTAAAGCAATGTTTTCAATTCGGGCATCATTCGGTATGATGCCCGCCTTCCTGACCGCATCTTTTTCTAAAAGGCAAAGCTCGAATGTCGAAATCAAATTTCCTGGTTACAGGTGCGCATGGATTTATCGGCGCGTGGGTGGTCAAGCGATTGCTGGCCGAAGGACATAACGTCACTATTTTTGACCTGAATTCCAACCCGCAACGGTTGCGGCAAATTATGACTGACGATGAAATCGCTCAGGCGAAAGTCATCGAAGCCGACATCACCGATGGCGACGCGGTTTCCAAAGCCGTCGAACAAAACGACATCAACAACATCATTCATCTGGCCGGAGTGCAGGTCCCTGTCTGCCGAGCCAATCCCAGATTGGGAGCCATGATTAACGTCGTTGGCACGGTCAATGTGTTTGAAGCGGCGAAAAATTCCGGCGGACAAATAAAACAGGTCGTTTACGCCAGTTCCGCTGCAGTGTTCGGCGAACCCGAAGACGGCAATCCGGTAAGCGAAAATCAGTCCGGAAGAATGACCACGCATTACGGTGCGTTCAAACAATGCAACGAAGACAACGCACGCGTTTATTTTCTGGATAACGGCATTAACAGCGTTGGGCTGCGTCCGCTGACGGTGTACGGCCCCGGGCGAGATTTCGGAATGACTTCTGACCCGACCAAAGCCATGAAAGCCGCCGTCGTGGGCCGTCCGTTTCACATTCGCTTTGGTGGAGAAACGGACTTTTTGTTCAGCGCTGATTGCGCGGATGCGTTCATTCGCTCGGCGACCACAGAATTGACCGGAGCGCACGTGTTCAATTTGCACGGCGAAACGGTTCGCGTGTCAGCGGTGGTCGAGGAAATCGAAAAGTTGCTTCCGGAAGCCAAAGGCTTGATCACCGTCGCTGCGGACGGAATCAAAATGCCTTCGGCGCTGGACGATTCGGCGATTGTCGCCGCTCTCGGCAGCGTGCCGCATACTCCGCTGGCGCAAGGCGTGAAAGAAACCATTGAGCGATTTCAATTGTTGAAGCGCGAGAACCGTTTGGATATCGCGGACCTGGATCAATAACCTCATGAGCAAGACTACGATGAAAGCTTTAGCCCTTTGCGCTCCTCGCCAAATGGAAGTCCGCGAAATTGCCACACCGGCTCCGCAACCGAACGAAGTTCTCGTCAGGGTCGGTTCAGTCGGGTTGTGCGGAACTGATTTTCATATCTTTGAAGGCCACGCCAACTACCGCACCGACGCGACAGGCCGACTAATACCACTAGAAGAAGAGCCGCTGATTTTGGGCCACGAGTTTTGCGGCATCGTCGAAGAAATCGGCCAGAACGTGAAAGACGTGAAAGCCGGTGACTGGGTCGTCGTGGATCAAGGCTGGAATTGTCTGAGTTACAAAAAGGAACTCTGCGAATACTGTGAAACCGGCGATTCGCATCAATGCGCGAATTACGCTGAACACGGCATCACCGGCTTGCAAGGCGCGCTGGCCGAATTTGTTTCGGTTCCGGCCATCAACACCGTCCACATCGAAAGCGAGTTGCCGATGGAACAGGCTGCGCTGACCGAACCGCTGGGCTGCATCACGCACACGATGAACGCCGTGCTGAAAACGCAATCGCGGTATCAGTTTTCGGGCGAAACCGCCGCGGAACGTCCGATCAAATCCGTGCTGGTGTGCGGAGCTGGCCCAGCCGGACTGTTGTTCACACAGTATTTGCGGAACGTGATCGGGTTTGACGGTTTGCTGATCGTCACCGAACCCAGCGAAAAGCGCCGGAAGCTGGCTGAAGAATACGGCGCCACCGGAATTGATCCGACGGCGGTGGATTTGGCCGAAGCGGTCAAAGACCTGACCAAAGGCGAGCGCATCAACCTGTTGATCGAATCCGCCGGCATCGCGCAATTGTTCAAACAGATTCCCAGTTTGATCCGCAAACAGGCGACCGTTGTGCTGTATGGCCACGGCCACCACGGAGTTGACCTGGGTGTGATGAACAACATTCAGTTCGTGGAACCAACGCTGATCGCTCCGACCGGAGCGTCAGGCGGATTCGATTCCGATGGCAGACCCAGCACGTACCGCCGGTCGCTGGAATTGATCGCGTCCGGCAAAATCAACGTCTCGAAATTCATCACGCATCGTTACCATTCACTGGCCGACGTGCCTGCCGGATTCGCGCAGGATCATTTCGGTGCCGATTACATCAAAGGAGTCGCGGTCTTTTCGTAGGTGATAGGTGACAGGTATTAGGTGGCAGTACTTTATGCCTAACACCTGCAACCCAAAACCTGCGACCTACAACCTTATGAACAAAATAAAACTGTCCATCTTCGTCGCCCTTTCCCTGCTGATTGCCGTCGCCGTAACGGCCTGTAACAAAGGTGCTGGCAACAATGCGTCCGGCAAAAAGACCATTGCCGTCATTCCCAAAGGGGTTTCGCACTTCTTCTGGCAGAGCGTCAAAGCCGGAGCAGATGCCGCCGGGAAAGACATGAATGTTGACATCATCTGGAAAGGCCCGGCCCTGGAAACCGACATTTCCGGCCAGATCAACATTGTTGAAGACATGATCAATCGCCGCGTGGATGGCATCGTGCTGGCTCCGTCGCACGGAGATTCGCTGGTGCCGATTGCCGAACGCGCTCAAAAAGCAGGCATCCCACTGACGATTTTCGATTCCGGCATTGGAACGCAAAATTATGTTTCGTACGTGGCCACTGATAACCGCCAGGGCGGAGTCGTTGCGGCTCGGCGCATGGGCGAAAAGCTCGGCGGCAAAGGCAAAGTCGCCATTTTGGGCGTCAAAAAAGGTTCTGTTTCGACCGACGAACGCGAAGAAGGTTTCCGCGAAACGATCCTGAAAGAATTCCCCGGCATTAACCTGATCCCGGTCATCTTTTATGGCGAATCGGTGGCGACCAAATCTCTTTCCGTTGCCGAAGACATTCTGACCGCCAATCCTGATCTGGCCGGAATTTTTGCGTCGAACGAAACTTCGACCGTTGGTTCGGTCAACGCCATTCGCCAACGCAATTTGGCGGGCAAAGTGATTCTGGTAGGCTTCGACGCCAGCCCCGATCTGGTTCGCGCCATTAAAGAGGGCGGCATTGATTCGCTGGTGCTGCAAGATCCGTTCAAGATGGGATACGAAGGCGTCAAAACCATCATGGATAAGCTGGCGGGCAAAACGCCTGAGCGCCGTATTGATACCGGCGTCAAGCTGATTACCAAAGAGAATATGGACACGCCGGAAATGCAGCGGTTGATCAAATAAATCTGGAGTGCGGCGCTCTCGGCGTTGCTTTGGTAGTCGTTAGGACGGTTGGCCTTTCGAAGGGACTTCCAAAGCTACGCCAAAGGCGTAGCACTCCAAAAATTGCTTATGCCACTCGCGTCCCCATTCACTCAATTCGCGATCATCGCCATGGTCGCCGTCCTGGCGCCGTTGTTTGTCTGGGCGGTTCGCAACGCTGGCGATAAACACGAATCCAGCCAGCAGACGCTGCGCTGGACCGGAATCGCCCTCACCGTGGTTGCGGCTTGGCTGGGAATTTCGACGCTGATCGCCAAATCCGGCATCTTGCGGGAATTTGATCACCGTCCACCGCCGTTTGTGTTGCTGGCGTTTGGATTCACGTTGGCGACTGCGGTACTGGCATTTTCTCCACTTGGAACTCGACTGGTGACCGGGACTGCCATCAAGTGGTTGATTCTCTTTCAAGTCTTTCGCATTCCCGTCGAATTGTGGTTGCATCGCCTGTATGAAGAGGGCGTGGTTCCTGTCCAGATGACATACTCCGGGCGGAACTTCGACATCGTTTCCGGCATTCTGGCCCTGGTGCTGGGTGTTTGGGCACTGAAAAGCCGTCCGCCTCGCTGGGCGATCTGGTTATTTAACATCGCTGGTTTGATGCTGTTGATCAACATTGTCACCATAGCCGTTATGTCTACGCCCACGCCCTTACGCAGATTTTTTAACGAACCGGCCAATACATTCATCGCAGACTGGCCGTTCGTCTGGCTTCCAGCGTTTTTAGTGCAAGCGGCTTGGTTCGGACATTTGCTGGTGTTTCGCTGGTTGCAGCGTAAAAGTTGATTCAGGTCACTTCGGAGGCGTATCTTTCGCTCATTAAATATCGAAAGGAGTTCACGATATGAGCACCGCAGAAATCACAATCGAACAAGTGTTGAGCTTTGCCCAAACGCTCAAGCCACTTGAGCAAGCGCACTTGATTTCCCGGCTGGCATCGTTGATGGAAACAAACGTTTCTATTCTTGAACAGAAACAGCCGATGCCTCGCCGTCCGTTACACGGAATTCTGGCAGATTTGGGGCCTGCCCCTTCGGCGGAAGAGATTGACGAAGCCAGGCGTGAAATGTGGGCAAATTTTCCGCGAGATGATTTCTAGATGATTGCCGCTGTTGTAGATACACATGCCCTATTGTGGTACCTGCATAAAGATTCAAGGCTTGCTGCTTCGGCTTTAGCTGCATTAAACGGCGCAGCGTCAAAAGGCGATCAAATTGCGGTGTCTTTCATAACCTTGATCGAAGTAGCCTATCTGGTCGAAAAGCAACGTATTCCAAACAATTCGTTTGATTTGATTGTTCAACTCTTGAATCAACCCGGCTCAATGCTCGCAGAAATACCTTTGAATCAATTGGTCGCCGATTCGTTACGCCAAGTCGCTCGTTCGCAAGTCCCTGAAATGGCAGATCGAATCATCGCAGCAACAGCACTGATGATGGGTGTTCCAGTCATTAGCCGCGACAGCAAAATTACAGCGTCATCAATCGCAACTATCTGGTGAACACGTGACAATAACTACTTCTACCGCGCTGGAAATGCGCGGCATCTCAAAATCGTTTTCGGGCAACACCGTTCTGGACGAAGTCAACATTTCGGCGCGCGCCGGTGAAGTGCTGGCGCTGCTGGGCGAAAACGGCGCGGGTAAATCCACGCTGATGAAAATCCTGGCCGGAGTCCATCAGCCGGAAGCCGGTGAAATTCTGATTGACGGCCAGCCGGTGAAATTTGCTCGTCCGGCGGATGCGCTGACGGCGGGCATTGCGATGATTTACCAGGAATTGTCGCTGGCGCCGCATCTGACCGTCGCCGAAAACATCTTTCTGGGCCGCGAACCGCTGAAATCGTCTTTTCTGGGCCTCATCAATCATCGCGAACTCAACGGACGCGCCAAGGAATTGCTGGGCGAGTACGGATTCAATCTGAACCCGAAAGCTCGTGTAGCCGGTTTGAGCGCCGCAGACCGCCAGCAAGTTGAAATCACGCGCGCCATTGTCGAAGCCAAACGCGTGATCGTGATGGATGAACCAACGTCTTCGCTAACCGACAGCGAGGTCAAAGAGCTGTTCCGGTTGATTCGAGATTTGAAAGCGCGCGGTTTGGCCGTGATTTACATCTCTCATCGGCTGGAAGAACTGGACGAAATTGCCGACCGCGTGACAATTCTTCGCGACGGCAAGGCTGTATATTCTGGCGTGTGGGGCGAAATCAACACAGATGAAGTCATCAAACACATGGCCGGACGCGAATTGAAAGAAATCTTCCCGCCACGCAAAGCCAGCACAGGCGAAGTGAAACTGCGCGTTCGAAACCTAACTCAGCTTCCCAAATTTGACGATGTCAGTTTTGAAGCTCACGCTGGCGAAGTCGTCGGTATTGCAGGTCTGGCCGGGGCCGGTCGCACGGAATTGGTGGAAGCGATTTTCGGCGCAACACAAGCGACCAGCGGCGAGATTGAACTGAATGGCGTCAGAATTTTGCATTCTCAACCAAGCAAGTCTGTTCCGCTCGGCCTGAGCCTGTTGACCGAAGATCGCAAGCGAACGGGGTTGTGCCTGAATCTGCCATTGGCGACGAATATCACGCTGGCGAACACGCGAGCGTTGGTTAAAAGCGGACGACTGCAAACTCGCGTGGAAACGACTACGGCGCAAAACTACATTCAGAAATTGAATATCCGTCCGCCTGCTCCAGCCAAACCTGTTGGCCGGTTGAGCGGCGGAAACCAGCAGAAATCCTTGCTGGCGCGCTGGCTGTTTGCCAATTCGCAAGTCTTTATGCTGGACGAACCCACGCGCGGAGTTGACGTTGCGGCACGGTCGGAAATTTATCGCGAGGTCAACGAACTGGCTGAATCCGGAGCCGCCATTGTGATGGTGTCCTCGGATTTGCCCGAACTGTTGGGAATGGCCGACCGAATCCTGGTGATGCGGCGCGGAAAACTGGTTGCAGAGTTAAATGCCAAACAAACGACTCAGGAAGAAGTCTTGAAGTACGCAGCAGTTGAAGAATAGAACTGAAAAAAGAAAAGGGACAGCCAAGCAGCTTGTCCCTTTTACTTCTTCCGAGATGTGCCGGCCTCACCGACTCATCATAGGCACAACCATTAAGTTCAAGATTAGCGACAATACAAAACAGGCTGTCCAAATTTGAACAATTTTTCTGAGGTTATGTTCGTCAGCATGCATCCAGCCCCAGATCAGCGCATAGATCCCGCAAATAATGCCCAGAATTCCATGCAATGGCCCTTCAGCTTGGAACATCTTGATCAGCACCATAATCCAGCAGACGACGCTACCGATGCCCAGCAATCCTGCCAGCAACGTAAACAAAAAACCCATAAGGTTGTCCTCCTGATAAGTTGGTTGAAGGAATGCCCCGCTATCTTTGCATAACCAAAGCCAGCGAAGCCGGATAGAGAAGCCGAACCAGCCAATAAATGACCAATCCGATTAACAAGACGACGGAAAGCATTGTCTTCTTCTCTACTTTTTCTACGGTGTCAGCAAAGCGATGGCGTCGTTGCTGAGGCAAGAAACTGGCAATGCCTATCAACGCCAAAGCCGCGAGCAAGATAGGCGCGAACGCATGCAAGGTCAAGGATTTTTGCCACTCACCGTGAAGCAGGGCCAGCACAGCACGCGTCAGTCCACAACCTGGACATGGCCATCCAGTCAGCTTTAACAAAGGACAATCCCATCCGGGCAGGCCGCTGACAGAAAGAACCAGTTGAAACGCGGCAACCACGCAAACAACAATCATCAATGTCCGTTCGCGAATCAAATCCGCCAGAACTGAAATCTTCAAATTCACACCTCTCGCCGGCTGTTTGACGGAATTTTCACTCGCCAATACAATCCGCGCCGTCCTGCATTTTCACTTTCAATCAACCACCAACTGAAGGAGCTTTTGCGATGCCGTTAACCCTTTTGGTTCGTCGCTGTTCAGGTATCATTTTGCTAACGCTGTTGTTTGTCGGTGCTAGCTTCGCCCAAACCCGCACTCAACCGCAAGACGAAGACTTTGCCAAATTCGTTAAAGAATGGACGACCAAACCGGAATTCATCAGCCCTCTGGTGGATCATTTGCCCAAAGTCGCCGGCATTCCTTCGCCGAAAGATGTGCTGGGTTATCACGTCGGAACGCCGCAAAAGCTGACGCGGACAGCAGATTTGTATCGGTATTACCGCGCGCTGGAAAAGGCTTCGCCGCGCGTCAAAGTCATCAACGTCGGCCAAACGGATGAAGGGCGCGAATGCCTGATCGTGTTTGTCGCCAACGAAGACACGATCAAAAACCTGGAAACCTATCGCGGCTATCTGGCGCAACTGGCTGATCCGCGCAACATCACCGAAGCTCAGGCTCAAGACATCATCACCAAAGCCAAACCGATTTATCATTTCAGCGGCGGATTGCACAGCGCTGAAACCGGCCCGCCTGAAATGTTGATGGAACTGGCGTACCGACTGGCCGTCGAAGATTCGCCGCTCATCAATGCCATTCGTGACAACGTGATTGTTTCGATTTCCCCGGCGTTTGAACCGGATGGCCGCGACCGCTATGTGGATTGGTATTACCGCCATAAGCTGGACGAAAAATCCGAAGAGGATTCCGTTGGCGGACCGCCGTACTGGGGCAAATACATCTTTCACGACAACAATCGCGACATTAACTATTCGCAAATCACGATGCGAAATTGGCTGAACTGGTACCTGCAATGGCATCCGCCGATTATGCACGACCTGCACGAATCGGTGCCGTTTATGTACACCTTCAGCGGGCAGGCTCCGCAACAGCCTACGCTTGATCCGATTCTGTATGGCGAGTTGCCGTGGTTTTCCAACTTTGAAATGGCGCAGATGATCAAGTACGGCATGCCCGGCGTTTGGACGCACGGATTTGTGGATATGTGGTCACCGGGTTACCTGGCGTTTATGTCGTCGAATCACAACGGAATGATTCGTATGTACGAAACCTTCGGCAACGGCGGAGCCAACACGATGAAACGGAAAGTCGCTCCGCCAGAAGGCGCGGGCCAGACTTCGCGCGAATGGTATCGCCCCTTGCCACCGTACAAGGAAGTCGAATGGTCGCTGCGCAACAACACCAATTACATGGAAACTGGCGTGCTGTCGGCGCTGCAACTGACGTCGCAATTTCCAAAGGTGGTGCTGGAAAACTTCTACAAAAAATCCCGCAACTCGATTGAAGACGGAAAGAACAATGCGCCGTATGGTTTCGTCATCCCTGCTCAGGCCGATATGACTCGCGTCGAATTCGTGGTGAATCTGCTGCGTTTACAAGGCATTGAAGTCGGACGCGCCACCACCGAAGTGAAGTTAAAAGAAGGCACGTTCCCTGCCGGCACGTTCATCGTCAAACGCAATCAGCCGTACGGACGATTGGCGAAAATCCTGCTGGAAAAACAAAACTTCCCCGATCCGAGCTTGCGGACGTACGACGACACGGGCTGGACCATGGGTTTGATGGCGCAAACCGATGTTAAGGAAATCGCCGATAAAGCCGTGTTGGATGTCGCGGTTGAAAGCGTAGACAAGCTCGCTGTCAAAGGCGAAGTCAAAGGCAACGCCGCTGCTGCCTATGCTGTGCTGAATTACGGATCGAACAATCTGATTTCGCTGCGCTACAAATTGAAAGGCGCGAAGGTGCAAGCCAATGAACAACCATTCAAGGCTGGTGAGACGGATGTGCCCGTTGGCTCTCTGATCGTTACTGCGAACAGCGACGCCAAAGCCGCCATTGAACAGTTGGGATTGAAAGCCGTGGCGCTTTCGGCGATGCCTACCGTAACCTTGCATGAAGTGGATTTGCCTCGGCTGGCCGTGTTCACCACCTGGGGCAGCACACAGGAAGTCGGATGGGTGCGTCACGCGCTGGATCAATTCGGCGTGCAATATGACCTGATTTACAAAGAGCAGATCAAGAAAGGCAATTTGCGCGCGGCTTACGACATGATTCTGATCCCGAATCAGGGCGGCAGCGGAAAACGCATCGTCTTTGACCGCGAACCGGGCCGCAAACCACTGGCGTACACCAAGAGCAACGAATTCAAATCGCAAGGCGTGTATGGCGAGAGCGAAGACATCACGGGCGGAATGGGCCTAGCCGGTGTCGCCGAGTTTGAAAAGTTCATTGATGCCGGAGGTCTGGTGGTGACGTTGGGTACGGCCAGTTTCTTCCCTGCTGAATTTGGACTGACGCGGACGATTGATGCCGGTCGAACTTCGCCGCAGTTTTACGCGCCGGGGCCAATTGTCGAAGCCGAAATCCTGAAACCGGAACATCCGCTGTTTTACGGGTACACGAACAAAACCATTCCTGTGCGGTATGCCAACGGGCCATTGCTGTCGGTTCCCGAACGCGATCGCAACCAGCAAATCCTAATGCGCTTCCCTGGAACCGAGAAAAACGTGCTGAGCGGTTTGGCGCGCGGCATCACAGAAACCCGTAACCGTCCGGCCATCGTGGATGTTCCCGTCGGCAAAGGCCGCGTGATTCTGTTTGCGACCAATCCTTGTTATCGCTGGCAGAATCACGGTGAGTTCGGAATGCTGTTCAATTCAATCCTTCACTACAACGATTTCAAACGCTAATCGGAGCCAAGCCCACTTTTTTCAAAATCGAACAGCGTGATGACCTGTTCGATTTTGAAAAAAAACTCTCAATTCCTATCGACCTAATTGACCAAAGCTGTTGGCTATTTCATAATTCCCGCGCTTTCGCTTAACCGGCATTCGCCTGCGTTTAGAGTTTCAACGATCACCTCATCAAGCTTTACTTTACTGATCGAACACGCTCGACGCCAAGATTCTTCAACCCAAAAACGATCGGCGAGAACCTGAATTACCGCGTTCAATGCCGCGTGGTCAAACATTCGGAGAGGACACATGCGCTATTTACACAAACTACACACACTAAACACACGAACTTTGATACTTATACTGGCACTGGTTCTGGTTATTGGAACAGCCAGCGTTATCCCCAGCGTTAGCTCGGCTGCTCGCGGATATTCCAATCGCCTGATTTCCGCCATCACATCGGCGGGATCAAAGTCCACCATCAAAGCTGGCTTTAAGGCCGCCGCTCAGGACAAGAATGTTCAACAAGGCAAACCTGAGCCACCATCTGAGGTGTCGGTGATTCAATACAACGGCCCGAAAGCTCCAAGCCTGAACAGCGCCACTCGTGTGACGACGGCGATTCAGGGTTCTGAAATCGAACCGAACGGAACGACTGCCACGGCGACTCCGCTCATCGTCAATGAAGCCAGAGTCACCGCGCCACTCTATCCCAATGGCGACATAGATTTTTATTCGTTTGAGGCTGTCGCAGGCGACAAAGTTTATGCGGCGGTTATGACTTCGGGAGTGGCAGGCAACAGCACCGACAGCCAACTGACCTTGCTGGCTTCGGATGGCACGACCGTCATCGAATTCGACGATGACAATGGTTCGTTTGCCGCCCTTTCATCTTCCATCGCCGGAGCGACGATTCCAACGACTGGAACCTATTACATCAAGGTCAACGATTTCACGGCAGGCACGACTTCCGAACGCAATTATGACTTGTGGTTCCGTTTGCAAAGCGGATCAGGCGCGCCAACACCTGAAGTCGAAGCCAACGACAGTGCGGCAACGGCCAATCCGCTGCCAGCCAATGGCTGGGTCAGCGGCGTGCGCAATCCAGCCTCCGCGGCCGAACAAGACTGGTACAGCCTGAGCCTCAACGCGGGCGACACCGTTTTCCTGAGCCTTGACCTTGATCCTGAGCGCGATGGCACAACCTGGAACGGACGATTGGGCTTCGCTTTGTTCGGTGATGCCGCCAACCAGATTCTGGTCATTGATGACGCCGGAACCGGCGACGTATCCCCAAATCCAAACAGGCCTTCCGAAGCGTTATTTATGACGGTCAAAGACGCTGGGACTTATTACGCCTTCGTGGATTCGGCTTCGGCAGCGGTTGGCGGATCAACAGCGACGTATCATTTGAGCGTCACAGTCTTGCCTGCCCCGACCGGATTAACTTGCACGACTTACACCAGCACGGACGTGCCAAAGACCATTGGCCCAACAAACGGGCTTGTTAGTTCAACCATCACCGTTCCCGGCAACCCGCGCATTGAAGACATAAACGTGCAAATCACGCTCAACCACACATTGATGCAGGAAGTGGATGTCCATTTGCGTTCGCCAGCGGACAACAACATTGGATTGTTCACTGACATCGGCGCAGCGGCGACAGGTGGGCAAAACCAGATGGATTTGGTTTTCGACGATCAAGCTGGTGTGCCTCCCTCCTTCACCGTACTGAAGGGGGTTCAGCTTCGTCCTGAAAACATCTCAACTGCCGGAACAGCCAGCACCTCCGGCGCTTATCGTCTGTCTTCGTTTAATGGCGAAAATGCCGGTGGAACCTGGACTCTGGACATATACGATGACACGAACAATGCCAACGGCGGAACTCTGGCAGCCTGGAGCATACGAGTCTGCACTCCACCGCCAGCAGCATCCTGCCCGGCTGGCTTTGCTCCGGTGACCGTTTTCAGCACTGACTTTGAAAGCGGAGCCGCTGGCTTCACGCATTCCGGCACTCAGGACGAGTGGGAACTCGGATTGCCCGCAACTGTGGCAACCACGACGGCAAATCCTGTAGCGGCTTTCAATACCTGCAACAGCGGCGTGAATTGCTGGAAGACCGATCTGGATAACACCTACAACGCTTCAAGCAATCAGGACTTGCTGTCTCCAAACATCAATCTGGCCGGGTACTCCGCGCCGATTATTGTCACCTGGGCGCAGCGTCATCAGATTGAAACAGCAAACTTTGACCACATGTTCGTTGACTTCCAGCAAGTTGGCGGAGCGACTCCAAAACGGCTTTACGAATGGATGGAGCCGACTCCGGTCAGCGCTTCGGCTGGAACCGGCAACCCACAGAACAATATCGGTGGCAGTTACGGCTGGGGAGTCTTTTCGCGGCGAGCCGATAGTTTGGCTGGCTTGAACAGCGAGTTGCGCTTCCACCTGGACAGCGACTCCAGCGTCGTGTTCGGAGGTTTGGCGATTGACGACGTAACGGTGACGGCGTGCCGTCCGCTTACTGCTGATCTTTCCATCACCAAAACTGATGGCCTAACGACAGCAACGCCGGGCGGTTCGGTGACGTACACCATCACGGCCAGCAACGCCGGGCCGGATGGCGTCACCGGAGCGACAGTAGCCGATACTTTCCCGGCGGCGCTTACCGCGACGTGGACTTGCGTTGGCGCTGGTGGCGGAACCTGCACAGCGAATGGCTCTGGCAACATCAACGACACTGTGGATTTGCCATCAGGCGGTTCGGTGACTTACACAGTGACGGCTACGATTTCCGCCGCGGCAACCGGAACGCTTTCCAACACGGCGACAGTCAGCAGCAGCATCACTGACCCGAATCCGGGTAACAACAGCGCAACCGACAGCGACACGCTGACTCCGTTTGCGAATTTGGGCATCACCAAAACTGACGGAGTAACTTCGGTGACGGCTGGCAATTCGGTGACTTACACCATCACGGCGTCAAACTCTGGCCCCAGCAATGCTCCAGGTTCGACGGTGGCTGATACGTTCCCGGCTTCAATCACCGGAGTGACGTGGACTTGCGTCGGCGCTGGCGGAGGAACCTGCACGGCCAATGGCTCTGGCAACATCAGCGACACGGTCAATTTACCGGCCGGTGGCTCGGTGACGTTCACGGCAACGGGAACTCTTTCCACAGCCGCAACCGGAACTTTGTCCAACACAGCCACTGTGGCGACTGCGGGTGGAGTGATAGACCCGACTCCGGGCAACAACAGCGCAACTGACAGTGACACGATCATCAGTTGCACACTGACCTGCCCGGCGAATATCACAACCAATACCGCTGCTGGTCAGTGCAATGCAGTTGTCACGTACTCTGCCCCGACAACTTCGGGGTCTTGCGGAACGGTGACCTGCACACCGGCTTCTGGCGCGACTTACCAGAAAGGCACGACAACTGTCACTTGCACCAGCTCAATCACTGGCTCTTGCAGTTTCACAGTGACTGTTAATGACAACCAGCCGCCAGCGCTCACTTGCCCGGCCAACATTTCAGTCAACGGCAGCGCCCCGACGGCAGTGACATACACACCGCCTACGCCAACCGACAATTGCTCTGGCGCTACGGTCAATTGCCTGCCGGCATCAGGTTCAACCTTCGCAGTTGGAACAACAACGGTCACTTGCACAGCGACTGATGCTGCTATGCTGACGGCGACTTGCACCTTCACAGTGACGGTGAACGCTTGCACAATCACCTGCCCGACGAATCAAGTCGCCTGGACTTCGACGACTTCGGCGACGGTCAACTATCCGGCTCCGACAACGACTGGAAGTTGTGGAACGGTGACTTGCACGCCTGCTTCTGGCAGCACGTTTAACGTCGGAACCACGACGGTCACGTGCAGCACGAATGCTGGCCCAAGCTGTAGCTTCAACGTAGTCGTCAGCAAGTTGACGCTTGGAGCTTCGCTTGCCGATCCGCTGGCTTGCGCTGGCCCTGGCGACAAGGTCAATGGCAGTTTCTCCGCCACCAACACTTCTGGCAGTACCGCAGCTGTTACAGTAACGGCAATGTTGAGCAATGTTACCCCGTTGCAATCAATATCAGTTTCGGCAGATCAGCCTGGTCCAATCTTAACCGCTTACGCCCCGCCCATATCCATTACCTGGGTTGGAACGCTTGGCCCTGGCCAGACGGTGAATCTGACTTGGGTGGGTCAGATTGCTGATAACCTGCCTACGGGCTCTCAAGCTTGCTCGACCGTGACTGCAACGGTGAATACGTTGCCGGTAGCTGGCCAAGCTCAGGCTTGTTTGACGGTCAATTGCCCGGCGGCTGGCCCTGGCTTGCCATTCCCGACCAATGCCGTAGCCAGCGATCAAGGCGCAGGTTCGGTGTTGATCTACAACATCTACACTTCGGGCGCGACTTCGGGTAACACGCAAAACACTCGCATCAACCTGACAAACTCGCATCCGTCGAGACCCGCTTTCGTTCACTTGTTCTTCGTGTCCGAAGGTTGTTCAGTTGCTGATAGTTACGTTTGCCTGACGGGCAATCAAACGACCAGCTTCCTGGCTTCTGACCTTGATCCGGGCGTGACTGGTTATCTGGTTGCGGTTGCGGTTGACGGAATTCGCGGCTGCCCGACCAGCCACAACTTCCTGATCGGCGACGAATACGTGAAGTTTGCGACTGGCC
>DAOMFR010000045.1:0-46400 GCA_035429885.1 Blastocatellia bacterium
CGATACGGATTCCCGTTCCATTTCGTCATTGGCAGTTCGTCGTAAGGCAACACGATCAATGCCTGTTTGCGATTGAACCGATCCGCCAGCAAATCCATCGGAATATCCAGCCGGTGAGAATTCGTCACCGTCCATTCGATCAATTCCATCGGAATTTCGCGCAACGTTCGCACGGATTCGGCGCGGTCAAACTCTTTGGCTCCGCTGCACGCCGCGTAAATGAAATTCCAGAGCGGATTGCGTTCCGGGCGTTCGACTTGCCAGGCGCGTTCCAGGCTGTCCAGATAGGCTTCGCGCAGCTTGGCGTCCTTTTCGTAAATCAGCAGTGGGTAATACGACAAAAACGCCAGTTCATCATCCGAATGATTGACGTGCCCAGGGTAGTTGATTTTCTGGTTTCGCGTCAGCAGATGGTAATTGTGTTTGTTGATCAGTTCCTGATACGCCTGTTCATAGCGCGGATTGCCCGTGATGTGATGTGCCGTTCGCAGATGCGCCAGGATGTGCAGAGCGCGCAAGCCTAGTTCGTCCGGGTCTTCCCAAATCGCGTCCGGTCCCCACCAACCCCACCGAGTTTTTTTGCCATCAACGTCAATCAGTTGATAGTTGTTGTTCAAAATGTGGTCGGTCATTCGCGTGACGACACCACGAATCTTTTGGCGTTCGGCTTCGTCTGCGACTAAATCGTAATAAACCGCGTAGCCGAAATAATGGCCGACGATTTCATCCGAACTGGTGTCGCCTTTCCAGCGCCATTTGCCGTCAGGCGTGTCGTGCCATTCGCCGTCTTTGGGCTGAATGTCTTCGCCAATTTTGATGATCGAACGGGCGTGGAAACCCGAAATGCCCGTGATTTCTTCCAGCCGCAGCATCGCTTCCAATCCGACTTTGGCATTGGCGCGTGCGTCTGAGGCTTTGGTGACAGAGTAGCGGAAGGCTTCGGCGGCGATGTACATCTGAGTCCACAAACCGTCGTTGTCCGAAGAAACCATCTGGTTGCTGCTGAGGTCGCCGGGAACTTTCAAGTGTGAATCCGAAGTCATTCCCCAGCGAACGTGACGCTTTTGCACTCGTTCGACAAAGGACAGGGATTTGTCGGTGAGCGTCATTTGTTTGTATTCAATGCGGCTGAAGCCTTTTGGAGTTTCGAGCCAGATCACAGAGCCGGCATTATCAAACCCTGCACCAGTAATGTGATCGTCGGGGAGCCACCGTTTACCACCAAAATATTGTGGGCTGGCATTTTTAGGCGTAACGTCCGCCATAAAAACGTAAGCGCCGTGATTTGTGCCCAGACAAATCAATGGAACGCCTTGCCGGGCGACCACTGTGACATCATTCCAATTTACTTTTGGAGTGCCAGCAAAACCTTGCAGATTGCTCACCTCTTCTTTGGGGATGCGGCGAATAATTTTGACTTTGCCTTTGGTCAATTTTTGAAACTCCGCAGCGCTATGAAATGTGCGAACAGGTTGTAGATAGGTTTCTGGCTTGGATTGTTGTTGTGCAGAAAGATTGCCAGTAAATAGAAATACGCACAGGCAGAGCAAGGCTGCTGCCTGTGCGTGATGTGATCGAAATGATTTGAATTGCATTCAGGTTCTCCGAATTAAGTTGAATAACTTGCTTGCGCATCTTACTCGAATCGTAAGGAAGCCTGAATGCCGGAAGAGTCATTTACAGAATTGGCGTGAATTTCTGCAATTGGATGACCGCGATGCCAGGTTTGCCTCCGCCGATCGGCGAAATCTGTGGCCGTTTCTGTGTCAGTGTAGCTTCAATGTAGTAGGCATTTTGCTGGAAATTAATGCGGTTGCCGACAAAGATCGAAGTGCCAACGGTTTGATAATTCGCACTGGGAGTAAAGCTGTCGCTGTTCAGCGTCAAAACCGGGGACGTCGCACCTGTGTCAATGTTGACTTCGTACAAGCGCAGCACGACTTGTGCGTTGTCGCCATTGTCACGAATTCTGGCTCTCATTCCCAGATAAGCCCCGTTTTCAAACAAGCCGTCGGTCGCGGTGACATTGTATCGAACGGTGCCCGTGACGGTTTCCAGCGGCAGAGCGGCGGCGGCAAATCCCAAACGTTCCGCTGGTTCTAATGTGTCTGTCGGCAAAGGCGGCAAGATTTCAGGGAAAGAAATTGTTGATCCTTGCATCACCAGCTTGCTAGTGCTGGCTTCGTCAATGGTTCCGGCGGACCCGACCGTTGTCCAGGCTTTGAACCAGGAATCCACGTCAGCGCGGACGGTGGAGCTGGCTGCCAAAGTCGTGCCTAGCAATAACGCTAAGCTCAAAAACAGGCTGACGGTTTTTGAAAAATTGATACGCGATTTCATTGATACCTCCAAAGTATTGTTGGCTGGTGATGGCCGTGTGTGACATTGGCCGTCACAGGGAAGGACTCTTCGGGGTTTTGAGTCCCAGGAATTAACTTGTTCAATGATGTAAGCGAGATTTGGAGGTGAAAGCTTGAAAAGAAAAGTAAAGCGCGGGCAAGGCGCCCACGCTTCCAATGGGTTAAGCCAGTGGTTTATGTATGCAGACCGCCATTCGGGCTGATGGTTTGGCCGATGACGTAGCTGGACTCGTCGCTGGCCAGAAACAATGCCACTGACGCAATTTCTTCGGGGTGCCCAATTCTTCCCAGCGGAGTGTTGGCCGTCATCAATGGGCGAAGGTTGTCGGGCAGGTTTTCCAGAATCGGAGTTTCAACCCAGCCAGGAGCAATGCCGTTCACTCGAATGCCTTGTGCGGCGTATTCCTGCGCCACGCCTTTGGTGAATGACAAAATGCCGCCTTTGGCCGCAGTGTACGATGAACCACCGGGCAAGCCACGAAGCGCTGCGACAGACGAAATGTTGATGACGGCTCCACCGTGCCCTTGCGCCAGCATTCGCTTGATGGCTTCGCGCGTGCAGTAAAAGGTGCCGCTCAGATGAACGTGAACCACGCCGTGCCATTGTTCGTCGGTCATCAAATGAACTGGCGTCAATTGACCGGCATTGCCTGCGTTATTGACCATCACGTCCACTGGCCATTGGCGATCATCAATCGCTTTGAACAAGTTGGCGACGGAAAGGGAACTGCTGACATCGGTTGGAACGGCGAAGGCTTCGGCACCTTTGGCCTGAACTTCGCGAAGCGTCTCTTCGCCTTTGGCCTCGTTAAGTTCAGCGATTACGATTCGAGCGCCTTCGGCCGCAAAACGAAGCGCGATGGCTCGCCCTAAACCTGACCCTGCGCCTGTAATAACGGCGACTTTCTCTTTGAGTTTCATACCTGTTTTCTCCTGAGTTGGATGACTGCAAAATGTGCCGGCGGATACTAACACACAGATTCGATGTGGTGGATTTGTCGAATTTTGTTAAATTCGTATCTGGTGCTTGCAATTGATAAAGGCGGTGCGTAAGATGCCGCTCGCCTGAACGTCAGTATCCCTCACAGGCTCTCAACGAAAACTGAGACCCCGTTTTGATCCAGAAGGTCCCCGTACTTCATTTTTATACTGACGATAGCGGTGAACGAACCGGCGTAATCAACGAGGGGATTGCGCGTTTTGCCCAAACATTCCTATCACCGCAACATAAGGCAGTAATCAAAAGAAAAACGTCTTCATCAAGTGTGTTGGGAACTTCGTCAGGAGTCGGGCAATCGCCTGTTTTGACGGAATTTTTGGCCTGATATTTATAGCTCGCTAAAGGCTGGTCGTGTTTTTGACCGGACTCCCATGTAGGTGGTGCCCTGATCGTCACTGTGTCCCTGACTGAGAGCTAGCTGGGAGATCAATCGAGTTCGGACTTTGTGAATTACAAGCCGAGCTAATCGTCTGATCCGATTTAACCCAAAGGCGAATCTAGAACAAATTGTCGGTTGGCAACTTGTTCAGATCTGCCAGTTTCGGATCAGTTCTGAAAACATCTGGTGCCTTGTACGCCGCATTTTACCCAAAATAGTGCAGGTGTTGGTGCGGATGGACTCCCGATTTATTTGTTTCCGGGTGGGGAAACAACGCATGCGGACATCAAACGATCAAGGAAAATCCCCAATTGGGAAAAAGCTTTGGCTGAAAATCGCCATAGCCTCGGCAAGCGCCTGTCTGGCCTTGATCGGTTTTCAGGCTGGTTTCCCTTTTAATTCACCTTCCCAAGCGCCAGCTTCCAAACTTCTTACTGCAAACCTCAACTCTCAAACTTCAACTCTCAAACTTCAGGAAGAAGTGGACGGACTCAATCGTCCGCGTGCAACTCGGTCGGATGACGACAGAGAATCTGACCTCGACCGGGAGCATGAAGAAGAACTGGAACACGAACGGAAAGAGTTGGAGCACAAGCGATATGATCAGCCAGGAGAAGCCGCAAAGTATTTGACCGATCGCCGTTTGCGCGAAGGCGATAAGGAACTGAACCCGGATCTCTATCTGGACGCGATCGAAAAATCGCGTGATCTGCCGCAGTTTTCGACGCTGCAAAATCGGTTGCTGCCTTCCCAGCGCTCAATGGGGAAAAATGGGCTGGAGCTGGCCAATCCCCGTTCGTCCATTTTGCAAGGCTGGACGCCCCTTGGTCCCGGAAACATTGGAGGGCGAACCAGAGCTTTGCTGGTGAATCCACGAACTCCAGAAGTGATGTATGCCGCTGGAGTTGCAGGCGGAATTTGGAAAACCACAGACGCCGGCAAAAGCTGGCTGCCCTTAACCGATTTATTGCCCACGCTGGCAGTTTGCGCATTGGCTTTTGATCCGACGAATCCGGAAATCATTTACGCCGGAACCGGAGAAGGGTACTTCAACGGAGATGCGACCAGGGGCGCCGGGATCTTTCGCAGTTTTGACGGCGGGAACACTTGGCGACGGTTGGATGGAACCGGGACGGCAGATTTCCAGTACGTCAATGACATTGTCGTCAGCCCAAACAATCCCAGCCGCCTTTACGCTGCGACGCGCAAAGGAATTATGCGTTCGGTTGACGGAGGGGCGAGTTGGAATGCTGTGGTCAATGAGCAGAACAATGGTGGTTGCACAGATTTGGCGATTCGCTCGGATCGGACGGTCGATGTGGTTTTCGCAGCTTGCGGATTGACAACTAACTTCAGATTTCCGGGAACAGTGCAGGCTTCGATATATCGCAATGATAATGCTGCCGCAGGATTGGGTCTGTGGGAAGTCGTATACACCGAAGAAGGAATGGCCCGCACCAGCCTGGCCATTGCCCCATCCAACCAGAATGTGATTTATGCCGTTTCGTCTGAAAACGGAGCCGCCGGGACGCCTCACACCTTGCATGCGGTGTTTCGCTCGACGAATGGGGGCGAAGCTGGTTCATGGACGAAAGTAAACGACGGACACTCATCCAGATTGAATGGCGCTTTGTTTACCAATCCGATTTGGGCGTTTCAGAGCGATTGCCGATCAGGTGGCGGAATTAATCAGACTTACGCGCAAGGCTGGTTCGACAACGTCATTGCGGTTGATCCGCTGAACGAAAACGTCGTGTGGGTGGGAGGCGTTGACCTGTTCCGGTCCGACGATGGCGGCGCGAATTGGGGAATGGCTTCGTTCTGGGATCAGGCCAAGTCGGCTCCGAGCCGTTACGTTCACGCCGATCATCACGCCATCGTTTTTCATCCACAGTTTAATGGCAGTTCCAATCGCACAATGTTTGTCGGAAACGACGGCGGAATCTTTAAAACGGAAAATTCGCGCGCGCAAACTGCCACGGGCAATCGAGCGCCTTGTTCTCCTTATGCGAGTGGCGTGACGTGGACCTCGCTGAACAACGGGTACAGCGTGACGCAGTTTTATCATGGCGCAGCGTTCCCGAATGGATTGCGGTATCTGGGAGGCGCTCAGGACAACGGCGTGATTATGGGATCGGATACCGAAGGCGTGAACGGATGGCGCGAAATCCTGGATGGTGACGGTGGATACGTGGCGGTTGATCCGGTCAACACCAATATTATTTACGCCGAAACGACCGGGTTGTCGTTGATGAAATCGGTGGATGGCGGAAATACTTTCCGGGCAGCTACAAGCAACATCAACAACGAAGGCTTCGGGTTCATCGTGCCGTTCACGATGGATCCCAGCGATTCCAACCGGCTGTGGATCGGTGGCACGAAACTTTGGCGCACCAAGAATGGAGCCGAAACCTGGACTCCGGCGAGCGCGCCGCTGAAAGGCACCGTGACCGCAATCGCGGTGGCGCAAGATGACGGAAACTTTGTGTTGGCAGGAACCGATCAAGGAAGTATTCATCGCACGACCACAGGGTTGAGTTCGACGGGCGATACTGTTTGGGCGGATTCCCCAAAGCCGCGCAACGGCGTTATTTCTTCGCTGGCCTTTGATCCGACGAACCGCGACATCGCGTATGCCACTTACACGAACTTTGGCGGCAAACACGTTTACCGCTCAGTCAATGGAGGGCAAGGCTGGTTAGCGATTGATGGGATTGGGGCGACAGCGCTGCCGGATATTCCGGTGAATTGCATCATTGTTGACCCGACCAATCCGCAACGCTTGTACGTCGGAACCGACATCGGAGTGTTTACGTCACCCGACGGAGGCACGACTTGGGCAGTGGAAAATACTGGCTTTGCCAATGCTCCGGTCGAATGGTTGTCGGTAAGCTCATACGGCGGCGTGGCTCATCTGTTTGCCTTCACCCGTGGGCGCGGAGCCTGGCGAGTGCCGCTTGGACAAGTTTGCGGGTACACGCTGTCTCAAACCAATCAGACCTTTGATGCGATGGGAGGGGACAGAACTGTGGCGGTGACTGCTTCGGGTAGCGATTGCACCTGGTCTGTGGAAAGCAATTCCACCTGGGTCACAATCAACAGTGACTCTTCCGTGCGCGGCAACGGAACCGTTGCTTACACCGTAGCGCCCAATAACCAGCCGATGCCTCGCGCTGCGACAATCACCATTGCCGGGAAGTCATTTACCGTCACTCAGGCTGGAGTTGCTGTCAGCGTATCGGCAGCAAGTCTGGTGGCAGGTCGACTGGCTCCGGAATCCATTGTCACGGCATTCGGGGCGGGAATGGCAGACGGAACGCAAGCTGCCAGTGGAAACCAATTGCCGATGAATCTGGTGGGCACAATTCTGAAAGTTCGCGACCAATCCGGTGTCGAACGAGTGTCGCCGTTGTTTTTTGTTTCTCCGAACCAGATAAATTACCAGCTCCCAGCCGGGACGATTGACGGCCCCGCTTCTGTGACGATCTTCAATGGTAATTACAGAATCTTCAATTGCCAGATTCAGGTTTCAAAAGTTGCGCCCGGACTGTTTACAGCGGACGGTAGCGGCAGAGGCGTTCCCGCCGGACAAGCACTACGATATAAAGCCGGTGCTCCCAACGCTCCGCAATCCGAGCCATTATTCTCCATTGATGGCGGAGGAGTGGTGGCGCGTCCGATTGATCTTGGCCCTGATTTGGGACCGAACTCCGATCAGGTATTCCTTGTGTTATACGGCACGGGCTTCCGGTTGCGCAGTTCGCTGGCGAACATGACTGCTCGGCTTGGTAATGTGATCGTGCCCGTTCTCTTTGCCGGAGCGCAAGGTGATTACGCGGGACTTGATCAGGTTAATATCCAGATACCGAGAGGGCTGGCCGGACGCGGCGAAGTGGAACTGGTGTTAACTGTGGATGGACAGCAGTCGAACGTGGTGCGAATTAACATCAAGTAGCTGCGCAGTCGTGCGTAAAATAACTCAGCCGAAATACCTATCTCTGAGTAGAATTCCTCAAACAAGCTTCCTCCTTATCATCAGCCTTTCGGAAAACCCTTGTATTTTTAGCCATTTCTGCAAAGCCATTCCATGGAACACTGATTGCACTTAGACCAAGCGAGGGAAAGCGATTAGTTCTCCCTGCGTTGTTCTCTTTTTTTTTACCCGATGCCCATCACTCACGGGCGAAGATCGCAAAAATGGTACTTACCTGGATCGCAATCATTGCCAGCTTATTGATGGGCATCGGGGCTCTTCTCATCTTCATTTTCGCAGTCAAACAGGATTACTTTCGCAATCTAGAAGACGCCAAGTATCAAGTCTTTTGGTCTGATTTGGAGGAATTGGTCGAGTCTTCGGTGGCGGAGGTGGATTTGCATTCCGAGGAGGATCGCACCGATGGCAACGGCCAAAAAAGCCAACACTTCAAACGATGAATTGACCGAAGGGCAAATGACACGACGCCGAGTGCTGAGTTGGTTGAGCGGTTTCGGGTTGTTCGGGTCGGCGGTCGTCAGCGTTTTTTCCAACCTGGTATTTATCAAACCGCGAGCCACTTACGGCCAGCCGAATCGTTTCAGCATAGGCAAACCCGAAGATTTTCCATCCGGCACTCGCATTACGCTCGGCGAACACAACATTTGTGTCGTGCGCGAAGGCGAAAAGCTGTGCGCGATTTCAACCGTCTGCACGCATCTGGGTTGCATTGTTTCAACTTCCGAAACCGGCTTTGCCTGTCCATGCCACGGATCGCGTTATGACCAGGACGGCAATGTGACCGGTGGCCCCGCGCCCAAAGCGCTGCCCTGGTACAAGGTGAGCTTGGCGCCCAACGGGGAATTGGAAGTGGACAAGGGTGAGGAAATCGCTGCCGGAACTTATTTCAATGCCTGATCCGGTTTGGAGATGAAGACAATGGCCAAGAACAGCTACTTCAGCGCGCTCAAGGAAATGCCCGCTAACATCTGGCATTCCATCTTTCGCAATTCGTTACCCAGTTCCGATCTGGGACGAGCGCAAACCAGCTTCACCAATTTCTTTCTGCACATTCATCCGGTCAAGGTGAATCGCCACACGGTCAAACCCTGGTACACGATGGGACTGGGTTTGATCAGTTTTTTCCTGTTCGTATTGCTGACGATCAGCGGAATTCTGGTGATGTTTTATTACGTGCCTTCGACCGAACAGGCTTATGACCGAATGCTTGACCTGCGCGGATCGGTCGCATTCGGGACTTTTCTTCGCAATATGCACCGATGGGCTGCGCACGGAATGGTTGCGGTGGTCTTCCTGCATATGTGTCGCGTGTTTTTCACAGGATCGTACAAAAAGCCGCGCGAGTTCAATTGGGTGATCGGAGTCGTGTTGTTCCTGCTGACTCTGTTTTCCAGCTTTACAGGGTATCTGTTGCCCTGGGATCAGCTGGCGTTTTGGGCAATCACCGTTGGAGCTTCGATTGCCGGATACGCTCCTATTGTGGGTAAAGACATTCAGTTCATCCTGTTGGGCGACACGAACGTCGGTCAGGAAGCCTTGCTGAGGTTTTACGTGCTGCACATCGCAGTGTTGCCATTAGTGATGGCCTTGCTGGTTTCCATTCACTTCTGGCGCATTCGCAAAGATGGCGGATTGTCGCGGCCTGAAGAAGCTGAAGACCTGACGGGAGAGAAGGCCGATTCGTTGAGCGACTGGCCGAAAGAGCTTGATGTTGCGCCGACTCCTGCCACTGTTGCTGCATCTGCTGCGGTGATTGAAAAGAAACAATATGGCATTCAAGGCTTAGTTCGCGGCCCGTTCACCAAAGTCGGCAATGTGCCTGACAAATCCGTGTTCAGTTGGCCGAACCTGTTTATGGCGGAATTGTTCGTGTTTGTTGTGACGGTCGCCGGAGTCCTGGTGGTGTCACTGTTGTTCAACGCTCCGCTGGAAGAGCCGGTCAACATCGCGCATCCGCCGAATCCCGCAAAAGCTCCGTGGTACTTCCTGGGTTTGCAGGAAATGGTCAGTTATTCGGCGTTCTGGGGGGGCGTAGGCATTCCAACCTTGGAAGTTTTGATCCTGTTATTGGTGCCGTATTTTGACAGGACCACCAAAGGCGTTGGCCGCTGGTTCGCTAAAGAGCGATTGCTGGCCAATACGCTGTTTCTGATTTTCGTCATCGTCAACATCATTTTGATAATCGTCGGCACGTTTTTCCGCGGGCCGAACTGGGGATTTGTGTCTCCCTGGTAAGCAACCGGGTACGCACGCGTTCTCGCGTGCCAATCCGCACGCGAGAACGCGTGCGTACCCAAAGAGGATCTAATTATGCGACTGGCTCTAGCCATTGCGAGTTTCGTGATTCTGATAGTTCACGGACTTGTCTTCTACAACCAGTTTTTCCACAAATGGGAGCGCCATCAAACGGCTTACTTCGATCAGGCGCGCGCAATGGCCAAAACCGACGCCGAGCGTGCCGCGCTGGAAGGCCGCAGCCCTCGCATTGAACAGATCATTGTTACGGCCTTTGGCGAAAAGCGTGTTGATCGTTGCACTACCTGCCACATCGGCAATGACGATCCGCGGTTCAAAGATCATGCCCAGCCGCTGCGTTCGCATCCATATTCCGAAACTTTGGGTGATCGTCAGGTCAATGGCCTGTGGGAACGCCGCCATAAATTTTCCGATTTCGGCTGCACGGTTTGCCACGATGGGCAAGGGCGAGGATTGGATACCTTTGACGCTCACGGTGAAGACCATTATTGGCCGTCACCGTTATTAGGGTACATCACGCAAAACTGGCGCGCTGATTTCAAGCCCAAGCTGAAAAACAAAGACTTCATGCAAGCCAATTGTGCGCTCTGCCACACGGAGGAAAATTTCAAAAGCACTCCGTTGGTGACACAGGGCCGCAGGCTCTTTTTCGAGAAAAATTGTTATGGTTGCCACAAGATCGAAGGCCTGTCCGCAGGAACGCTTGGCCCGGAACTGAGCGAAGTCGGCAAGAAATTCAAGCCGGATTATTTGTGGGAATCCATTGTGGAACCACGAGCCAACAGCGCCACGTCATTCATGCCCAAATTCAATTTGAGCGACGAAGAAGTCAAAGCGCTGGTCGTCTTTTTGAAAAGCCGCCGAGGCATCAACTTTTCCGAAACCTCGCTTGATCGTTACCGGGCTAGCTTGAACAAAGGCAAGACAGGTCAATTTGCCGGCGCAACGGCGGAAACCACTCCGACAGCTGAACCGGCAGCGGGCGGATCGTTGGTCGCTCTGGGGGAGAAGCTGATCAATGACCGCTCGTGTCTGGCTTGTCACAAGCTCGGCAATCGTGACGGGGGCATCGCGCCTGATCTTTCGTTTGAAGGATTGATCAAGGACGAAAAATGGATGATGGATCATTTCCGCGAACCTCGCTCGCGCGTATCAGATTCCATTATGCCGACATTCAACTTCCAGGATTCGGAATATCAAGCGATGACTTCCTATCTGGCGAGTTTGAAAACTCCGCCAGCCTTGGGGGATCCGTCTGGCATCTTTTCTACGCTTTGCGCTCGCTGTCACGGCGATCTGGGCAACGGCAAGGGAATGATTGCCGTGTACCTTGATCCTTATCCGCGCGATCTGACGAAAGCCGGATTCATGAGCAGCAAATCCGACGAACGGTTGATGAATTCGATCAAAAACGGAGTCGCCGGAACTTCGATGCCTGCTTGGGGGCGTGTGCTGAACGACGACCAGATTCGCGGCGTGCTGGATCACATACGAAAGAATTATGTCAAAGAGCCTGCGCGTCAGGCCAAAGGTCGGCCAGTGCCGGAAACCAATCCGGTGACGTCGGATGCCGCTTCCGTGAAACGTGGTGAGCAGCTGTTTTTGCAACGTTGCACTGGTTGTCACGGCAAGAAAGCTGACGGCAAAGGGCCGAACTCGACAGACATTCAGCCTCGCCCGCGCAACCTGCGGAGCGCTGACTTTATGAATTCAGTCAGTGATCGCCGCCTCATCGAATCCATTATGTACGGCGTGCAGGGATCTGCGATGCCGCCTTGGGTGGATTACGGGTTGACGCAGAAAGACATCGGCGACCTGGTCAATTACTTGAGAAGTTTCAACAAAGTTAAGCAGTAACAAGCTTGGAACCCTGCCGGGCGATTGAATGCGCCATCAGGCGGAGGTGACGATTCAACAAAGGCGGGGTTCCAATTCAAACTCCAACCTGGAGGCTTTATGCAAAGCGAAGCAACAATCAAAAGCGCAGGCGAAATTCCCGTCTCTGAAGCCGCGCGTTACAACGAATCATTACACCAGGACACGACTGCCAAGCTGTTTTTGGTCAGCTCGATTTCATATTTTTTCATTGTCGGGATCATCGCATTGGTGATTGCCGCCAAGTTCGTCTGGCCGGAATTGCTCGGAACGGTTCAGTATTTGAGCTATGGGCGGCTACGTCCGTTGCATGTCAACGGCATGCTATTTGGCTGGCTGCTGGCTGCGGACATGGGCTTGATGTATTACGTCATCCCGCGTTTGTGCGGCGTGAAGCTGTGGAGTGAAAAGCTCGGCATTGCTACGGCGGTGCTTTGGAACATCATTATTCTTGGCGCGGTAGTTTCGCTGTTAATGGGCTGGAACCAAGGCTGGGAATATGCCGAATTGCCATTGCCGCTGGATGTGTTGGTCGTCATCGCCTGGGTCATGTTCGGCGCGAATATGTTCGGCACGGTCATTACCCGAAAATATACACAGATGTACGTGACCATCTGGTATTGCCTGGGAACGGTTCTGTGGACGGCTTTTGTGTATTTGACTGGCAACTTCGCTGCGCTGTTTGCGACGGGCGTCAATCAGGCAAACTTGAACTGGATGTATGTTCATAACGCAGTCGGATTGATCTTCACGCCGATTGGTTTGGCCATTGCTTATTACTTTATCCCGAAAACCTCCAATAACCCGTTGCACAGCCACAAATTGTCAATGATCGGTTTTTGGTCGCTGGCTTTTGTGTACGTCTGGACGGGAGCGCATCACATGCTGCATGGGCCGATTTCGCAATGGCTGCAAACCATCGCCATCGTCTTTTCGGTGATGCTGTTGGTTCCGGTGTGGGCCGTTGTTTACAACTTCTTTGCCACGATGCGCGGCCAATGGGATCAATTGCGTGACAATGTGCCGCTGAAGTTTTTGATGACGGGGGTCGTTTTTTACCTTCTGACCTGTTTCCAGGGACCAATGCACAGCTTGCGTTCGGTCAACGCGATTGTTTCCAAGACGGACTGGATTCCGGGCCACGCGCATATGGCGGTGTTGGGAGCGTTTTCGTTCTTCGCCATCGCGGGTTCCTATTACGTCGTGCCGCGAATTTTTCGGCGCGCGCTCTTTTCGGACTCGCTTGCCAATTGGAGCTTCTGGCTGTTCCTGATTGGCGGCGTTGGATTTTTCGTGACCTTATGGCTGGGCGGATTCTGGCAAGGATGGCAATGGAATAACCCTGCGATTCCGTTCATTGACACCGTTGTGGCCTTGAAACCGGTCTGGATCGTCCGCTTCTTTTCTGGCGTGTTGATGTTCGGCGGCATTGTGGCTTTCGCCTACAACATCTTGGCAACGATGGTCGGTTCAGGAACCGAATCGAGCAAGACGGCTGCGGCTCATGCCTGAAGCACAACTCCAGGAGCCTAAAGAAGGAGAAAATTTATGTTACGCAAAGCTGATTATAGTGCCCCGATTTTCGTTGTCGCCGCGCTTGCCCTGTTTTTCCTGGGCGGGTTGTTGACGACAGTCGTTCCACCAATTGTGGACAAAAGCTGGGCGAAGCCGTTCGACAACAGTGACGCGAGCAAAGGCGTGACGGGAAAATTGCAGCCATATACCGAACAGCAATTGCGCGGACGCGCCGTGTATGTTCGCGAAGGTTGCTGGTATTGCCACACGCAACAAACCCGGACGCTGCTGGCCGATACGAAACGTTCCGGCTGGCGCGGAGTAGATTCGCCAGTTTCGACGCCGGATGAGTTTGTGTACGACAGTCCCCACCTGTTTGGAACCAAACGCACCGGTCCAGACCTGTCGCGCGTGGGCGGAAAATATGATGAGCAATGGCACCGTGCCCATTTCCGCAACCCGCGCGACTTGGTCCCTGGTTCGATCATGCCGCCTTATCCCTGGATCGTCGAAAACGAAGAAGAATTCCAGGCGGTCGTCGCTTACCTACAAACGCTCGGTCGCGCCAAGAACTGGCGACCGGACAATGATTATGAAAAGTAGGGGGAAATGATGCGCGATTACGGATACCCGAGCGTGTTTTTCGCTTACTTCTTCTTTGCCTTACTAGCCGCAGGTGCGCTGTTTTTCTTCTTTCGCTCAATCAAGGATGGGTATTGGAACGAGAAGAGCGAAGATGCGAAATATCGAATGTTGGAAGATGACGACGAGATGGCCAACAGAAATCTTCCCTAGAGTTCAGGAGATCGTTATGAGCGACAACAACAAACAAGACGAAATCAAAGAATACGCCGACGGTTGGATCACCGAACGCAAGGGAACTGACGTTCCCATGTTTTTGAAGATTGCTTACATCTTCATTATCGGCGGTTGTTTGACCTATCTGATCATTTTCATGAACGGCGAAGTCAATCATTCTGAGCGAGGCGTGTTGGTTCGAACCTTTAATGCGGCGACGCACTCTTCGCCAGCTTTGATGTATGCGGTTGCCGGTATAGGAGTTGTTTACCTGGCGATTCTGCTTAGCTTTGTGTTTCGGAAATTTCACGAATAACAACCTGTGTCGGCAACCCGACCGTAAAGAAGGATTTCCTGTTTAGGCCTTCTTTACAGTCGAGTTGCTGACTTTGATGCAAACTTATGCCGCAAGCCAACTTGCAATTTGAACCCGCCGACCAGACTTCCGCCGATTACTGGATGAAGATGGTCAAATGTCAGGATGCTTGTCCTGTGCATACCAATGCCTGTGGGTACGTGACGGCAATTGCCGAAGGTCGTTACCAGGAAGCGTACAAAATCGCTCGCGCAACGAATCCGTTTGCTTCGATTTGTGGGCGAGTGTGCGGCGCGCCTTGCGAAGTCAACTGTCGACGAGGCGACCTGGACTCACCGGTTACCATCCGCGCGCTGAAACGCTACGTCAACGAACAGTTCGGGCCTGAATCCGGCGACTTCACTCATTACCATGCGGGCGCGAATGAACGAATGCTGTCTCCGAATCGTGGCGATTACGAACGAATCGCGGTCATTGGAGCAGGTGTTTCCGGCTTGACCGTCGCCCACGATCTGACTCGGCTTGGTTACAAAGTGACGGTGTTTGAAGCCAACTCTGATCCGGGCGGAATGTTGATGGTTGGCGTGCCAATTTATCGGTTGCCGCGGGAACTGGTGCGCGCCGAAATCAATGCGATCCTTTCAATGGGCGTCGAGCTGAAATGCAATATGAAGCTCGGACGGGATTTCACGATCAAAAGCCTGCGCGAAGAAGGCTATAAGGCAATCTTTCTCGGCGTTGGCTTGCCGAAAGGGCGCAAGTTGCCCTTGCCGGGAAGTGATACGCCCGGCGTATTCGACGGTCTGGAATTTCTGAAAGCCTTCAACGAAGGCAAACCGATGGAACTCGGCAAAAAAATTGTCGTCATCGGCGGCGGCAATGTGGCATTTGACGTGGCGCGTTCGGCGGTTCGTCCCAGAGCCGTGGAGATGGCCGATGCCAAATCCGACATGGAACGAACGGAACGCATCGCATATGACGTAGCTCGCTCGGCTTTGCGATTGAGCGGCGACAAGGAAGTTCACTTGGTTTGCCTGGAAGATCGCCACGAAATGCCCGCTGACGAAATCGAAATTGAAGAAGGCGAAGAAGAAGGCGTCAAGTTACACACAGCTCGCGGCCCGCGCGAAGTTTTGCAACAAGGCGGTTATGTCACCGGGTTGCGCACGGTCAAATGCTCTTCGGTGTTTGACGAAGAAGGGAAATTCAATCCCAAATTCGATGAATCCTTTGTCGAAGACATTGAAGCCGATACGATTATGTTCGCCATCGGCCAAACTTCTGACCTGACCTTTTTGAGTGATGACGATGGCGTCGAAACCGAGCGCGGGCTGATCAAAGTTGATCCTGAAACGTATCAAACGACAGCCCCGGATGTTTTCGCCTGCGGCGACATCGCTCACGGCCCCCGATTGTTTATTCACGCCATTGCGTCGGCGCAGATTGCCGCGCGCTCCATGCACGATTACCTGCGTGGCACTCGCACGGATGTTGTAGTTCGCAAACGCTGGCTGCCGGCGGATTACACGATGACGCCGGGCTGGGACCAGTTAAAACGACACAATCCTCCGGCGCTGGACGCGGAACAACGCGCCGCGACGTTGAACATTGTCGAAATCAATTTCTCTGAAAACGAAGCCCGGCAGCAAGCTGCGCGGTGTTTACGCTGCAACATCAACACGGTTTTTGACACTTCGACTTGCATTGCATGCAATGGCTGCGTGGATGTTTGTCCTGAAAATCTGATCAAGCTGGTTGGGTTGGACAAGCTTCGCGGAGACGCATTTTTGATGAAGCTCGCCTCGGAATCAGCGGGGATCTCGGCAGACGATTTGCAAGGTTACAGCAATGAAGAATTGCGTGAGTTCGGTGCGATTATGCTGAAAGACGAATCCACATGTATTCGCTGTGCAATGTGCGCTTCGCGTTGCCCGACACAGGCGATCAAGATGAAGCGATTCGACTTTTATCGAGAATGCGTGACCATCAACGCGCCCAATCCAAAGATTAAGCAGAACGGTTTTGTGCAGATTTCCGCAGCGTGAAAAGGTCTTCTTGGGGAATTACGCGCAACGGCGACAAAAACTAAGCGATGTCGGCAATCGAGTTTTCCATTATTTTCGGTCTTGGCTTGGTCAGTAGCCTGCACTGTATGCAGATGTGTGGACCTGTGGTTGTTTCATTCAGCCTATCCTTAAGCCATCGTAAAGCAAGTCAGCAAATATCCGCACATCTGGCATACAACTTGGGGAGAGTGCTTACCTATGGCCTCCTTGGGGCAGTTGCAGGCCTGACCGGCCAGATTTTTGACTTGGCTGGAAAGCTGGCTGGTGTTGAAAACATTGTCGCTATTGTCGCTGGAGCCTTAATGATCCTCGCCGGATTGCTGATGCTTGATCTGCTTCCTCATCGGTTTCTGCAACGCTTCGATCCGCTTCGTTACACGTCTCAATTCCTTAAACCTTTAGGTCGTCGCATTTCTTCACCAACCGTTGCCAGCAAATTTGCTCTCGGATTGATGCTGGGCTTTTTGCCGTGCGGGCTAATTTACGCCGCGCTTCTAAAAGCGATGGCCTCGGGCACGGCACTTGCTGGCTCTTTGACGATGATGGCTTTCGGATTAGGAACGACTGGCGCGTTGTTCGCGCTGGGTGTCGTATCATCGGCTTTCAGTTTGAAGCTGGCACGATTGAATGCCAGCGGATGGGGAAGCCGGTTGACAGCCATCAGCGTTGCGCTGCTCGGAGCGTTTTTGGTCTGGCGAGGTTTGATGCCTTTGATGACCGCAACCGAAGCAGCAAGTTGTCACCACTAAAATCAGGTCAGTGCCGCGACTGGTAAGGAGCAAGTGGTCGTGTTGTATGCGCTCCCCAGTGGTTGCGGTACTGACTAAGCAACTTAATCATCATGAGCGTCAGCAGCCCAAACTTATCCGCCGAGCGGGGCCTGGCTGGGCAAACCCCTTCGGCAATTAAATCTGTTCCCAAACCTGCCAATAAACCCAATGGCAAACAGTTGCCGGTGTTGCCTGCACAATCAACCTATCATCGCTATCGCCGCATCATTCAATTCGCCTGCTTCTTGGTGTTCGTCGCGTTGCCGTTTTTCAACGTCATGCGATTCGATATTCCGCGCCAGCGCTTTTTCTTCGCCGGTTATGAACTTTGGATCAACGAATTCGGCATCCTGTTTTTCTCGATGCTGTTTATGCTCTATGTCGTGACGGCGGCTTCAATGTTGTATGGGCGAATCTATTGCGGTTATTTCTGCCCGCAGATGATCTTTAGCGAAGCGTCGCTGGCCTTGGAAGAGCGGCTGAAAAAGTTCATCAACAAGCGCTTCATCAAACTTCCGGCCAAAAAGCGTCAACTGATGAGCGGCGCGTTGTTTTACGCCGTGCTGGTGGTTGCCGCAATCTTTCTTGCCTTCGTCTTCATTTCCTACTTTGTCGAACCGCGCGATCTGCTGGGACGGCTTTTCTCGCTGGACATTCGCACGGCGGGAGGAATTGCCGGAGCGGCAACGACGTTGATTATCTTTCTTGACTTTGCGTTTGTGCGACAGACCTTCTGCAAAACCATTTGCCCGTACGGATATTTGCAGGGAATGCTCGGCGACAAGGAAACGCTGATCGTTCAGTACCGTGATGGGAAAGACAAAGAGAAAGTGTGCATCGAATGCAAAAAATGCGTCCGCGTTTGTCACATGGGAATAGACATTCGAAACTCGCCCTTCCAGATCGAATGCATTCATTGCGGCGAATGTATTGACGCTTGCGAGGATGTGCTTGGCCGATTGGGCAAGCCGGGCTTGATCCATTACGCCTGGGGCGAAAAAGGCGAATTGCTGAGCGACAAAAAGACTCCTCTGCTTAGGCGATTGGGATTGCGCGACGCCAAACGAGTCATCGTTGCGTTGTTGTTAGTGTTTTATGCTTCGGGATTGTTCGTCGTGCTTTCGATGCGTGACAACGTGATGGTGAAAATCGCACCGGTTCGCACGGAACTCTATCGTCTGGGTGACGATGGCCGCATTTACAACAAATTCCGAATGACTGTCGCAAATCGCCAGGGCAAAGATGCCTCCTTGACGTTGTCGCTGGAACATCTGCCGGGTGCGCAGATTGAATTGGAGCAGCCGCTGAAGCTGCAACCCGCCGAAGAGCGCCAGCTTCAATTTGAAGTTTCCGTGCCGCCGCAAGCTTTGCCGCAAGGTATCAACCATTTTGAGATTGTCAGCCGCGTTGAACCGGGCGGTGACACCACTAATACTCCGATGACATTCATCACTCCCACCGAAAGGAAACCACGATGAGAAAACGAATCGTTAATTACCTGTCTCTGCAGCAAGGAAAGATTTTGACCTTTCTGTTGGGCCTGGTGTTTGTGCTTTTCATTGGCATTTTGGTGACAACGTACATCATCTCCAAACGGGCGAACCCAATCCTTCTGGATGAGACGGGCAGGCCTGTGAATGCTCAGACGGTTGATCATCGTTGATGGTTGAGCCGGACATGACAGAGATGGCCTTTGCCTAAGAAATACGGTGTGGCGTTCACGCTGGCGACCAACAGAACAGAAAGTGAAGGTTGGAAATATGTTCCTGACATTGATGCTGGTTACATTTCTGATTGCCACGCTCACCGCGACGCTGGTGGCGTTACTGTTCAACCAACCTCTAAAAAGGATTCTTGACCGCCTGGTATCTGAAGAACTCGGCGTGACCTGGAAGCGCTACATTCTTTTTGCAGTTTATGTCGTCGGAATTTCCGGCGGAGTCCGCGTATGGGATCTTGAGAAATACATTACCCCAAAAACCAAAGACGATCTGCCGCTTGCTTTGAACTTTGATCGCTGGGTTCTTGAAGTCTACAAAACCGTGATTGGAACGCTGCAAAGTGTTGCCTGGATGCTTCTGATTTTCTTTCTGTTTGCCTTGTTGGCTTATGTGGTTGTGCGTGGCTTTGAATTTAGGCGCGCCAAGGAGAGTTCTGAACAAGCCCAACTGACTTAGTCGATGACTGAAGAAAAAAACGATAACTTGTGTGAGCTTTGCGGACTGGCGATTGGTCGTCATCCGTTCACGCGCAGCTTCGACCGCGAGCAAAAATCGTTTTGCTGTCTGGGCTGTATGAATGTGTACGCCATTTTGCTGGAAAGTGGAGTCGTTGCTTCGGGGCAAGACATTCGCGAAACGGAAGTCTTCAAACGCAGCTTGGCGCTCGGGTTGATTTCCACTGGTACGCAAAATGGAAAGGACGCGTTGCCGCCAATTCCCGCCGACGCTCCGACACAGGAAACCATGTTGCAAGTTTCCGGGATGTGGTGTTCGTCATGCGCCTGGTTGATCGAACATGTGTTGACCAAAGAGCGCGGTGTGGTTTCCGCCGAAGCTTTCTTTGCTTCCGACCTGGTCAAGGTTAAATACTGTCCTCAGTACATGCCGCCTGATCGAATTAACGAGCGAATTGCAGAGCTTGGTTACAAGGCCAGCGAATGCAGCGGCGACAACGACGTTGCAAATGCCGAACGGCGAGATTTGTTGTTGCGGTTGGGCATCGCAGGATTTTTGTATCTAAACATCATGACGCTGAGCATGGCGCTTTACGTCGGGTATTTTGAGCAGATTGCCGAAAGCGTGCGCCGCTTTTTGCCGTTCGTTTTGATGGGATTGGCGACGCCAATCATCTTTTATTCCGGGATGCCAATTCTGAAACCCGCCTGGCGCGGAATGCTCAATCGCGTCGTCCGCATGGAAACATTGCTGGGCCTGGGAATTTTGGCGGCGTATGTGTACAGCGCGGCGCAGGCATTTCTGGGCGGACATGTGTATTTTGACACGGCTTCGGCCATCGTCACGCTGGTGCTGGTTGGCAAGCTGATTGAGCGAAACGCGAAAGAACAGACTTCGCGGGCCATTACCATGCTTTACCGAATGATGCCGAAGAAAGTGCGGTTGATGGTTGCAGCCGCATCTGGCGTCGAAGAAAAGTTCGTTTCTGTTGATGCGCTGAATGTTGGCGATATGTTTCTGGTCAAAGCCGGGGAGCGGATTCCTGCGGATGGCGAAGTCATCGAAGGCAGTTCATACGCCGACGAATCCTTGCTGACAGGAGAATCTACACCGGTTGAAAAAGAGATCGGCAGCCGCGTCATTGCCGGAAGCCTGAATTCCGGCAGCGTGTTACAGGTTCGAGCCACCAAAGTTGGCGAAGACACGACATTGATGCAAATCATCAAAATGGTCGAGCACGCACTTGGCAGCAAATCTTCGCTGGAACGCGCGGTAGATCAAATCTCGCGTTTGTTCGTGCCGGGTGTCGTGGCAATTGCCGCGCTGACCTTTCTGGTTTGTTGGCTGGGCGGATTCACCGAAATGAGCGAAGCCTTGATGCGCGCAATTACGATTTTGGTCATTGCCTGTCCTTGCGCGTTGGGAATGGCGACTCCGCTGGCTGTGACGGCGGCAATCGGTTCCGCTTCCCGCCGAGGCATTCTGGTTGGCGATAGTCGCGTGCTGGAAAATATTCGCAAAGTGGATACCGTGATTTTCGACAAGACGGGAACGATCACGGAAGGCGACTTTGCCTTGTTGGAATTCGAGCCAATTCAGCTTGCCACAGATGAGCAGAGTTTTGCCGAAGTTTCGCCGAAGCTTTCCTTTACGACGCTTCAGCATTCGGTTCGGCAGAGCAGCCAGGCCGAGTCCACAAGCCCGTTTTTCGATGAAGAAAGTTTGCGATTGGTCGCTTCGCTCGAACGGTATTCGGAACATCCGCTGGCGCGCGCTATCGTCAAACATGCGGAAGCAGACTGCGTAGAACTGTTTGAGGCCAAAGAGATCAAAATTCGCAAAGGCCTTGGGCTGGTCGGCAAGGTTGCCGGACATAGAGTTTTTGTTGGCAACCGCCATTTGGCTGAAGAGGAAGGTGCCTGGGTAAACTTTGCAACAGAAGTTCAGGCAGAGTCTTTAGAAGCGAAAGGCCGAACCGTCGCCTTCTTTGGCTGGGACGGGCAATTGCGAGGCTTGATAGGAATGGGCGACCGTGTCAGGTCAGATGCTGAAGCTGTGTTGCATGATTTGCAGCAGCGCGGTGTTAAAACCATGATCGTTTCTGGCGACGCCCAAGCGACGACTTCCTGGGTCGCATCCTCCGTTGGTGCAGATGATTTCATCGCCGAAGCCTTGCCCGGCGACAAAACGGCAGTGATCGAGCGGTTACAAAAGCAGGGACAGTTCGTCGCCATGATTGGCGACGGAATCAATGATGCTCCGGCGCTGGCGGCTGCCGATCTGGGAATCGCCGTTGGTTCCGGTGCAGACATCGCGATGAAAGCTGCAGCCATTGTTTTAATGACCAACTCGCTCAGCAAACTTTCGGAAGTCTTCGACTTGGCCAATAAAACCTGGCGTGTGGTCCGGCAGAATCTGTTCTGGGCATTTTTCTACAACACGCTCGGTATCACCTTGGCTGTTGTCGGAGTTCTCAATCCGATTATGGCTGCCGGAGCAATGCTGCTTTCCAGTCTGTCCGTGATTGGAAACTCACTTCGCCTGAGTCGTCAATAGTTGGACGGCAACACGCAGCAGTCATTTTCCTGCCAGGAACCGGGGCGGAGGCGTTTGGTGTGAAAGATGAGTGATCGAAATTTGCCGCCGACGACCGACTACTGTCTACTGCTTACTCCTTCAGCTATAATCCCTCCGATGATCCGCTTTGAAGAAATTCAAAATAAAATCGAACGATACCAACCAGAGGCTGATCTGGACATGCTTCGCCGCGCCTACTTGTACTCGGCGATGATGCACAAGGATCAGGTTCGCGCCTCGGGAGAGCCGTACCTCAGTCATCCGTTATCGGTTGCCAATTTGCTGGCGGATATGCGGCTGGACGTGGAAACGGTCAGCACCGGGTTGCTGCACGACGTAGTCGAAGACACGCTGGCCAAGTTGCCGGACATTGAAAAGAACTTCGGCCAGACAGTCGCGCATTTGGTGGATGGCGTCACCAAGATCAGCAATCTCGGCAATGTTTCCAAGGAAGACGCTCAAGCCGAAAGCCTGCGCAAGATGGTCTTGGCGATGGTTGATGATGTGCGCGTGGTGATGGTCAAACTGGCGGATCGGCTGCACAACATGCAGACGCTGCAGCATTTGAAAACTGAAAAGCGCAAGCGAATCGCTCAGGAAACACTGGATGTGTACGCGCCGATCGCTCACCGGTTGGGAATGAGCAAAATTCGCGCTGAATTGGAAGACCTGTCGTTTCAATATCTGGACCCGGACGGGTACAAGCAATTGAAGGAGCAAGTCGAACAGCAACGCGAATCTACCGAAGCTTTTTTGCAGGACGTGAAGACGCGAATTGCTGAGCGGCTGACCGAAAACAAGGTTCCTTTCACGAAAATTGATGGCCGCATCAAACGCCTTTACAGCATCCACCTGAAGCTGAAGAAACAGAGAATCCCGCTCGACAAAGTTTACGATCTGGCTGCCGTGCGGATTATCGTGCCGGATAAGCGGGATTGTTATTTCGCTCTGGGGGTAATGCACCAATATTGGACTCCGTTTGAAGACCGTATCAAGGACTTTATCGCCAAACCGCGAAGCAATGGCTACCAATCGCTGCACACTTCTGTGATCGGCGATGAAGGGCACCATTTCGAGGTTCAAATTCGCACGGACGAAATGCACCGGGTTGCCGAAGAAGGAATTGCGGCTCACTGGAAGTACAAGGAAGGCAAAGGGCAGGACAACAGCGAAGATGAAAAGATGAAATGGTTGCGCAGATTGGTCGAATCCCAGCAGGATTTGGATGCGCGCGACTTTGTGGATTCGCTGAAGGAAGAGTTGCCGTTGCAGTCCGCGGAAGTGTTTGCCAGAACTCCGAAAGGTCGCGTGATTGAATTGCCGCACGGCGCTACGCCCGTGGATTTTGCCTACGCCATTCATACACACGTCGGAGATCAATGTGTGGGCGCAAAGGTCAATGGGCGAATCGTTCCATTGCAGTATCGGATTCAAAGCGGCGATACGATTGAAATTCTGACTAGTCCCAGTCATAAACCGAATCGCGACTGGCTGAAATTTGTTGCCACGACGCGAGCGAAAAGCAAGATCAAGCATTATGTCGCTCAGCGACAGCGCGAAGAAGCGATTGAAGTCGGTCGCAAACTCTTTGAGAAAGAAGCCGCCCGGTTGAAGCTAAAACCAAAACAGGTTTTGGATGATCCCTTGCTGGAAAAATACCGATTGGAAAATGGCTTTCCAAAACTCGAAGATATGTTCGCGGCGATCGGATACGGCAAGTTGTTGTCCAAAACTGCTCTGACGCGATTGATTCCGGCGGAAAAGTTTGAAGAGCTGGACAAGGCCGAAACGACGCGTTTGCAGCAGATGACGCAAGTCGTCAAACGCGCGTTGAAGCTTGGCGACGACCGAATTGCCATTAAGGGCGTAGACAACGTGTTGGTCTATCGCGCTCAGTGTTGCAACCCGATTCGCGGAGAAGAAGTCATCGGGTACATCACGCGTGGCAAAGGCGTCGGCGTTCATGCTCGCCGCTGCAAGAATGTCGCCAACTTGATGGTCAACCGCGAACGCTTGATCGAAGTCAATTGGGTCGGCGACGGTGGCAACGAACCTTATGCCGTGACTTTGGCGGTCAGAACCGAAGACCGCACAGGGCAATTGGCGGCATTGACCAATGCCGTTGCGGACGCTAAAACCAATATCCGTGACGCGCGCACAGACAATCGGGAAACCAGCAACGGAATTCGTTTGATCGAAATGACGGTGGATATTTTGGATCTGAATCATTTAGAGCGCGTCCGCAGCGCGCTCAGAAAAGTTCAAGGCGTAATCGAAGTCGAACGCGTTGCGCCTCAATTCTAAACAACCACGGACGACCCGCCGGTTGAAAATCATCAGCCGGAAAAATCCACAACTGACAATTTAGCTGACGTAATAGTTTCGACCGCAGAAGTGGTTGAGCGCTCAGCCTCGAGAAAAAAGGAGAGGACCCACAATGCCTAAATCGGCCAATCGCAATAAGGTGAAGGTGAACTTGTCTCTGCTTCTGGCAGTTTTTGCTGTTTCATTGACAGCGAGCATTTTGCTGCCGCTGCTGACAGCTTCAGGGCAAGAGAGCAAAACGGCTGCGAAAGAGCGGATTGAAGCCGCGCGTGCCAGAAAGGGAAGCCGTTTCCGTTTGCCGCAGAAACATCAGCCAAAACGACAAATCCAAGCGCAAACTCCCTGGATCGAGCAAGAGAAAAATTCATTATCGTCAGCCTTGCGGAATTGGCCGCAGCAAACAGCTGAAGGCGGAATGGAATTGCCGCGCTTTCGGATGACGGATAAGCGCGATGAAGAAACCGAAGAAGCGTTCGACAAACCCAAGGAAGCCGCCGAGTACTTTTTGAAAAAACGTTTGCCTGTGGGCGAGAAAGAGATTCCGATTGAAAAATACTTTGAAGCGCAGGAACAAATGCGTTCGATGCCGCAGTTTTCGACTTCGCTCAACCGCTTTCTGACGCCGACGGAATCAGCGGCTTTGCGTGCAAGCGCCGAAACCGAAGTTGCCGCCGGTTGGACTCCGCTGGGGCCCGGCAATATTGGGGGACGCACTCGAGCTTTGCTTATCAATCCGAACGACCCGAACATCATGTATGCGGCAGGCGTGAGCGGCGGTGTTTGGAAATCCACTAACGGCGGACAAGCCTGGACTCCGATTGCCGATCTGCTGGGAAACATTACCGTCAGTTCTTTGACTTTTGAGCCAGGCAATCCCAACACGATTTACGTCGGCACAGGCGAAGGCGTATACGGTTCGGATTATGACGGCGATTTGAGCAACGGCGATTTTCGTGGTGCGGGAATTTTCAAAACCACGGACGGCGGAGCCAACTGGACTCGGCTGGAAGGCACGAAAACCTCGGCGGACTTTTATTTCGTCAACGATATCGTCATTAGCTCGACCGACAAAAACCGAATTTACGCCGGAACTCGATCTGGTGTGATGCGTTCGCTGGACGGCGGCACAACCTGGACAAAAGCGCTTGACCCGATTGGGCCGCGCGGCGTGACAGTGAATTCCGGCTGTCTGGATCTGGCAATTCGCACGGACAAACCCACGGATGTCGTGTTTGCTTCGTGCGGGAATTTCGAGCAGGCGCTGGTGTACCGAAATACCGATGCGGGAGGTTCCGGCACGTGGGACGTTTCTCTCAGAGAATCCGGTGTGGGGCGCACGGCGTTGGCGATTGCGCCTTCCAACCAGGACACCGTTTACGCTTTATCGTCCAGCATTCAACGAAACGACACGCAGTATTCACTTTACGCCGTGTTTCGTACGACCAACGGCGGAACTAACTGGACGGCTCAGGTTCGCAATACGGACGCCAACAAAATCAATCGTTCGATTTTGGCGGCTTCAGTGGGAGCGGCGGCAACCGATTGCGGGTATGACCTGGAAGATTTCATCTTCGCGCAAGGGTGGTACGACCTGGCAATTGCCGTTGATCCGGTTGATCCCAACCGAATCTGGGTTGGCGGAATCGAAATTGCTCGGTCGGATGATGGCGGGGTGAATTGGGGCGTTGCCGCTCAGGCTTATGCGAATGCAAACTTTGATTTGGGGGCGGTTCACCCAGATCAGCACATCATTGTCTTTCATCCGAAATACGACGGCGCCGGTAATCAAACCATCTTTATCGGCAACGACGGAGGTTTGTTCCGAAGCGACAATGCGCGCGCAGCAACAGCGACGACTCCGGCCAATGTCTGCAATCCGACTTCAATCGGGGTCAAATGGACGTCCATCAATAACAATTACGGAGTAACTCAATTTTATGACGGCGCGGTTTCCGCTGACGGCAAAACCTATTTTGGCGGCACCCAAGACAACGGAACGGTTCTGGGGACCGACGACAAAGGCGTTAATGCCTGGCGATTGATCAACGGAGGCGATGGCGGTTACGTCGCGATTGATCAAACCAACGCCAACACTCTGTTTGCCACCTTTGCCGGAGACATTTACTTCAGGAAAAGCACGGACGGCGGCAACACCTTTGGAGACGCAACGTTTGGCGTTAACGATGTCGGATCATATTTTCTGGCCCCGCTCGCCATGGATCCCAGCGATTCTCAGCGGCTTTGGACTGGCGGATATTATTTGTGGCGCACATCGAACAGTGCGGCGATCTGGTCGCGCGGCAGCACGCTGACTCCGGGCACGGAATCCGTCAGCTCCATCGCCATTGCCCCAAGCGATTCAAATCGCATGCTGGTCGGAATGGGCGACGGGTTGGTTCTGCGAACCAGCGTTGGGCTGACTTCCACTAGCGTGACGGATTGGCCATCCTCTCAGCCCAGAGACGGTTGGGTTTCTTCCATCACATTTGACCCGAATAACAAAGACATTGCTTACGCCACGTACTCCAATTTCGGCGGCGCGCACATTTACAGAACCATTGACGGCGGCGTGACTTGGTCGATTGCCGATGGCAGCCAGGGCAGCGGCGGAAACCCTACGGGGCGCATTCCGGATGTGCCGGTTCATAGCGTGGCGATTGATCCGTCCAACACTGCGCGGTTGTACGCCGGAACAGACGTCGGAGTGTTTGTCAGCACCGACGGCGGAGCCAACTGGGCGCAGGAAACGACAGGCTTTACCAACGCCATCACCGAAAAAGTTCAAATTCAAATCGCCAACGGAGTGACTTCGGTGTATGCCTTTACGCACGGTCGAGGCGCCTGGCGAACAATGGTCAACAACAGCGGATGCAGTTATTCACTGACATCGCCGACGCGCGAAATCGCATCAGCGGCCACCAACGGAACCGTTGCGGTGAAAGCTTCACCCGGCGGCTGCAATTGGAGCGCGACTTCAAACGCCTCGTGGCTGAAAGTGACAGGCAGCGGCAGCGCTGACGGAACCGCCAACTTCCAGGCGGATGAAAATACGAGTTTCAATGCGCGGACTGCGACGGCGACGATTGCTGGAAAGACCTTTGTCGTCACCCAAGCCGGACGAATTGATTCCGACGCGCCAGTGGTAGAAATCACCGACCCGACGGTTTCACTTTCAAATACCAGCGGCGTGATCAACATGGCCGGAAAGGCTACGGACAACAACACTGTTTCTTCGGTGAGCTGGCAATCGGATCGTGGGGCGACCGGGACTGCGGTGTTTACTCCTGCGACTGGTTTGTGGTCTGCGGCGGGAGTTCCGCTTTCGCCCGGAGCGAACTTGATTACGGTCACGGCGAGGGATTCCGTTGGCAACATCGGGCGGGCTTCGATTTCAATCACTTCGACGCCGGATTCGGTGTTGGTGACGGTTGCCGGCACAGGTTCAACCGGGGCGGCGGGAGATGGAGGACAAGCAGCTTCCGCTCAAATTTCGCGTCCTTATCAAATTGCGATTGACGGGGCGGGGAATCTTTACTTCACGGACACGGATAATCACACTGTTCGCAAAGTTGCGCCGAACGGGGTGATTTCCAGAGTTGCGGGAACGCCCGGCTCGGCGGGTTACAGCGGAGACGGCGAACTGGCGACCGCAGCGAGGTTAAACCAGCCTGCCGGAATCGCTGTGGATGGCGCAGGCAATCTGTATATCTCCGACGTTTCCAACAACCGAATCCGCAAAATTACTGCGGCGGACGGCAAGATCAGCACGATTGCCGGAAATGGTCAGGCGGGTTTCAGCGGCGACGGTGGGCCTGCCTTGTCTGCCAGCCTGAATTTCCCATATGGCTTGGCTGTGGACAAAAACGGCGATGTTTATTACGCCGAATTCAGCAACAACCGCGTTCGCAAAATTGCCGCTGCAACAGGAATTATTTCGACGGTGGCGGGAACCGGAACCGCGACTTTCAACGGTGACGACAAGTTGGCGACCGAAGCCAATGTCAACGCTCCGATCAACGTAACCTTCGACAACAACGGAAACCTGGTTATTGCCGACAGCGGAAACAATCGCATCCGCCGAATCAACAGCGCTGACGGCAAAATCAGCACGATTGTTGGAATCGGGACTTCGGGCTTTGCTGGCGATGGCGGGCCGGCAACCGATGCTCGGGTTAGCGTTCCCGCCGGAGTAGCATTCGATCCGGCAGGCAATCTTTACTTCGCCGACAGAGGGAACAGTCGAATCCGTAAAGTTGCCGCCGGAACCAACATTATCTCCACCATCGCCGGAATCGGGCTGTCCGGATTCAACGGCGATGGGTTGGCTGCGCTGGCTTCGCGGCTGGCAACGCCTAACTCCGTTGCTGTGGATTCTGTTGGAAACGTGTACATCGGTGACCGCGAAAACCTGCGTGTTCGTCGGATTATTTTTGCTGCGGCGAATGACACGGTTGCGCCGACCATTGCCATCACCGCTCCAACTTCTGCTGCGACATTTACGACTTCCAGTTCGCCGCTGACATTGACCGGAACTGCGTCCGACAACGCTTCCGTGTTTCTGGTTCGTTGGAGCAACGACCGAGGTGGTAGCGGCGTCGCTGGCGGAACGACCTCATGGACAGTTCCAAGCATTGCTTTGCAAAACGGTCCGAACAATCTGACGGTTACCGCATGGGATGTTCGTGGTAATGCCAGCAGCGCGAAATTGCTTGTGAACTTCAACGCGCAGCAGATCATCACGACATTGGCTGGGAACGGTCAGGCCGGAGCCGCCGGAGACGGCAAAGCCGCAATCGGCGCGAATCTGTTCTTCCCGACCGGCGTGGCTGCGGATGCCACGGGCAATCTGTACATCGCTGATTCGGCAAACAACCGGGTCCGCAAAGTCACGCCAGCGGGTGTGATCTTGCCATTTGCCGGGAACGGAATGTTGGGTTCCAGCGGCGACGGAGGCCAGGCGATCAATGCGACCTTCAATCAACCTCAAAGCGTCGCTGTGGATTCAACAGGAAGCGTTTACATTTCCGACACTGGAAACCATCGCATTCGCAAAGTGTCTCCCAGTGGCGTCATCTCGACCGTTGCCGGAACTGGAGATGATTCCTTTGGCGGCGATGGCGGAGCAGCGACTCAGGCTCAATTAAACTCTCCTTTCCAGATCGCAATTGATTCGGCGAACAATCTTTACATTGCCGATTCGCTCAATCGCAGAGTTCGCAAAGTTACGGCCAGCACTGGTGTCATTTCCACGATTGCCGGAGATGGGCGAATTGGAAGTGGCGGTGACGGCGGGGCGGCAGTAAGTGCCCAATTCCTGCTGCCTTATGGAGTAACGGTTGACCGAAGCGGAGTCGTTTTTGTTCTTGATGCGTTCGATGGCAGAGTTCGTCGAGTGGCAACCAATGGCACGATTTCGAATTATGTGGGAACCGGAAATTTCGGCTACAAAGGTGATGGCGGCCCAGCCGCGAGCGCTGAAATTGACCCGCAATCCTTCATCACCACAGACCCGGACGGCAATCTTTACATCGCCGACCTGTACAACCACGTCATCCGCAAAGTGACTGCCAGCACGGGAATTATTACTACTGTGGTGGGAAATGGCTTGGGCGGTTTCAGTGGCGATGGTGGGGCTCCGATTGGAGCGCAACTCGCTTTCCCGAACGATGTCGCCTTTGACCAGGCGGGGAATATGTACATCGCTGACCTCAACAACCAGCGCGTTCGGAAAGTGTTCAATGTCAACCTGCTGAAAACTGTATCCAGCGTCTCTGCCGCCAGCTTCCTGGGCGATGTTCTGTCCAGCGATTTGATCGCTGCGGCCTTCGGGCAAAACCTGGCGACCGGAGTGCAGGTGGGAGGAACAGTTCCGTTGCCGACAACACTGAACAACACTTCTGTGTCTGTCCGTGACGCTTTGGGAGTTGAACGTTTGGCACCGCTGTTTTTTGTCGCGCCGACCCAGGTCAACTTCCAGATTCCGCCTGGAACTTCAAACGGGGCGGCAACCGTGACAATTACTTCGGGTGATGGAACAGTTTCGACTGGAGTTGTGCAGATTGCTTCCGTGGCTCCGGGATTGTTTTCAGCCAATTCGGATGGACAGGGAGTTGCCGCTGCCGATGTGTTCCGCATTCGAGCCAATGGCGAACAGGTATACGAATCGGCTTCGCGCTTTGACGCGGCCACAGGTCGAGCGGTCGCCGTACCCATTGATTTGGGGCCGGAAACTGATCAAGTGTTTCTGATTGCTTATGGGACCGGTCTGCGCCTCCGCAGTTCGCTTTCAAATACTTTTGCCACAATTGGTGGAGCGAACGCTGAATTGCTTTTCCTGGGCCCGCAGGGGGTCTATGTCGGCCTTGATCAAGCCAACATACGCCTAAGCCGGGCTTTGATCGGAAAAGGCGATGTCGAGGTTAAGGTCACCGTTGACGGAAAGACTGCAAACACTGTGCGCATCAATATCAAATGACCTGGCGTGTAGTCCTGCTTTCAAGTGACGGCCGTATTTTGGTTGGAACTAAAATGGAAAGCAGGACTACAGTCGTTTGACTTGCCCATTGGCTTGCAATCAATAAGTCTTACAGTACAATAACGCCTCGGTCAGTCTGACCGGGAATTATCCGTTCAAAATTAAATTTTCACCCGAATCTTCGAGGAAGGAGACAGCGATAATGGCAGTTTACATCATTTGTGAACCGTGCATTGGCACTAAGGACACGGCTTGCGTTGAAGTTTGCCCGGTGGATTGCATCCACCCACGTAAAGACGAACAGGAATTTGAAGGGGCAACCCAACTTTACATCAATCCCGATGAGTGCATTGATTGTGGAGCCTGTCAGCCTGCTTGCCCGGTTGAAGCGATTTACCGTGATGAAGATGTTCCGGAGCAATGGCAGAGCTACATCGAAATCAACGCCAATTACTTCAAATAACAAAACTGGCAACTTATTCTTCGTAGAGCCGGATGGTTTGATCGATCAAGATCGAACCACCCGGCTTGTTCGTTTTTACTCGCTTAAAAACTGCCGGTTTATGGAAAGCGGGCTTATCAAAATACCATTTGTGTACTCTGATCGCCCACAATGCTTTTGCTGCTTTGTAATTTTTTCTTTGCCTCAACGCAGGTCATAAGTTTTATTAGTTACTTTAGTTTTAATGCTTGACACTAACTTACCAGCGTAGTATTTAATCTTTGCATCGCAGCATCCCATCCCAATTGAATTCTTCCGGTGTTTTGCCCCTTTTAACTCACCACGTAAACGTTCTTTTAGCTCGTTGAGTTTATTTGTTTGACGGTCTGGAGTACGTCAGTTTTTTTACTAAGTATTCCTGGACTATCACGAATTGCCCAAGCATAAACATCAGAAATTCAGTGCTTCGCCGGTCAGATCAACATAACTAAATTATACTTCTTAGCCCTTCTATTTTACCCCCGTGGCTACACACCAGACGGCGAATGTGCACATAGTAATCTGATTAGTCATTAACTTTGATTGGCTTTGCGTGTCGAGGTCGGCAGATTCTCCGTCTTCACGCTGAATGCCTTTCATGAATATCCCTGTAGTGCCTGCAGGGATGGAGATGTGTGCCTTGAAGTCGTCAATCAGGTTGGCCTGAGATTCGCTAGTTTCTACACGCCCCGTTCACAAAATTCCGAACCCCGAATAAGTAATTTGTCTTAAAGAGCATTCGATTGTTCTTTGCCTGACGTCAAGCTTGGCTTGGTTACCAAGTCGCTTGGCGAACGCTATACGTGTGCTTACGCAATTAAAATACTAAGTTACTTGCCGGTTGTTGAAAAGTAGCTTGCAAGTAACTACAGATAGAGGAATTGATATGGTGCCAAATAATCAAAAGCCACTTAGGTCGTTTAGGAAGCTGGCAAGTCCAGTTAGCAGGAAAAGTAGAGTTGTCATTTGGCTTGGGCCAGAATTGTCTAAGGTTCTGGTTGCAATGCTGAGCCTGGCATTGGTTTTTAATAGCTTGGCTCTCTTAGGCAGTGACGTTAACGCAGGCCCGGTCCAAACTATCAATTTGACTGCAGAAATAATGCAAGGAGCTCAAGTAAAATTATCCTGGAGCATTATCAATCCAAGTTCGATTTCATCCATCAGGGTCTATCGAACAGATGCCACCGGGCCTGAGAATTTTGAGATGGTTGCTTCCTTGGCGGAAAATGCCCGGAGCTATACCGATCAATCAGTCAGTCCAAATGGTTTTTACATTTATAACGTTAAAACAGTAAAAGCCGGTGGGGTTTTGCTGTCGAGCCCGTCCAATGCGGTTTCGGTTCGGTTATCGGGAGGTTCAGTACCAACTCCAACTCCAACTGTAACACCTAACCCAACTCCAACTGTGACTCCTAGTCCAACTCCGGTTGCCACGCCAACGCCAACACCAACACCTAATCCGGATCCCACCCCGCAAGGGAATGAAATTCTGGCTGCCAAAGCAGTTTCGTCAACTCAGGTTGAGCTTTTTTGGCAAATCCGAACCACCAAGCGAATCACTTCGGTTCGAATTTATCGAACAACAGCCGCCGAACCGCAAGGCTTCAATTTTCTTACTTCAGTTAGTTTGCTGCCGAGCCGTTTCGTGGATACGAACCTAACACCCGGAACAACCTATTTGTATCAAATTAAATGGCCGGAAAGTGGCGTGCTGCTTTCACCGCCATCAAACACCGCGATTGCGACGACCTCCGGTGGGGTGCCAACGCCATCGCCAACTCCCAAGGCTTCTCCAACTCCAAGCCCGACTGGTACACCAACACCAACACCAACACCAACTCCAACTCCAACTCCAAGCCCAACACCTACGCCAACTCCAACTCCAGTGCCGACGCCTGACCCTGGCGGTACACCTGGCGGGGCAATTCCATTGGATGATGAAGAGCGGAACTTGGTAAAACTGATCGGCACTTACCGTGAAGGTAAATTTCTGGGGCCGATTCGTCCTTCGATCGCGCTGACAAGATCAAGTGATTACCTGAGCCGTGACCTGGCCACGCGGAATACAGTGAGCAGAGTTGATAACTTAGGACGTGATGTAGAAGCGCGCGCGCGGGCATTTGGATTCCAGCCAGTTACAAGTCTAGAGGTTTTGGTCGCTGCGGGGAATCTTTCTGCGCAACAGGTATTGGATGTTTGGAAGTCCTCTTCCGCGGAAAATGATGTGTTGCTCAATCCGGTATGGAAAGTGGCTGGAATCGGACGCAACTACAACGCAGCTTCGAGACGGTGGTTTTGGGTGATTGAGTTTGCGGGATTTTGGGATAAGACAATCACGATTCCAGGAGAGGATGACGACGGCCGTGTAGACGGTAGTGATTGGATTCGGACTCGACCGCCTGGAGCGGCAATTGCGGCGGGCCATCATTTTTCTGGGTACGGCGATGATGGCAATTGGTATAGTTCTTTACATTGCGACATGGATATACCGGGAGGATTAAGAGATCGTTGCTGGAAAGATGAGCCTCCGCAAGGTAATCCAAGTCTGGCGCAACCCTCGCTACCGGATAACCTTACAGGGACCTGGCATGTGCAATATTCAATCTCTCCCACTGGAGTCGTTCATTACAACGATTACAGTGGGTGGGATGCCACTGGATTTACGATTACCTTCTGGATCAATGCTGACGGAACTTGGAAAACACAAGGGTATCGAGCCTATCAAGTGCCAACTCCGACAGAAACAGGGACATGGACGTCAGTACACGACGCATCTCGAGATGAAGAGGTTGTGACTTTTTACCGTCCCGGGAAGCCAACGGCGACAATTCGTATTCATGCCGTGCGTGGAATTTTGACCCTCTATGCTGTCGAAGGCGGAACCTCCATGCAAAGTTTTCTAAGAGGGCTTCCGGCTGACAGCAATCCGAAAGATGATCCTCAACTTATTCTGCATCCAGGAGTTGGGTACTTTAACGCGCCGCATTCACCGTTCTGACCTGTTTAGCTGCGAATGGCTTCGGACTCAGATCAGAAGCCCAAACTCTCATTTTTCTGATTCAGAAGCCATTCGCCAATCTTTTTGAGCCAGGTCAGTTTTAGATAAGGAAAGGGAAGTCAAAGTTAGAAAAACCCGGGTTTCTAAACTTTGTGGAAATTAGATCGGCAGCAAATAATTGAGAAAAATTGTTGGTTAAGCCAGTTTTCTAATTTTATAGCTTGACAGTCTTTAACCCTGCGTAGTATTAGAAAACTGCATCCCTTAAATTGTATTACCTTAGCAAACGGTCAATCGGACATCCCCGTGTTCTGGCGATAAGCTGGAGGTCGTGACTCCCAAACATGCTCCCCAGGCATGAGTACACGATTATTCAGGTTGATCTGGTGTATGGCGAAGGTATTTTGGAGACGTGACTGATTGAAATGGTGCCCCGAATCTAGTCAAAAAGCGCCTATCTTTGAGTTTCCCTCCAAATCTAAAAGCTACCCAACATGTTTTCTTACTGACTTTGACTGGCTGGTCAACGCGGCTCTCGGTTTATAGGTCGTGTTGCTCCTAGTGGTTAAGCGATGTGCTTTGCAAATGCATAGCGCATGGCATTGGCCCGCCTCACATTTTGTCAGGTAGTCAAGCTTCGCCTTGGTTTGTAACTGCAAGTCTCTGGTTACGAACTTCAAGGTGGTTGCTGATGTGTAGAGATGGTCTTGATTAAGCTTTCAATGATCACTCGTCGCAGGCTGGTCAAATTATTTAGTAAGTTCGCGATGTCAGAAATGCAGCAGTGCCTTTCTGCATTAAGGAGAATAATTATGGTGCCTCGTAACTTAACAATTTCGGAAGAACAAAAAAATAAATATCGTAAATTCTCTACCATGTTGGTTGCCGCTTTTCTGCTGAACTGCTTGATCGTTCTTGGTGTTTATACCCCCGTATCAGCGCAGATTGCTGGCATGAAAGTGCAATCAATTGATCTGGAAGCCACTCCGATTTCGGATTCTCAAGTTCGTCTGGTCTGGCGAATTAACAATCCGGGATACATCGGTGGGATTCGTATTTACCGCGCTCACTATGTGACGCCGGATAACTTTGTGTACCTTACCTCGCTGCCCGCCAATGCGCTTAGCTACATTGATTCCGGGCTAAAAGCGAAAAGCACTTGGATCTATCGTATTCAAACCCAGGAACGAAAGCCTGCGATGTTGTCTGCGCCGTCTAATTCGGCAAAGGCGACCACTTTGGCTGTGAGCGATCCTGGCACAAATCAGCAGAATAGTGATCAGCCCAAGGTGACAACGGAAGATTCAAGTCTGAGCGCCATTCAAACCTTGAGTGGGAAAGCCTTATCAGGCAACGAAATTGAGTTGCGGTGGGCGATTCCTGGTTTGGCGCATGTCGCCTCGTTGCGGATTTTCAGAGCGTCATCTGACGACCCGAAAAATTTTGTGATGGTCGGTGCTATCGGAGCCAATCTCAGTTCCTATATTGATCAGGATCTGAAGCCGAGAACCACTTACTACTATTACATGAAGTACAACGAAAATAGCCACAGCGCGGTTTTGTCAGCTCCGTCGAATACCGCGATCGTGACGACGCCGGATGGTGCTGATCCGAATCCGCGTCGGCGTTACGAAGGTTTGCGTCCAAAGCCGGGCATTCCTTACGTTCTGCCTGATGGCGGAATTGGAAGTGCGATTCCGCTGGATGACCAAGAAGGCGAATTCCTGTACTTGCTCAATAAATATCGCGCAGCGAAGGGTCTTGGTCCTGTTCGTTCCTCGATTTCGCTGACGATGTCGGCGGATGCTTTGAGCCGTGATCTGGCGCCGCGCAACGACGTCAGCAAGTTTGATTCAAATGGTTCCAGCCCGTTTATGCGCGCTCGTGCCTTCCAGTTCCCCAAACTGGAAGAGACGAAGTTCGACACACTCGTGGTGGTTTCCAGATTCGTTGACGTTCAGGAGTTTTTCAATCTGACGATGTCATACAGTGAAAACGCTGAACTGCTGCTTCGTCCGGAATGGAAAGTCGTCGGAATCGGACGTGCCTATAACGGCGAAGGAACCTATCATTGGGTGTTTGATTTCGCCGATTACTGGGACAAGACCATTCCATTGCCTGGCGAAGACACTGATGGTCGTGTCGACGGCAACGAACGAATTCGTACGCGTCCTCCAATTGATGCGCTGGCCGCCAGGGCGAAATTCAGCGGTTATGGAGATGACGGCAGAGCGTATTCGCCGGTTCATTGCGATCTGGAAACGAAAGAGTGCTGGCGTGATCCGGCTCCGGCTGGCAATCGCAGCCTGCGCGATAATTCGTTCCCGGAACACATGATCGGTCAGTGGCATGTTGAATATCAGATCAATTCAAGAGGCGTCACGCATTTCAATTCGCCTGATAAATTCGATATGACTGATTTCACCATGGCATTGGAAATCAACGAAGATGGCACCTGGGTGTCGCAAGGGTTCAAGACTTATCAAGACCCTGTTCCTGCTGAGGCTGGTACCTGGAAATGGTTGCACGACGCAGGACGCAACGAAGAAATCATCACGTTCTTCCGTGACAATGGCAAAACTGCGGCGACCATCCGCGTTCATGCTGCACCAGGAGCGATGACCTTTTATGCCGTGGCGGGATCGGACTTCTTCAGCGGTGTTAAAGCCGATGGAAATCCTAAAGATGACCCGCAAGTGATCTTTACGCCCGGCTTGGGATTCTTCTATACCTCAGCGCCTGCGTTCCCGGCGAACATGCGCTGCTCAACCTGCCCGAAAACTAACCCTTAATTTTGGGTCGCATCAGCGGCTGAAAATTACTGAGTTTTTCAAACGGCTTGTATGTTTCAGACGGGCGAGAGGGAATTCCCTCTCGCCCGTCTGTTTTTTGTCTGTGGGAAGAATGAGTGCCGCAGAGATTTCGGCGTCTGCGGCATTTCAATTTTAGCCAGCAGGCCAACAGGCCAACAGGGTAGAGCAACGCTAGCAATGATTGCCTATGATAGAATCCGCGCTGTATCAAAATCCCTGATGAATTGTGTAATCAGCAAGGAGAGATCAACGAGATGAGTTTTCCTCGTACCAGCGGAGTTCTGCTTCATCCCACGTCACTGCCATACGGCAGCGGCATAGGTGATTTAGGGAAGGCTGCCTATGACTTTGTGGATTTTTTGGAAGAGGCCGGACAGAGCCTTTGGCAAGTTTTGCCTTTGGGGCCGACAGGGTACGGCGATTCCCCTTACCAAAGCTTTTCGGCCTTTGCTGGAAATCCACTGTTAATCAGCCTCGAGTCTTTGGTTGAAGACGGCATGTTGGACACAGCAGATCTGGCCGAAGCGGCGAAGTTTCCCGCTGACCGAATTGATTTTGGGCCGGTGATTGAATTCAAGACCAACATGCTGACGAAAGCTCACGCGAGTTTTTCCGCTCACGCCTCTGAAACTGACAAAGCGGACTATTTGAAATTTTCGGCTCAGACGGAATGGTGGTTAGAAGATTACGCCGCATATCGAGCGATCAAAGACGAGCACAATGGCAAAGAGTGGACGAAATGGGAGCCATATTTGCGTGATCGACAGGATGAAGCGTTGCACTTTTTCCGGGAAAACCACGCGGTCGAAATCAGCCGGCATAAATTCTGGCAATACCTGTTTTTCAAACAATGGCTGAAGTTGGCCAAATATGCCAATGGCAAAGGCGTCAAAATCATCGGCGACATTCCAATCTTCGTCGCGCATGATTCGGCGGATGTTTGGGCAAGCCCTCATCTGTTTCATTTAGACAAAGAAGGCCAGCCGGTTTTAGTCGCCGGAGTGCCGCCGGATTATTTCAGTGAAACAGGCCAGCTTTGGGGAAACCCGCTTTACCGTTGGGACGTGATGGCCAAGGACGGCTATCAATGGTGGATCAAGCGTATTCGAGCGACGCTCACTTTGGTGGACATCATCCGGCTGGATCATTTTCGTGGCTTTGAAAAGTATTGGGCTGTGCCTGCCGGAGAAACGACCGCAATCAATGGCAAATGGGAACTCGGTCCCGGAGCCGATCTATTCAATGCCATTAAGACCGCATTTGCGAATGCCGAGGGTGAGTTGCCGATCATTGCCGAAGATTTAGGGTTCATTACTCCAGAAGTGGAACAGCTTCGCCACGAATTCGGTTTTCCGGGCATGCACGTCTTACAGTTTTCTTTCGGTCTCAGCCCTGAAGAGGATAAACACAAACCCTACAGTTATGCACCGAACTCTGTTGTCTACACGGGGACGCACGATAACGACACGACGATGGGATGGTTCACTGCGGAAAACGGCAGCACCGTCAGCGCGGAGGAAGTGCAGCGCGAGCGCGAATTTATCCTGAAGTATCTGGGCACTGATGGCAGCGAATTGAATTGGGATTTTATTCGACTGGCGCTGGCGTCGGTCGCCAACACCGCGATTGTTCCTTTGCAGGATGTTTTAGCCTGCGGCAGTGAAGCGCGAATGAATGTTCCTTCGCGCGAAAGCGGCAATTGGAGCTGGCGCTTTCAATCGAGCCAACTGACTCCGGAGCTTCGTGCGCGACTGGGCGAGTTGACAGAAATTTACGGGCGGAATCGAGCACGGCTGAAAAAAGATTCCCCGTCCGACTCAAACAAAGACCAGAGCGCAGCTCATTGAACTATCAAAACGGTCGCACATGAATTTATCCGTACGAAAAATCTGCTTGATGGTGGCGTTGATGTCCGGCGTGACGATGGCAGTATTTGCGCAAGAAGCTACGCCGCCGTCCAGTTCTGAAGTCGTCAAAATCAACACGGACTTGGTGGTTCTGGACGCGCAAGTGTTGCGAAAGAAAGATGGCCGAGCAATCACTTCATTGCGCCGCGAAGATTTTTTGCTTTCCGAAGACGGTCAGCGACAGGAAATCGTTCACTTCAGTCAGGACAGATTGCCGCTTTCGATTCTATTGCTGTTGGACCTGAGCGCCAGCGTAAGACCCGTCATCGAAGAAATTCGCAATGGCGCGTTGCAGGCCCTGGATCATTTGCGCCCCGAAGACGAAGTGGCTTTGATGACTTTTGCCGACCAGACCCGATTGTTGCAGGACTTCACCCGCGATCGAAAAATCATCGTCGAACAAATCAGCCGCACGCTGGAAAAGTCGTTTGTCGGCGTAGGCACTGCCATTCACACCTCGCTTTACGATGCAGTTCTGCAAATGGACAAAGCGCACGACCGGCTCAGCCGTCGCGTCATCATCGTGGTGACGGACAACATCGCCACAATGCACAGCTTCACGAATCCAACGATTTCCGCCGTCAATGAACGATTGCTGGAACACTCAACCACCGTTTGCGGATTAGTCATTGGCGGAGAAACTTCCAAGACGCTGAAGATGTTTATGCGTGGCCGAGCTGAAAAGTACAACTGGACAGTTCGTGTGGACGAATTCGCCGAACCGACTGGCGGCGAAGTGATGGTTGCCGAAGCGTCCACCGTGAACCAACGACTCGCAGAATTGATCAGCCATCTGCGAACCCGATACAGCATCGGTTACTCACCGACCAACAACATACGCGACGGCAAATTCCGCAAAATAAACCTTTCGCTTACCCCTGACACTCAAAAACGCGAAGGCGAAATCCAAATCAAAACCCGCCAAGGTTACTTCGCCCGCGAACATCAGAATGTAACGAAACCTGAATGACCCATGCAAGATTATGTTAGTGGGAATTGCTTATCCAGAACTCCGCTGTAGAAAAATTTGTGCGTGATTGAAAAAGATTGCTTGAGAATTGTCTCAATTCCATGCCGGAGTTATAATGAGGTTGTTTTTGAAAAAATCTCTAGTAGTCATTGAAATCAAAACCCTAGGGTAGTGTCCAACGTTAAACTGGAGGTGATTGTGATAATCCGGATAAGAAGCCCACGGTCATACATTTCGAAGCTATACCCACCCACTATTCTTTCCTGCCGAAAATTATTGGTTTTTACCTTTACCATTGTTTTTATTGCATTAGCTTTTACGGAGCTTGGAATCAGGCCAGCATTTTCTCAGCAAAAAGAAAGCGGTTGTACGCTGTGGAATTTCGACGCGCCTAAATCAGATACCATTTTTGCTGTTGCTATGAATACAGCTATAAACTGGTTTGGTGGCACGAAAGAGCAATGTGAGCAGGAGAAGGCAAGGACTCTAGCCAGTATGGAGAAAAGCCTTAAGAACAAGAGAACTCAGCGCGATCAAGCCCAGGCGGTAGCTTTTGAAGCCAGTCGCGTTGCCTGGAAGGCTCACCTGGATTGGATCGTGAGTTCAAGTAAAGAATCTGACGCGCGAATGAAAATAAAAAGGGAGATGGAGAAACGAGAACAAGAGGCAAAAGCTCGTGAACGTGAGGCGGATCAAGCAGTGAATCTTGCTTCTCAAATCTACCAGGACTTCATCTCTATCCGTTGTACTTGTGGGCTGTCAGCAGGTCCGGCAGAGTCGAAGAAAAATATTGCTGATCCAGACAAATCAAGTACTCAGAAGCGAGACGAAGAACGAAAGAGAGACGAGGCCAAACGCCGCGAACTTGAGAAGAAGCTTGAGGCTGCAAACGAGGCTAAAAAGGACGCGCAGCGGCGTTTGGCTGAAGCCCAGAGCGCCGCACAGAAGCAAGCAGCACAAGCATCAGCCCTTCGCGCTGACGAGTTGCGTCGTGAAGCAGAAGCATCATTATCTCAAATTAGTAGCGCTCAACCGCCTAATCCCGGTAATAGAGCAGTTAGTAGCCGTGCTAATCAAAGCCTCCCGCAAGAGAACGATAGCAGGGATGAAGGGAGGCAGTTACTCTCTGCTATGCCTGACCCTTTCGGGGACAAAAACAAATTATCCAAGTCGAGTGATGGCGAAATCCAGTTGCCTGACCCCTTCGCTCAATCAGCGACTATTCGCGCACCCGATGATAAGCCACTCAAAATATCAAACACGCATGAACGGAAAGAGCTTGAGAAGGAAGTCTTCGAAGCTGAATTGAAAGGTGCAGAAAAAGCTATTGAAATAGGCGACAAGATGCTGACGGATCATTTGAACAAGGCCCGTAAAACAATGGGAAGCAAAAAGTTTCAAGCATATCGTGCAGGCGTGGAAGACGCTAGGTCTCTACTTAATGGCCTGGACAAGTTTGTGAAATACACCGGCTATGTCGGAGAGCTAGCAAGCGCGGCAAACGAAGAAACAGACTACAAGCGTCGGGAGGCTTTGGGCGAAGTCGGCTTTGACATAGTTAAGGACATCACATCTCAGGGAATTGAAAAATACAGTTCTGCTATTTTCGGACCACGTATTGCGGCTGTGCTAACTGGGCCAGCGGGGTGGGTCGCTGGAGTTGCTGCAGACGTGTTGACGCCTGTTTCAATCAATGCTGATCCGCCTGAGATTATTCGGGATAAATCAGGCAAGTATTCGATTAATGAGAAGCAAGAAGCTCTTGCTCAAATGTGGAGAGAGTATAACAAAAGTGATAATAATCAGTGGAAACCGGAGCGGCTTAAGCAACTACAGGAATTGACTAATTCCTTATTCAAGGAGGCTAAAGATAAATGACATCAACATTACGTTTCTTGCATAAAGGTGTTTTGATCGTGGCGCTCAGCCTCATCGTTAACAATCTATCTTTGATGGGACAGGATAATGAGGCTGAAGCACGCCGCCTCTATAGGATTGGAACAGTGGCAGTCGCGGATAACGACTTCGAAATAGCTGCGCGTAATTTCAAGCGAGCCGCCGAGCTTGCGCCTCGAAACGGGCAAATACGCCTGAGTCTTGCAATTGTGCAGAATAAATTAGGTCAGATTGGTGACGCACGGGAAAGTGTGAAAGCAGCGCTTACTCTTGGGCTTGATGGGAAGGATCGCGATCAAGCTGAGCAATTAGAGGCAGAACTTGACTACAAGATTGAAAAACGGGGAGGAACTGGTTCGGAGATCGCAGCCATTTTGAGCAACCTTTCCTCCACAGGAAGTGTGGATGGGGCATCTGGCAATTGCAAAGTGACTTACACGTATTCAAATCCTAGGGTATCCGGGTGCGACATTAGCTATTCTTACAAGAAAGTATTTAATGGAGCGTGTTTTTCAGACTCTGAGATCCAAGATGTCCGATTCAGTCTATCCAATTCAGTAAGAGTCTCAATTGAAGAACTGGCTGGGTTCTGGGGTAACACTGCAGGGCGCTATACAGTGAATGGAGTAACGAACGTAGTCGTTCGCACGATTGTTCCTGCCACTGTCGTTGCTCGAAATACTCAAAACGGAACCTCGAAGCAATATCAAGATGGAGAACTTTACTTTGTTTTTGGAAGCCAGTCTGAAGGGCAGCGCATGATGAACCTGCTGCAGTCTTACTCCAAGATTTGTAAGGGATCGCAATCCGAGGAAATTTCCCGTCAAGCATCCGAGGCTCAGCGTCAAGCTGAGGCTAAGGCAGAACAGATACGTAGAAAGAAAGCTGCATTAGCACCTTTTGTTGGTAACTGGGCATTTAGCGAAATAAAGGATAGTTCTGATGACGTTTGTTCATACCGCGATATGGCATTCCAGAGAGTGTTTCTAAGTGAAAATGGGGTCGAATTGAGTGGAGTTGTGGATATCAGCGGGAGTTATTTTGCCGGGCATAGATGGATACTTTTGAATGCTCCTAAATGCGGTAATACATATCAGAATAAGTTCACAAAAAAAGGGACTTGGCGAGTGTGGTTTGACGAGGCAGCTAATCGGGTTCGTATCTCTGTTCAATTAACTTGCCGCGGCGATGGTTGCGATGAAGAAAAAGCTTCATATACAGGCATTCTGAAAATGGTTAATGGCAAGATGGTTCGTGTTATTGATGATAAAGATATCGAGACTACCTTTCAACGCCAGTAACTTATTTTAGAGAGATCAATGATGACTGTATTGGATCAGATATTTCTGTGATGCTGATTCGCGTACAAAATCATCGAATAATTGTTCGATGCGGTGCGCGGGCGACAAGCTCAAATCTTGCACTTCATTGATCTCGATTGTCGGACTTGAACTGTTTGACCCGTTCGATGAACCAATGCAGATTGAAGGCGATGGCCAACACGGCCCAGACGATGCCGATGCTCAGGTACAATTCACGGTGCGCGGCGACGTCCCAGACGAATGGGTTGCCGATCAGCCAGCGTCCGTAATCTTCTCGCCACCAATTCAAATCGTTCATAAACACCAGCATGCCGATCAGCAGAGGGATGGTGCTGCCGATGGCTGTCAGGACGACGGCAATCAGCCAGGTCAAATTCGTGCCAACTCGTCTGAGCAAGGACCGGCGCAACAGTGCAGCCGTCAGCGCGTAACACAACAGGTACAAATTCATGACCGTCATCCATCGCGTGGAGCCGACGAGCGAGTTCAGGCTGCTGAGGTTCGGAAACAGTCGCCACCAAATCCAACACAACATATAAGTCTTGGCGATCATCGCCACAGTCCACGCCAAGCCATTGGCCGATCCGCTGAAGAAGAAAAAGCTGAAATATCGTTTCAACCCGGATTCAGGAACACCGCGTAACACTCTGGCTCCGGACTGGTCGCGTTCGCTGACGGCGGTGAAAATCGCAAAGGCGAAGAGGATGTTGAAGGAGACTTGCCAATACACAACCGGATCGTGCGTGGATTCCGCCCAGCTTCCCAGAAACGCCGCCGCTCCGCCGATCATCCAGATTGCGGTGATGAACAAACGAACCGGCAAGGCTCGATTCGCGGAAGCCGGTTTGATCAGCGCAACTGACAGCACGAACAGCAGTCCGACTTGGCAGGCGTAATTCAATCCGATGATTCCTGTCCATTGCCAGAAATTGGCGCTGCCGATGGTGCTGCCGATGCCTTCCCACAGCATTCCGCCTGAGATCACCATCACGCTGATGTAACCGCTAACCAGTTGACCGAACGCGACCAGACCCAAGATGAATTTGAACGCGCGACCTACCGGCAAGCAGGCGATGAAAATGGCGATCTGAGAACCTAGCGTGACGGCCACGAATCCCATCGCCAGCACAACCAGCATCGAAGGCAGATCAATCCCGCGCAGAAAATACGTGAACGTCAGAAAGGGAAGACAGGCGCTGAAAATCATCACGGTCAGCACAACGGCGGCCAGCATCTTTCCGGCAATGATGCTGCGCGGCTTTATAGTCGTGATGAACAGCAGGTCTAAGTTCGTTTCCGACCGTTCCGCCGCCAACCGAACTCCGCTGTAAATCGGCACAAACATCATGCTGATAGCCAGCATGATGCCGAACAAAATCATGAACACCGTTCGCCCGGAATCCGAACTGAAGGTGAAATCGTTGGCTGTGATCAGGTAAATGCCCACGGCGATGATTTGAATCGTCAGCAACAACAGCAGAGCCGTGATGACGAACCGGCTTTGAACTGCCTGACGCAATTCTTTGACAACAATCGGATTTAGCCAGTCGCTGAAACGCGCGGACAGCCTTTCTTTCGCCGGAATGGTCGTCTGGGCTGAGTTGGTGAGTTCGGCTTCGGAGATCATTGCACGACTCCTTTAGTGACATTCATGAAGATTTCTTCCAGGTTGGCGCGCTGCTGTTTGAACTCGACAATGCGATAGCCACGCGCGACCAATGCCGCCAGCAGCTCCGCGCAAGCTTCGTCGGTTCCGCTGACTTCTGCCGCGACTTCTTCGCCGACGAAGCGAGCGGTTTCGATGTGCGGCATTTGCAGCAAGTCGCGATGAAGCTCTTCGTGACGTCCCAGCGTGCGAATCAGCACCGTTCGGCGGGGAACATTGTCGCTCAGCAAATCGCCTATGCCGCCCGCCATCAGAATTTTGCCGTGTTCGATGATGATCGCGCCGTGACAGATTTCGGCCAGCTCGGTCAGGATGTGCGAACTGATCAAAATCGCTTTGCCTTGCCCGGACAGCACGCGCAGCAATTCGCGCAATTCGATGCGCGCGCGTGGATCAAGCCCCGCCGCTGGTTCATCCATGATCAACACCTGTGGATCATGAAGCAGAGCACGCGCCAGAGTTACTCGCTGCTTCATTCCCTTGGACAAGGCGACCAGCATCTTGTCTCGAATGCCGCTAAGGTTGGTGAACTCTTCAATGCTTTCGACGGTGTGATGGCGCTTGGCTGCTTTTAAGCCATAGGCGCGCGCAAAAAAATCCAGGTATTCGTGAATGGAAATGTCTCTGTGCGTCGGCAGCGAATCCGGGACATAACCCACCAATCGCCGAGTGTGTTCAGGATCATCAATCACCGACACGTCATCAATCGTAGCTTGTCCGCTGGTGGGTTCATCCAGTGTCGCCAGAATCCGCATTGTCGTGGTTTTACCCGCGCCGTTCGGGCCGACAAAACCAATGACCTGGCCTGAGGCGAACGAGAACGACACGTCGTCAACTGCGCGGGTCGAGCCAAAATACTTTTTCAAATTGGAGACTTCGACTTTCATCGCTCACCTCCCACGCCATAGACCAAGTTGCGTGCGCTGCGCGTTTTCACATTTTTCAAACCTTCTTCGACGAACGGCGCGCCCTTGAGTACAGCCAGATACGTATTCGGCATCAGCACTTCTTGCGGTTTGTTGCTGAAGGCGTTGAACTCCGTCAGCCAGTCGCCTCCATAAGTTTCACGAAGTTTTGATGACCTGGCAGAAGCCTTCAACTCAGTCGCTTTCAGTGAAGCCTGGGCTCCGGCGGCGATGTTTTCGGCAGAATGGATTTTTCCACTGGCGTCAGCCCACCAAAGCTTTTCGATTTCCGCTCCCAAACCATTGACCAGAGTCGTGTCGTCGCCGGATTGGCGAATGTTCAATCGTTCGCGTCGCGCTTCACTTTTTCGCAGCTTGAAGAATGCCGGGACACGAGCCGTTACCCAACCGGCTGTCAGGTGCTGATCGTTCGTCCAATCCAGCGTGCGGTCAGGGGCTCTGCGGCGGTACATCGAATCCGCTGGCAATTGAGGAATCAATTCAGTGTCGTAACCGAAGTGCAGGCCATCGCTCGGTGTGATCGGCGAATAGAATCCTG
>DAOMFR010000046.1:0-34504 GCA_035429885.1 Blastocatellia bacterium
GAGCGTCACCGGCGCGGTCACAGTTGTATCCGCTGGCACTTGCGCCGCTCCGCCGGCATTTGCCGCGCCGATTGAAGCTGAAGAAAGTTTGAAACAAGCGGTCAACAACAGTTCTCAACCTGCTGGCGGCGGTTCAGTTTCGACATTGAAGCGCATGCAACTGTGGTTGCGCCCGGTCTTTTCGGCCTTTGTCGCTCCGACCAATTTGAGTTTGAAGGCTTTGGGCACTTGGTTCGCTCCGACTGTAAAAGCAGCGGAGAACGAAACCGCTGATTTGGCTGTTAGTGCGGCAATGTCCGGCGAAACAGTGACCAAAGGAATTTCCATTATTCCACCGGGCAAAACGGTCACGATTACTTTTTCGGTGACGATCAACACGCCGTTTCCCGTTGGCGTTTGCACCGTGTCGAATCAGGGATCGGTTTCAGGATCTGGCTTTTCAACAGTTCTGACCAACAGCGCAACAACAACTGTTTTGTTGGCTCCAACAATTGGAAGCTGCCCGACGAACATTACAACCAACACTGATCCTGGGCTTTGCACGGCTGCGGTGACATTCACGACGCCGACCGCAACCGGATGCCCGTCGCCGACCGTGACCTGTTCACCGGCTTCAGGCAGCGCGTTTGCCAAAGGCACGACGACGGTGACTTGCACGGCAACAAACGGAGTCAGCCCGAATTCAACGTGCAGCTTCACGGTGACGGTTGCTGACAATCAGGGGCCGACTTTTGCCAGCTGTCCGACAAACATCAGCGCCAACACCGCCGCAGGGTTATGCACGGCAGCGGTGACATATATTGCGCCGACGGCGACAGACGCTTGCGAAGGAACGCGCACGGTGACTTGCTTGCCCGCTTCGGGCAGCAGTTTCGCCAAGGGCGTGACTACCGTTACCTGTTCCGCTTCCGACACTTCCGGCAACAACAATTCGTGCAGCTTCACCGTCACGGTTGCCGATAATCAGGGGCCGACCTTTGCCAGCTGTCCGGCAAATATCAGCAAGAACACGGACGCTGGATTATGCACAGCCGTGGCGACATACACTGCGCCGACAGCGACCGATGCTTGCGACGGAGCACGCGCAGTGACCTGTTCGCCCGCTTCGGGAACTGCGTTTGCCAAAGGCGTGACGACCGTCACTTGCACAGCTTCGGATACGACTGGCAATAACGGTTCGTGCAGCTTTACGGTCACTGTCGCCGATAACCAAGGGCCTGCTGTCGCCTGCCCCGGCCCGATCAGCGTGACCGAAAGCCCCATCGGTTCCGGTTCGGCAACGGCGACGTTTTCGGCGACTGCCAATGACGTTTGCGACGGAGCGCGCACCGTAACCTGCACTCCGGCTTCAGGTTCCAGCTTCCCGCTTGGCGTGACGACGGTGAATTGCACTGCCAGCGACACTTCAGGAAATCCCGGAAGCTGCTCCTTTACGGTGACAGTGGCTGCGGGTTGTACCATCACCTGCCCAGGCAATGTCACGGCGAACACTGCGCCGGGTCAATGCGGAGCGAACGTGAACTACGCTGCGCCGACAACCGGTGCGAATTGCGGCACAGTAACTTGCGCGCCAGCCGCTGGCTCGTTCTTCCCGAAAGGAATAACTACAGTCAGTTGCACCACGACGGCTGGGCCAGCTTGCAGCTTCACCGTGACCGTCAACGACAACCAGGGGCCAACGGTTAGTTGTCCTGGCCCAATCAGCGTGACCGAAAGCCCCGCAGGTTCCGGTTCGGCAACTGCAACGTTTTCGGCGACCGCTACGGATGTCTGCGACGGCGCGCGGACAGTAACTTGCACTCCAGCTTCAGGCTCCAGTTTCCCGCTTGGCGTGACAACGGTTAGCTGCACTGCCAGCGACACCTCAGGAAATCCGGGAAGCTGTTCGTTCACAGTGACGGTTGGCGTCGCTTGCACCATTAGCTGTCCAAGTAATGTCACAGCCGACGCCGCGGCTGGACAATGCGCAGCCAACGTCACGTATTCAGCACCGACAGCAGCAGCCGGTTGCGGAACGGTGACCTGCTCACCGGCGTCCGGCTCATCTTTCACGGTGGGGACGACAACAGTGACCTGCTCAACAACTGCCGGACCGAGCTGTTCATTCACGGTCACGGTCGCTGATCACCAGGCTCCAACGGTAACGTGCCCTGCCAACGTCAACGCAGTCACTGACAACACTTCCGGCGCGTGTTCAGCGTCAGCAGTCACACTGGGAACAGCGACGGCGGTGGATAACTGCGGCGGAACTCTGACGGCGACTGGCACACGCAGCGACAGCCAACCGCTGAGCGCTCCATATCCGGTTGGCGTGACAACCATCACCTGGTCTGCGACGGATGCCGCTGGAAACACTGGCACCTGTCAGCAAACCGTAACCGTAACCAATTCCGACCCGGTGGTGAGCATCACTGGCCCGGCGAGTGGTTCGCTTTTCACGGTCAACACACCGGTCAATTTCACCGGCAGCTTTACGGACAACACAGGCACACACACCGCCAGCTGGACATTCGACACCACCAACGTTGCAGGTGTCGTGAACGAATCCCTGAAAACAGTGACGGCTTCTTACACCTTCACCGTTCCGGGAATTTACGCCGTAACACTAACAGTCACGGACAACTGCGGCGGTTCAGGTTCAGCCAACACAATTGGCGGAATCAACGCGCTGGTGGTTGTTTACGATCCGAATGGCGGATTTGTCACCGGCGGCGGCTGGATCAATTCGCCGGCTGGCGCGTATGTGGCCAATCCTTCTTTGACGGGCAAGGCAAACTTTGGCTTCAACGCGAAGTACAAACAGAACGGAGGCGTCGACAGCGAAACGGATTTTGAGCTGAAAGCTGGCAGCTTCCATTTCCATTCAAACAATGCCAATTGGCTGGTGATCAACGGCAGCAAAGCCCAGTATCAAGGAACTGGCACAGTTGACGGCAGCAGCCACAACTACAGCTTTGTTGTTTCCGTCATTGATGGGCAACTTGCTGGCGGCGGCGGCGTAGACAAATTCCGTATCACCATCTGGGACATAAATACCGGAAACACACTCGTTTACGACAATCAGTCCTCCACCAACACAAGCGATTTACCCACCACTCCATTGGGAGGCGGCAACATCGTCATCCACAAAGCAGGCAATAACCAGAATTCGCCTGCTCCAGCAAAAGCCATCAGTGATTTTGACGGCGACGGCAAAACCGATCTGGCTGTTTGGGACGGGATGAAGACCAGTTTCTGGCAAATCGTCCGAAGCTCTGACGGCGGCCAAAGCTCCATTTACTGGGGCAGAGCCTACGACCCGTTCAACGACGTGATCGCGCCTGGCGATTACGACGGGGACGGCAAGGCGGACGCCGCTGTCTTCCGACGATCAACCAATACCTGGTACATCAAACAGAGCAGCGACGATCAAACCGTGGCGGTTCCCTTCGGATTGGGAACTGACACTGTCGTCCCTGCAGATTACGACGGTGACGGCAAAACAGACCTCGCAGTCTGGCGTGCCAAAGAAGGTCGTTGGCTGATCAAACGCAGTTCCGACAAACAGACCCTGAGCATCATCTGGGGATCCGGTCGGCTGTCTTATCTGGACGTGCCTGTGCCGGGCGATTACGACGGTGACGGCAAAGCTGACCTGGCAGTCTTCAATCCATCCACGAGCTACTGGCTGATCAAATCCAGCAGCGATGGCGCGGTAATTCAGAAACTACTGGGTGAGAAAGGCGACATGCCTGTTCCCGCAGATTACGATGGTGATGGCAAAACAGACATCGCAGTCTGGAATGGCGACAGCACATATTGGCACATCATCAACAGCTCTGACGGTTCCACGCGGGATGTTTCCTGGGGCCGAAGCGTGATGAATGACATTCCTGTCCCCGGCGATTTTGACGGAGACGGATTGGCTGACATCGCCGTTTGGCGACCAGCAACCGCCACGTGGTACATCCAGCTCAGTCAAAGCAAGACTGTGGCAACCAAACAACATGGTTCCGCAGGGTTTGTTCCGATTCCTGCTGGCGTACAACGCTAGTTCAATCAAAAAAGCGGCAGGCCATCAAAAGCCTGCCGCTTTTTTGTGATCTATGAATGGCACGAACAAATGCCATTTCCCTTATGGCAAATCGGCCAGCGCCATTTCAAAATCCTGAGCCATTCCTGGATGGCCGTGTTTGGTGGCGGCGGCAATTCCCTGCTGATATGCCTGCCGCGCATCATCGAATTTCCCCAGCCGTTCCAGCGCTTGTCCCAGTTTTCCGTACGCATTGCCTTGGTCATCGGCTTGATTGAGGTAGGTTTGCAATTCGGCGGCGGCTTCTTCAAACCGTTCCAGCTTTAACAATTCATTTGCCAGCCCAAACCGGACAGTGGTGTTGTTCGGATCAGCGGTGAGCATCTTTTTGAAAACTTCGATTCTTGACTCAGCCATGTGCGTTTCTCCTGCGTGAAAGTTGGATGTTGATGGAATGTGGCGATCATAGGCAGGCGACCTGGAAGCGTCAAACCAAAGCCGGCGCGTCACATAAGACCTGACACTTCCCATCCGGCTGGCTTATACTCTGGCCCGCATGCAACCACACAAGGATTTGGTATCAACCTACGCGGCGCAGGCAGCCGAATTGGAGCAAGTGGTTTCCGTCGCTCCGGCTGAAGCCATCGATCGCCAACCGGGCGAAAACCGCTGGTCAATTTTGCAGATCACCTGCCATCTGGCGGATGCGGAATTGCTGGCTTCGGTTCGCATTCGACGGCTGATTACGCAGGATCGGGCGAAGATGTGGGGCTACGAACAGGAAGTTTGGGCCGACCGGTTGGGATATCCAAAGCGCAAAATTGAAACTGTCGTGGCCCGCTTCGCGCTGCTCCGGCGCGAAAATGCCGACTTGCTAGCCGATTTGCCGGACGCTGTCTGGCAACAAACCGGCGACCATGATCTGTACGGCGTTCTTTCGCTGCACCAACTGATTGAAGATTATCTAACTCATACATCAAAACATCTGGATCAAATCAAACACTTGCTGGGCAACTGACCGGCCATCACAATCAAAGGAAGGAAACTTATGGCGAAAACTCAGGAAAAACCCGCACAAGAAAAGGAAGCAAAGGCCAAAAAGGATGACAAAGACAAAAATGGCGACGCGTTGATTGGGCGCGTCAAAAAAGTCATCAAAAAATCCCGCCGCAAAATGGGCGACGAAAAATTCGAAAAGCAGCTTCAACGCACCATCGCTTTTCTGGAAGAATTTCAGCGCAAACTGGCCGATGCCGGAGAAAGTAAGGACGACAAAAAAGCCAAGCCTGCATCCAAGCCCAACGGCAAGTCGAAGGCTAAAAACGGCAGCAAGAAAGCCAAAGCAAAACCCAAACCCAAAACTGCGACCGGCTCCCAATCCGGAGCGGCGACCAGCAAATAAGGTGTATGGCAATTCTGATTGATTCTTTTCAAAACGGCGCACGCGGACCATTTCGTTACTGGCATCGGCGCTGCGGCCACCTGGTTTCGGATAGTTCGCTGGAAGAGCTTCACGAGTTTGCGGCCGAGTTGGGATTGCGACGCGAATGGTTTCAGATGAAATCCATTCCGCATTACGACCTGACCGGAGACGTGTACGAACTGGCGATTGAGCGCGGTGCCATTCTGGTCTCATCGCGCGAAATTGTCCGCCGAGCCGTGCGGCTGGAAGTGCAAGTCACCGTTTTTGAAAGCATCGAAGTGAGCTAAGACTCAAAATTGACACTGTTTCAAACCGCGTGCTACCTTGCCGGATCGTTGCAACCGTCAGTAGTCCACAGGAGATTGGCCATTGAATTTCGACTCTCTCTTCACCGTTCCGATTGGCGATTTAATTCTTTACTTCGTCGCGTTCATCCTTTCACTTTCCATTCATGAAGCGGCACACGCCACGACTTCATACTGGTTTGGCGACGACACCGCGCGCCTGCAAGGCCGCATTTCGCTCAATCCGATGGTGCATATTGATCCGATTGGAACGCTGGCCATTCCTTTGCTTGGCTTTCTGACCGTTGCTTCGGGCTTGCCGCCGCTGATTGGCTGGGCCAAGCCTGTGGATGTGAATCCGCTGCGCTGGCGTAATAAGGATTTAGCCAATATCACGGTTTCGGCTGCGGGCCCGATCAGCAATTTGCTGCTGGCGATTATCTGTTTCATTCCGCTTAAAGTGATGTTGCTCCAGGGCACGGTCGTCCCCAGTTTTATGCAAGGCGGACGCTTCAATATGGTGACGCCGATTGCCGAAGGATCTGGCTGGCTAATGCCGATCTGCACATTTCTCAGCGTGATGCTGCTGTTGAATGTTTCGCTAGCGGTGTTCAATTTGATTCCGATTCCGCCGCTCGACGGCAGTCACGTGTTGGAAACATTTTTACCAGAAAGTTTCCGTCCGCTTTACGACCAAATCAAACCTTATTCTTTCTTCATACTGATCGGACTGCTGTGGCTGGGAGTAATGAGCTACATCTTCACGCCGGTGATGGTCGCCGTCATCAGAGCACTTTACGGCAACGCCATCTGACAAATCCGATCCTGACAAACTCATGAAAAAACGAATCGTTAGTGGAATGCGCCCGACCGGGAAATTGCACTTGGGCAATTATGAAGGCGCGCTGAAAAACTGGGTCAAGTTGCAAGACAGTTACGAAAGCTTTCATTTCGTGGCGGACTGGCACGCGCTGACGTCGGATTACGCCGACACCTCCAAGATCAACGAAAACACCGTAGTAATGGTGACCGATTGGTTGGCGGCGGGGCTTGATCCGAACAAAGCCACGATCTTCGTGCAATCGCTGGTTCCCGAACACGCTGAATTGCACATTTACTTTTCGGCAGTCACGCCGTTGGGCTGGCTGGAACGCGTGCCGACCTACAAAGAACAGCGCGAAAACATCACCGACAAGGATTTGGGCAATTACGCGTTTTTGGGCTATCCGGTGCTGCAAGCGGCCGATATTTGCATGTACAAAGCGCATTACGTTCCCGTCGGCCAGGATCAAGTCGCTCACGTTGAACTGACACGCGAAATCGTTCGCCGCTTTAACAACTTTTACGGTGAAGTCTTTCCTGAGCCGGAAGCCTTGTTGACCGCTTCGCCGAAGTTGATTGGAACCGACGGGCGCAAGATGTCGAAAAGTTACGGCAACACCATTGAGCTTTCCGATTCAGCGGATGTGATTCAAGCCAAAGTGCGCCAGATGATCACTGACCGCACTCGCGTTAAACGTGTTGATCCAGGTCACCCGGAAGATTGTGACGTGTGCCAGATGCACCGTTTGTTTGTCGGAGCGGGCGTCGCCGATCAGTTCGATGACGATTGCCGCAACGCGCGCATTGGCTGTGTGGATCGCAAAAAGGCGCTGGCTCAGGCGATGGTGGATTATCTGGCTCCGATCACGGAGCGGGTGAATTATTACCGCCAGCATCAGGATGAAGTCCGCGACATCATCATGGAAGGTTCCCGCCGTGCGCGTGAAGAAGCCGGTCGAATCATGGGCGAAGTTCGCAACGCCATGAAAATCAGTTGGACGTAGAAAACCCACTCAATGCAAGAGCCGAAATTCGGAAGCTTCAATCCCGAACTTGAATATCGCCGTCGCGCCGGAGCATACGCCGTGATCTTCGACGAACGCGGCAGATTTGCCTCGGTTCGCGGAATCACCAAACTGTTTCTTCCCGGCGGAGGAATTGAACCAAACGAATCGGCAGAAGAAGCGCTGGCGCGCGAAGTTCGCGAAGAATGCGCTTGCGAAGCGGTCATTGGACGCTTTCTCGGTAGCGCAATTCAATACTTCAGTGAAAAAGACGGCAGCCAGCATTGGGAATTTCACTGCTCGTACTTCGCGGCAGAATTCGGCGCACCGCTCGACAACGAACCTGAGCATGAACTGCTGTGGCTGGAATTGAGCGACGCCCACAAACTGGCTTTTGACGTTCATCGTTGGGGCGTCAACCGAATGGCTGAGCAAGCAGTTCGTGGACAGGATTAACAAGATCAACAGGATTTATTGTTCACCGACTCAAATCCTGTAAATCCTGTCGAAAAGCTTTGCAGCCCGATTACAAACTTAATGACAGAAGCTAAAACTAAAAAGAAAGCCGCAGCAATGCTCGAAGACACGCCGGAGCAAAACGAAGACGATCGGCGCGACAGTTATCGCGTCCGGCTGGAAGTATTCGAAGGCCCGATGGATTTGCTGCTGTATCTGATCCGAAAGGACGAAATTGACATCAAGGACATTCCGATTGCTCATATCACGGAACAGTATCTGGAATATCTGACCTTGATGCGCGAACTGGATATTTCCATCGCCGGGGATTTTCTGGTAACGGCGGCAACTCTGATTTACATCAAATCAAAGATGTTGTTGCCGCCCGTGCCGAAGGTCGAAGGCGAAGAGGACTTGGAAGAAGACCCGCGCGCCGAACTGGTCGAACGGTTGCTGGAATATCAAAAGTTCAAATCGGCGGCGCAAATGCTTCATTCGCGAGGCGAAATCGAAGCCGCCAGTTATACGCGCGGCCAGCTTGAAACCGACAAAAGCAATCCGGAAGTTTCGGCAACGGTGTTTGACCTGCTCCGAGTATTCCGCGACATTCTGAAACGCGCTGAAGCTGAAGCCGAAATGGAAATTCAGCGCGAAGAAGTCACGATGGCGGAAAAGCTGGCGCAGATCAACGACCGGCTGGAAAGCGGCGAAGAAATCAACGTTCGTGAACTGTTTGAAACCTCTCGGTCCAAACGCGAACTGATTTTGACCTTTCTGGCATTTCTGGAACTGGTCAAAGAATTCAAAATTCACCTGACCCAAACCAGCTTGTTTGGCGAAATCTTCGCCCGCAAGCGCACCGGGCCAATCTTTCTGCCGGAACCAGAACCGGTTTCCGAGCCAAGCGGCGAAATCGCAAACGATCAGATCGTGTCAGCGGAAAATCAAAGCCAGGAAAATCAAAGTGAGGAGACGAGCGAGGAGCTTCCCGCTTCGGATCAAACAACGGAACTATGAACGAAGAAATTCAGCAAGCGGAAATTCCTTCCGCAGAACTCGACGAAACAGAATTGGCTGCCCCAGAAATCGAAGAAACGCCCATCGAAGAAACACCGGCGGTCGAACTGGAGCCAGCTGAAGACGTCTTGGCAGACGACGAGCTGCAACCTGCAGAAGTAACGTTGACGGTGGGAGTTGCAGCCATAGAGGAAACGCAAATCGTTGAGCAAGAACCTGCAGAAGAAGACGAGTTCCCGTCGGAACTGGACCTGCCGGATGACTTTGCCTTGCCTGCCGACGAAACTGGCGATGGCGAACCAGAAGGCAACGCCGCTTCGGAGGAAACCAGCGAAAGCAGCGAACCCGTTGCAGAGGAACAAATTACCGCTACGCGCGAAGAGTTGAAGCCGGTCATTGAATCCTTGCTGTTTGTTGCCGACGAACCGTTGCCATTCAAACAGCTTTGCAAGGTTCTGGGCGATGTTCCTGATGAAGACGTGCAAGCGGCGCTGGAAGAACTGGTCGCCGATCACGAAACCCGCAGCAGCGGTTTGGAAATTCGTGAAATCGCCGGAGGTTGGCGGCTTTCGACCCGACCACAGAACCACGAATTCATCCGCAAATACCTGAAGTCTCGCCCGTCGGCGCGGTTGTCGCTGCCCGCGCTGGAAACGCTGGCGGTCATTGCGTACAAACAACCAATCACCGTTCCGGAGATTCTGGAAATCCGCGGCGTCAGTTCGTCTTCCGCGATCAAAACCTTGCTGGAAAAACGGCTGATCGTCACCAAAGGCCGCAAAGAAACCGTCGGGCGTCCGATGATGTACGGCACGTCCAGAGAGTTTCTGATCCAATTCGGATTGAAAGATTTGAACGAGTTGCCAAGCTTTGAGGATTTTGAAGACTTGACGCAGTAATCTTGGAGAACAGGCTTTCTGGGTCTCTTGACGCTCTCTGAAGCGGTGACTAGAATCTGCACCTTCGTTCAGCCCGGCTGGACGATTAACAATCACAACTATCCGCGAAAAATCCTGAGTAAAAGAATCGGAGGCAGGCTTGATTGAAGTTGAGCATCTGACGAAGAGCTACGGACAGGCACGCGCTGTCAACGACATCTCTTTCAAAGTCGAAAAGGGAGAGATCCTCGGTTTCCTTGGTCCCAACGGCGCAGGCAAAACCACCACAATGCGAATCCTGACGGGTTACTTACCGGCAACGGGCGGAACTGCCCGCGTGTCGGGATTTGACGTGTTCGAAGATTCCATGGAGGTGCGCAAGCGCATCGGCTATTTGCCGGAAACTCCGCCGCTTTACCCCGACATGAGCGTCGGTGATTATCTGGCGTTCGTCGCGCAGATCAAAGGCGTTGCCTCTGCCGATGTTGCCAAACGGGTTGCCGAAGCCATGCGGCTGACGAATCTGACCGAACGCAAAGACTGGCTGATCAAAAAGCTCTCGCGAGGTTTCAAACAACGCGTGGGCATCGCTCAAGCCGTCGTTCACAATCCAGACGTCGTCATTCTGGACGAACCGACGGTCGGCCTTGATCCGACACAGCGCAACGAAGTGCGCAATTTGATCAAAGGCTTGGCGGGCGAACACACCATCATCCTTTCGACGCACATTCTTTCCGAAGTCGAAACGACGTGCGACCGCGTCATCATTATCAACAAAGGCAAAATCGCCGCGATTGACACGCCCGAAAACCTGACGGCGCAATTGAAAGGCGGCGAACGCGTCAAAGTCGTCGTCAGCGGCGAAAGCGACAGTTTGCGCGGCGCGCTGGAGCAGATCGAAGGTGTCAGCAAGGTTGAAATTGAATCGGTCGAACACGGCGGCACAGGCGCATTGGTCGAAAGCGAACTCGGGCTGGACCTGCGCTCGAAGATTGCCCAAACGGTGATCAGCGGCGGCTTTGACCTGTTGGAATTGCGCGCCGTCACGCTGAGCCTGGAAGACATCTTCATGCAGCTTACGACTGAAGAAAAAGCACCTGAAGAAAAAGCAGCTTAACGAAAATGATGAAGTATGAATGCTGAATGCCGAAGTATCGAATTCATCACTCATACTTCTGAATTCATCATTTCAAACTGGGGTTTTGTATGAAGGGAATTTTGGCGATCTATCGCCGTGAAATGGGTAGCTACTTCGTGTCTCCGATTGCGTACGTCGTGATCGGAGCATTTCTGGTCGCTGCCGGATTGGTGTTCTGGATCATTCTTTCCAATGTCATCCAGTACGCGATGATGTCTGCTGCACGTCAGCAAGGCATGCCGCAGGACATTGATGTCCCCGCGCAAGTCATCCGTAGCTTCGTCGGTTTTGTCGGCACATACGTGTTGCCGATCCTGACGCCGATGCTGACGATGGGCATTTACGCCGAAGAGCGCAAACGCGGCACGATGGAAATGCTGATGACCTCGCCAATCAGCGAAGCTCAAATCGTGATTGGCAAGTATCTGGCTTCCCTGTCGTTTTTGTGCGTGATGCTGGCGCCGACATTGCTCTATTACCTGATTGTTGGAATGTACAGTGACCCGGCATTGCCGTGGCGAATTGTTTGGTCAGGATATCTGGGATTGTTCCTGCTCGGAGCTGTGCTGCTTGCAGTCGGAGCCTTCATTTCTTCACTGACTGAAAATCAGATCATTGCCGGTGTCGTCACGTTCGTGCTGTTCCTGACGCTGCTGTTCATTGATTTGTCGGTCAGAAACAGCACCACCGCTCTGGCCGAAGTCGTTAAATATCTTTCGATCCTCCAGCATTACCAGGAATTTTCGCAGGGAGTTATTGATACGACGAACGTGATGTTTTACGTGTCGGGCGCTGTGCTTGGACTGTTCCTGACCTTGCGTTCGCTGGATTCGATGAGATGGAGGAGAGCATGAACAACATTCGCAAAGAGTTCACTGTCCTGGCGGGGTTTGTCGGAGCGGCGATGGCGCTGTCCGGCTACATCCGACACTCAATTCAGGATGTTTGGGGCTGGTTCAACCTGTCGCTGCTGATTGTCGGCGGAGTGTTGCTGCTGGCTTCGGTCGTCCTGAATTTCAAAGAAATTGCCGGATATTTCACCGGACGTTCCGGACGCTTAAGCGCAAACATGGCGCTGCTGACTGTTGCGGTAATTGGCTTGGTCGCCATTGCCAACTTTTTAGGCTATCGCCACCACAAACGGTTTGACCTGACGACAGAAGGCTTGTTCTCATTGTCTGATCAAACCAAGAAAGTGCTGGCCAATCTGCCCAAAGACGTCAAGGTCATGAAATTCGACCAGCAACCGGATCAAGCGCTTGCCGATCAGATGTCCGAATTCAAATACGTGACCAACAAGATCAGCTACGAGTTCATTGACCCGGTGCAACGCCCTGAAATTGCGCGGCAATACGCCGTGAAAAATTACGGCGAAACCGTTATCAGCGCCGGAGGCCGCACCGAACGTCCGACGGCCACCGACGAACAGTCACTGGTCAATGCGATCCTGAAAGTCACCCGCGAATCGTTGAAAACCGTCTGCTTCACGGAAGGCCACGAAGAAAAAGCATTGACCGATGCGTTCAGCGCGGTGGAATCCAAGCTGAAAGCCGAAAACTATCAAACCAAAACGGTTAATCTGGCGCAGCAGAAAGAAAGGTTTGTGCCTTCGGAATGCGCCGTGCTGGTGGTTGCCGGTCCTAAGACCGCGTTTTTGCAGCCGGAAACTTCGATGATCGGCCAGTATTTGGATGGTGGCGGAAAGGCCATGATCCTGATCGATCCCGACACCGATCCTCAACTGAACGACATTCTGAAAAAGTGGACGATTGAGTTGAATAACGATCTGGTGCTGGATTTCAGCGCCGCTGGACAAGTGTTCGGCCCCGCCGCACCAGTCATCAATAATTATGGAACTCATCCGATTACGGAGCGCTTTGCTCGCGGCATGACGGTGTTTCCGCAGGCGCGTTCGCTCAAAGTTCTTCCCGGCGGTTCTGGCGTCACCTCCAGCACCTTGCTGACCGGTTCGCCCAACAGTTACGGCGAAACCGATTTGAAGCCCAATGCCGAACCGAAATTTGATGAAGGCAAAGACACGCAAGGCCCTGTCAGCATCGGCGCCATCGCCAGCAAGAATCTTGGAGATAAAAAGGAAGCTCGTTTGGTCGTCATCGGCGATTCGGATTTTGCGACCAATCAGGCGTTCAGAATTTCCCGCAACGGCGATTTGTTCATGAACTCGATCAATTGGCTGGCGCAGGACGAAGACCTGATTTCCATCCGCCCGAAAATGGCTACCAATCGCAGCGTCACGATGAACGCCGAACAGCAGAACACTTTCTGGATTCTGGTCGTCATCTTTATGCCGCTCGCCGCTTTGGGCGTTGGGGCTTTCGTTTGGTGGAAACGCCGGTAAGGTCACAAGTGGCAGATGGTAGGCGTTAGTTCTTCTCGCCTACCATTTGCCACCGTCACCCACCATCTTTACCTAACACCTACCAACGGTCATCTAACACCTAAACTTATGAAACGTAGTACTTTACTCTTGCTGCTCGCTGCCATCGTAGGCGGCATTCTCATCTATTTCCTGGAAATCAAACCCGGCAAACCGCGCGACGAAGGCACAGAAAAGACCGCCGAAAAGAAATCCAAAGACGCAGTCAGCTTCAAACGCGAAGACATTGTCGGCATCACGCTCACGCGTGGCTCCGAAACGGTCGGCCTGGAAACTCAGGGAGATCAATGGGTGGTCAAACAGCCTTCCGAATCCAAAGCGGATGAAGCCGCGTTGAATTCCCTGGTCGGCGACATCGTCAGCGCCCGCATCGAACGCGAATTCCCCAACCCTTCGGCAGAGGCTTTGAAAGAATATGGGTTGGCTCCTCCGGCAGTGAAGCTGGAAGTAAAGCTGAAAGACGGCAAAACACACCAAATTGAAATCGGCGGCAAAGACCCGCTCGGTTCTTCGGCCTATGCCCGCTTCGACGGAGCCGCTAGTGTCGCTGTGATCGGTTCTGCGTTGCTGACCAGCGCGGACAAGCCGTTGAAAGATTGGCGTGATCGTGCCCTGCTCGGTGCCAGCGAATACGATCTGACTTCGCTGAAAGTGACCAACGAAAATGGCAGCTTTGAACTGGGCAAAAAGGATTCTGACTGGGTGATTACGTCGCCGATTTCCACGGAAGCCGAGGCCAGTGAAGTCAGCGGTTTGATTGCGGAGCTGACTTCCGCCAAAGCCGCTGACATCGTCAGCGATTCTGCGGGCGATCTGGCGAAATACGGTTTGGACAAAATCAAAATCTCCGTCACGGCCAAAACCGCTGGCGGCGACAAAGGAATCCAGATCGGTTCTAAAGTCGAAGATCAATATTACGCCAAAACCACGGGCGGCATTCAGAATGGGCAGATTGCCAAAGTGGATTCATCCCTTTACGAGAAGCTGAACGTCAAGCTGTCTACGCTGCGCAGCAAACAGATCATCAAGGTCAAACGCGAAGATCTATCGCGCTACGAATTGAAGAACGAACACGGCAAACTGATCGCCGAATCCAAAGACGACAAATGGCTGGTCGTCGAACCTGCCGACAAAAAAGGCAAAGAAGCGCAGGCTTTCAAACTCTTCACGCCGTTTGAATCCAAGGCGTCCGAAATCGTCGAAAAGCCGACAGCGGCGATCACGTCCAAGTTTGCCAAACCGGCTGTCGAGCTTCGTCTGACGGAGAAAAGCGGCAAAACGACGGTCATCAAATTGTCCCAACCCGATGGCGACAACATTTACATCCGCGTTGAGGGTCGTCCGGAAATTTTCAAACTCGGCAAAATGATGCTGGAAAGTTTCAACTTCAAGCTCGAAGACGCCATTCAGCAGTAAGAACAGAACGAGGAGCGGTAGCGACTGGGTGCATCGTTGACAGCACATTACGAGTCCACCGGGTTGCCACCGCTCCCTGCTCCGCATCACCTCTTCAGCAAGGCGCAAACGTAAACACCACCACGCCAATCACAAACCACAGCGCCGCATAAATCATTCCGTAACCAATAAATTCTCGAAAACTGACGCGAGCAATTCCCGCCACGATCATTGCCCAAAATGGAGTCGAAAGATTCCCCATGTGGTCGCCCACGCTCAGCGCCAGCAATCCGCGCTGCACGCTGACGCCAACAGCCATCGCGGCCTTGGACGTGACAAAACCTTGAATCGCCCATTGCCCACCACTCGACGGCACGAAGAACGACACCACTGTTCCGGCAATCGCCGCCATCAGCGGAAAGGTGTACGGTGTTGAAACCGCCGCAATAATTCCTGCCATCTTTTCGCCCAGGGTCGTGTGTTGAATCAGCCCGGCGACTCCCGCGTACAAGTGATAAATCACAATCACAGGCCAAGCCGACAAAATCGCGTGCTGTAACGCTTTCGTAAACCGAAACACGTTCCGATGCAGCAGAAAGGCCAGCAACAGAAACACAGCGTTCAGCGAATTGATGTCCAGGCTGGCGCGTTTGGTGATGAAATGCCACCATAACCACGCCGCTACCGCCAAACAAAACACCAACGTCACAACCGAACTGCGCTCCAAACGTTCGGAAAAGTTTTCCGCCAGGTTTTCCGTATGCGTTTCGGGTTCGGCCAGTTTGTTGGCTTCGGGGAACGCCGACAGCGGACGCATCTGCTTCGGCATCATCCAGCAACCAACAATCAGCAACGCCACCGTAAACACCACTTCGTGAATGATCGAAGCCGGCGACCAGATCGTCGTGCTCAGCGGCAACACGCCGATCAAATCTTGCAGAAAATGCCCCGGCGTCGCCATCAACAGCGGCGCGCTCGCTGACAAGCCAAATTGCCAGACGGCATTCGCCGCCCACACCGTCGCCAACAGAAACAGAAAATCCACCTTGATGTTTTTCCGCTCGGCTTCGCGCGCGAAGTAAATCGAAATGATCGGCCCCAGCGCCACGCCCAATCCCCAGTAAAAATAGGAAAGCGCGCCGTTTAACAGAACCGCGCCGATGACGACCCAATTCGTCGTTTTCGGCAGCCGAGCCAGAAACGCGACAGCTTTTCGGAACAGCGAAGATTGCCCGACCACTGAACTGAGCGTGATGATCAGCGTCATCTGCATCGTGAACGGCAACAGCATCCACAGCCCTTTGTACCAGGCTTCCATCGTCGTCGAAAACGAATTGCCGACGGCAATGGCTGCGCCAAACAGCACCACCAGCAAAAAGATGGCCGCTGTGATGGCGTCCGGGACAATTCTGCCCATCACGCGCGCAAAGCGATCTGCCCAAGATTCTTGAGTCATCCGATTCTGTTCCTTTGAATTGAAGATTGAAGGTCTGACTAGCGGGCGGATTCTTGAACAAGCGCTTCGGAAAGACAATACTGCGCGCATCCAAAACTCATTTCATGGTTAACCACACTCAAGGAGATCGAATGAATCGCCGAAACGTTTTGAAAACTGGCTTGGCTGCGAGCATTGCCGGAGCATCTGAAGTTTCCGGCCTCGGCGCATCCGCTGAAGCCAATCACTTTTATGAACTGCGCACTTACCAACTGCGCAACGACATCCAACCCGCCAAGATCAATGATTTCTTTCAGGGTCATTTCGTGCCGCGTCTGCAAAAATTCGGCGTAGGCCCGATTGGTTGTTTCAATGTGGTTGCGGGCCAGCTCACGCCATCGCTGATCGTACTGGTGGATTACAAATCGCTGGCCGAAATGCAATCCACGATGGCCGCCACCAACGACAAAGAATTTCTGGCCGCATGGCGCACGTTTGAAACCGCCAGCGATATGCCCTACGTGCGCGTTGAATCCTCGCTACTCAAAGCTTTTGATGCGCATCCCAAAGTCGAACTGCCACCTGCGCTCGCCGACAAACAACCGGCGCGCTTGTTCGAGCTACGCACCTATGAATCGCGCAATGCGTTTTCGCTGCGCAACAAAGTGGACATGTTTAATCAAGAAGAAATCAAGATTTTCCGCGCCTGCGGTATGCTGCCCGTCTTTTTTGGCGAAGGCGTCATCGGAACGCGGCTGCCGTCGCTGACCTATATGCTGGGCTACGACAACATGGCGGCGCGCGACAAAACGTGGGACGCCTTCCGCGTCAATCCTGACTGGGCGCGAGTCAGAACCAAACCGGGCTGGACTGACCCGGAAGCCGTGTCGAACATTCAGTCTTCGTTTTTGCGTCCCACGGCCTATTCACAAGTTCGGTAAGTTCCGCTACGCTGTTTTCCACGAAGTAACACGAAGAAACACAAAACTTTCTGCCATCCCTCATCGTGTTTTCTTCATGTCACTTCGTGGAAGAAAACCGCTTCCAGACTAACCACTTTCTTCGGGAGCCAACGATGCAGCCTTGTTCCTTTGCCAAGCCATATTTGTTGTTGATTTTGATTAGCCTGATTCCAGTGTGGGTGTCTGCCCAACCTCGCCCTGCGGGATTGGAGCGGGATGTGCGCCCACGCAATTGTTCCCTTTCCGGGCGAGTCACCATCAACGGACAACCAGCGGCGAATCTGTCCATTTCCATTATGGAAGCTCCGACCGACTGGGACTCCGCACAGCCCATTCGGCAAATGGCAGATGGTTCGATCAGCCGTATGACCCACAAAACGCGCACGGATGCCGATGGCAGGTATCAGTTCACCAATTTGCCTCCGGGAAGGTATGCGGTGATGTCGAGCGCCAAAGCATTTGTGGCAATTCAGGCTGGCAGCCCCAGCAACGAACTCAAAACCCTGACATTGGACGCGGGCGAATCCGAAGAGAACGTGAATTTCACGCTGGTGCGCGGCGGAGTAATCACCGGGCAAATCACGGACGCTGAAGGCCGTCCGGTCATTGCGCATTCCGCGCGACTTTTCCAGGTCACCTTCAGCCAGGATGGACGTCGCCAGATTCAACCCTACCGAGGCGATTATGGCGACGGCCAAACTGATGATCGAGGCGTGTATCGCATCTACGGATTGCCTGCGGGAATGTATGTAGTCGGCGCGGGCGGCGAAGACAGTTTCTTTTCCATCGAAAAATATCCGCCGGTGTTTTATCCCGAAACCTCTGACCGGAACCAAGCCCAGATCCTTGAACTAACCGCCGGGAAAGAAATCACGGACATCAATTTACGGCTGGGAGCATCACGCAAACGTTACGAAGCCGTCGGGCGCGTCATCGAAGCCGACACCGGCAAACCTGTGCCGAACGTTCATGTCGGCGGCAACAAAATCCGCCGCAATCAAACAAACAACGAACAGGAAACCGATGGAACCGAAACCGAAGGCGGCAGCAATAGCGGCTATACCCAGGCGGATCAGTTGGGAAATTTTCGGCTCACGGGATTAGCGCGGGGAAAATACACCGCGTCAATTTTTGGCGGTTGGATGGAATCCAGTGAGTATTACGCCGAACCATCAACCTTTGAAATCATTGATGGCGACATTTCCGGCGTGGAAATCAAAGCCGTTCGCGGTGGCGTCATCAGCGGTTTGTGCGTGATTGAAGGAACCGCTGACCCAACAGTGAAATCCAAACTGACTCAGATTCAAATTACCGCGTACACCAAAACTGCGGAGGGCGCCAGTCCAGATCAACCAAGCTCTCATCACAATACGCAGCCCAAACCGGATGGATCGTTTCTGATAACCGGAGTCGCTCCCGGCAAAGTTCAGCTTCACGCCGACAGTCCGACCGCGCTGTACTTGACTCGCATTGAGCGCAGCGGCGTGGAAATCAAGAGCCTCCTGGAAGTATCCAAAGGTGAAAAGATCACAGACGTGCGGTTTGTCTTTTCCGCAGGCACGGGAATCATTCGCGGGCAGGTGCAGGTAGTGGGCGGCAAATGGCCGGGCGGACAAGCGAATGGGATTGAAGCAAGGCTGATCGGCAATTCGGCGGGCCGCATTACCGGAGCCGAAATTGACGACAAAGGCCGCTTTGAATTGACCAACCTGCCTAACGGCGAATACGAACTTCGCTTGAACCAGTTTGCTCGCAACGCCGCAGGCGATTACGAAATGCGAACGTTGGCCAAACAGCGAGTGACCGTTTCATCCGGCGCAGAAGCGCGCGTCATACTGATTTACGATCCCACCCGCAAACCAGAGGAGGATAAATAATGCGCGGACGATTCCAGCTTTCAGCCATTTCTCTCTGTCTGGCAGTTCTGCCTCTTTGTCTGGCGCTAAGTTGCGGAGTTGTGGGCGCGCAATCCAAACCGGACTCGATCAGCGGACGCATCGTGTTGGACGACGGCCAGCCCGCCGCCAGAGCGATGGTGGAAATCACGTCCGTGGGGTTGCGCAGCAACCGCGAACAAAACGTGGAATGCGACGAAACTGGCAGTTTCAAACTATCGGGCCTTGCGCCGGGTTCCTATTCCGTTACGGCGGTCGCGCCAGGGTACGTTTCAGCGGAAGACGCTTCCGTTCAACAGTATCGCCCAGGGGAATCCGTCACCATGCGTCTGGTCAAAGGCGGCGTCATCACCGGTCGCGTCACGGATATTTCCGGCGAACCGTTGGTCGGAACCAACGTCAAGGTGCAACGATTGCGCGATCTGAACGGCAAACGGGTGCGCAACGGAGAATCGTGGGGCTGGAACGATGACTGGCACACCGATGACCGCGGAATTTATCGCGTCTACGGCTTAATGCCCGGCATTTATCTTGTCAGCGTTGAATCCGGATCCGGGATTCGTTGGTATGGCGCGGTAGATAATGAAACTCCGACGTATTACCCATCCACGACGCGCGACGCGGCAATGGAAATCACCGTTCGCCCCGGTGACGAAATTTCCGGCATAGACATACGATTACGCAACGATGCAGGACGTGCCGTCAGCGGAACCCTTGTGGGAACAACGGACGCTTCGCAACCCATGAACCAACCCGGAATTACGTTGCTCAGCGCCACAACGCGTGAAATCGTTAGCTCCTGGCCAGTCTATCGTTCCCAGACCTTTGCGTTTTTCGGCATTCCGGACGGTGAATACGAACTGTATGCGCGGCTGAGCGGGTCCAAAGAAGAAAATGGCGCTGGCTCCGCGCCGCAACGCGTTTCCGTGAAAGGCGCAGATGTCACAGGCCTCACCGTGCGAATGACTGCTTACGGTTCCATCAGCGGGCGTATCGTGGTGGAACCTGCCAAAGCAGGTGAAGCTAAATGCGCTCCCCAACCAACCAACACCATCGAAGAAATTCTGGTGCGCGCCGAAAGCGAGCGGCGCAATCCGCGTTCGCTCAATGCCCTGTTAGGCGACCTGGATGAACGGACAGATCGCCCCATCGCGCCGAGTGAAAAAGGCGAATTCACGTTGCGTTCCCTGGAACCGGACAGTTATCGCATCGAACCCGACTTGCCCGGCGATTCGTGGTTCGTCCGTTCGATGTCGCTGCCTCCCAGCGGGACGGCGAAAACGCGAACCGACGCCGCGCGTGTCCCTCTCACGGTCAAAGCCGGTGAAAAACTTTCCGGCGTCGAAATCATTCTTGCCGAAGGCGCGGCTTCCCTTTCCGGTCGCGTCGTTGCCAAAGAAACCTCATCACGCGGGACATCGCCTCTCAATCTGCGAATCCATTTGATCCCTGCGGAACCGACCGCTGCCGATGATGTGCTGCGGTACCGCGAACTGGTGACGGAAAAAGATGGTTCATTTGCCTTCAACCATCTTGCTCCCGGCAAATATCGGTTGCTGCCCCGTTCCATTCCTGACACCGAAAAAGAAAAACCGCGCCCTGCGGCATTCGACTCGACTGAACGCATCAAACTCCGAAAAGAAGCCGAAGCCGCCAACAACGAATTGGAATTGAAGCCCTGTCAGCGCGTGAAAGAGTACGTGCTGCGCCCATAGAGCAGGTTCTCTCTCTTGCTCCGCCGCCTGTCCTCTGCACACTGGACGATCAAAATCAGCCGCGGATTGAAAAATCCGCTTTTACCAAAAGGAGTTCTGGCCATGTTCCATCGCATTTGGATTGTGTCGTCACTCGTCCTGGCGTTTGCTGTTCCCGCCTTCGCCCAACCACAGACCAAACTGGGAACCGCGCTGATTTCGGGGCGCGTCACGTTGAACGGCGAACCGGCAACGGGCGTGTTTGTCGGCTTGCAACCACGCCCAACTTCCCCGGGCGGAGGCCCATTTGTGCCCGACCGCAGCCAATACCTGCGCGCGCAAACCGATGCGGAAGGTCGGTTTAGCTTCCCCAACTTAAGCGCCGGGCAATATCAGGTGGTCGCCCTGGCGCCGGGATTTGTGTCAGCAGACGATTCGCCGTTGTACAGCGGCAAAATGGTGAATCTGACGGACGGAGAATCGCTGTCCAACTTAGAGCTCCGGCTGAAACGCGGCGCAATCATCACCGGGCGCATCACAGACCCATCGGGCAATCCCGTGATCGAAAAAGACGTGCAGTTGGTGAAGATGGACGCGCGCGGAAATTTCACGCGCTTCAACTTCGGCCCTCCGGAAATGGCGCGCACGGATGATCGCGGCGTGTATCGCATTCACAGTTTGCCCGCGGGAAAGTACAAGGTCAGCATCGGGTATTCGGCGCAAGAAGGATTCCGCTCCGGCTCCGGGCGGCTGTACTACACCAAAACCTATCACCCCAATGCCACGGCTGAAAACCAGGCCAAGGTCATTGACCTCCGCGAAGGTTCTGAAATTACCGACGTAGACATCAAAATTGCCGAAGCCAAAAAAAGCTACGACGTTTCCGGCAAAGTCATCGAAGCCGAAACCGGCAAGCTTGTAGCGGGCATTCGCATTGGATACAGCACAGTGCAACCCGACGGCACGCTTTCCGGCAGCATTTCCATCATGAGTGCCACTGACGCTCAAGGCGAATTTCAACTTCAGGGAATCTTGCCCGGCAAATACCTGGTGTTTGCAGATTCGCGGGATTCCCAGACGCCTGATTTTTACAGTGACCAGACGCCGGTTGAACTTGGCGACGCAGATGCGACAGACGTGGAAATCAAAGTCCATCGCGGGGGGGCCATCAGCGGCATGGCCGTTGTCGAAGGCGTGACGGATCCTGCGATTCTGAAATTACTGTCCGGCCTGAATTTGTTTCTGACTTATCGCTCCCGCGAAGCGAATCTGGGAAGCCGCGGCCAGAGACCGGGAGCCGACGGCAGTTTCCGGTTCAACGGTGTCAGGCCCGGCAAGGTGAATCTGCAAGCGTTCTCCCCCGGCGAAGGATTGAAACAGCTCCGGGTGGAACACAATGGCGCTCCGGTCACTGACGGGCTGGAATTGCAACAAGGCGAATCGCTCACCAATGTTCGCATTGTGTTCGGCTACGGAACCGGCGTCATTCGCGGCCAGGTAAAACTGGTCGGCGGCACACTGCCGGAAGGCGCGGGAAAATCCATCAGCATCCGATTTGCCAGCGGATCGGGAAGCGAGTTTTATGCTCCGGTGGATGCGCGCAATCAGTTCGTGGTGAAAAACCTGCCACCGGGCGAATACGAATTGAAACTGTCGCTTTACGTTCCCAACGCACCGCCGGAGCTGGCCAAAATGCTGGCAGCAATTCCCAAAATCACTCAGCGCGTGACGGTTGGCAACGGCGAGACGCCTGCGGAATTTGTCCTGGACCTCAGCCAAAAGGAGAACAACGAATGAACCCCAAACTTCAATTCTGGACTTGCATTGTGTGTTGCGGATTGCTGTTGTCTCTCGCATCGGTTTCGGCCAGCGCCCAACAACGAGGAACCATCACTGGGCGAATCGTCACGGACGACGGCATTACCCTTTCCGGCGTCACGGTTATGCTGATGTCGTACAGCGGCGGCATCTCAACCCGCTCGTTCAAAACGACGCTCACCGATGAAGAAGGCAAGTTTCAATTCACCGGATTACCCCAGCGAACTTATACAATCAACGTGACGGAATCGCTCGGATATGTGACGGCTCCGCGCCCGGTCAATGCGCCGCCCCAGGTGTATCGAATCGGCGATCAGGCCGTCATTCGCCTGATGCGTGGCGGCGTCATCACCGGACGAGTCACTTATCCCAACGGCGAGCCGATCATTGGCGTATACGTCACCGCCTTTCGCGTCCGCGACGCCGAAGGCGCTCCCTTGAAATATCAAACCAATTTTCGAACTCGCCTGACCGATGATCGCGGCGTGTATCGCATTTACGGGTTGCAGCCCGGCAGTTACATCGTCGCGGCCAATCACAGCGGAGCTTCGTTTTACGGCAATCAATCGCCCTTCGACGGCGATGCGGCGACTTACCACCCTGCTTCCCCACACGACACCGCCAGCGAATTGCAGGTCGCCGCAGGAACGGAACTGGCCAATATAGACATTCGCTATCGCAGCGAACGCGGCCACGTTCTCAGCGGCAAAGTCATTGGCGGCAGCGCTCCCAACGGATCAACGACGTATCTGGCCAATATCATGCTTCTGACCTATCCGGCGGGAATGCACGCAGGCATAACTGCTTCCAGGCCCGGTGATACAGACAATGGCTTCGCGTTTCTGGGCATTCCCGACGGCGAATACGAACTGATTGCCGATCGCGGCAGTGCCGACGGTGAAGGAAATTTGCGCGCGGAATCCCGGCGCGTCACAGTCAGAGGCGGCGACGTCATAGGCATTGAATTGAAATTGATGCCGATGGCTTCGATCACCGGGCGCGTTCTCCTTGAAGCTTCCACAACGGCGTGCGATCCCAAAGCCAAACCGTCTGTCGAAGAGTTCATGATCGTGCCGCGCCGCGAAGAGAAAGCGACCGAAACCACGGCGCAAACCTTCCGTTATCAACAAGCCTTCGTGCCGGATGAAAAGGGCGAATTCAAATTGTATGGTTTGATCGCTGGGCAATATCGCATTGCTTCCACGCTGCCCGGTGAAAACTGGTTCGTGAAGTCCATCGCCTCCGCAACAGGCCCCGCCAACACAACCGCCAAATCTCCGGCAACAACGGATCTTGGCCGTTCGGGCATCACGTTGAAATCCGGCGAAAAACTGTCCGGCGTCACGATTACCATCGCCGACGGAGCTGTCAGCCTGCGCGGTACCCTCGCTCCCGCCAAACCCGGTGGCCGATTGTCATCCCGGATGCGCGTCCATTTAATCCCCGCCGAACTCACCGCTGTTGAAGACGCGTTGCGGTACGGCGAAACAATCACCACAGACGGTTCTTTCGCCTTCACCAATTTCGCGCCGGGCAAATACTGGCTGCTGGCCAAAGCGGTTCCCGACAACGACCCCGCAGATCGGTTGCCAATGCCCTTGGCCTGGAATGCCACTGAACGCTCCAAGCTCCGCAAAGAAGCGGAAGCCGCCAAACACGAAGTCGAATTGAAAGCTTGCCAGCGCATCAGCGAGTACGTGCTGAAGTTTTGATCAAACGCATGTAGTCCCGCCTTCAGGCGGAATGGCCTTGTTGCGGCGATTCCGCCTGAAGGCGGGACTACAAACTTCTGGAGTATTCACCATGTTCAAACAAATCTTCACTTTGTTTGTTGTTGTTCTGTTGACCACTCAGCTTGGGGCGCAAACACCGCTGAAAGAAGGCACGGCGACAGTCGCTGGCGTCGTCACCCTGAAAGGCGAACCGGCGCGCAATGTGTTGGTCGTGCTGCAAGCTGCCGAGAAGTATCAACAAAACCAAACGCCACGCGTCAAAACTGATGAAGCCGGTCGCTTTCGATTTGAGCGAGTCAAAGCCGGTCGGTATACGCTCGGCGCAGTGGCTCCGGGGTATTCCGCGCCCAGCGAAAATATGTATGGCGCGCAGGGCAAATCCATCACCGTTGCCGAAGGCGAGACGCTCGACACGCTGGAAATTCAATTGCGCTTTGGCGCAGTCATCACCGGACGAGTTACCGATTCGCGCGGCAACGCCATTGTCGGACACGGGCTGGAACTGTTTCGAATGAATGAGCATGAAAAACCCGAACGAGTCTGGCTAGGCCCAAACGGAATGTTCAGCGCGACTGACGACCGAGGCATTTATCGCGTCTTCGGTTTGCCGGAAGGCAGGTATTTGGTTAGCCTGGGGTTTGAGCAACGTCCCAATTCCATCACGATGACAACGGTCAGAGTTTTGTATCCGAAAACTTATTACCCCAATGCCACCACCATCGCCGATGCCAAAATTGTCAAAGTCAGTGAAGGCCAGGAAGTCACCGGCATTGATATTTCCATCGGCGCTGCCAGGAAAAATTACGATGTTGCCGGGCGATTGACCTATTCGGAAAATGGGCAGCCTGCCGCCGGCGTCGAAATTGGGTACGGCGTGGTGGCATCTGACGGCAAAAGAATTGGCCCAACGGCAAACAATGATTTCAAAACCGATGCCAACGGAGAATTCCGCCTGCAAAACATCTTGCCGGGCAAGTATGTCGCCTTCGCCGATCCGGAATTGGGCGACAACTGGTACAGCGAACCCGTTCGCTTTGAAATTGGCGAAGCGGATGTTGAAGGCCTGGAATTAAAACTGCATCGCAGCGGCACAATCAGCGGCGTCGCTGTCATTGAAGGAACAGCCGATCCAATTGTGCTCGCGAAACTAACGGCGCTCCGGTTGAATGCATTTGTTTCCGGTTCGAATTTGATCGCGCCTACTTACCGCAACAAAATCACGCCCGCGGCCAATGGCAGTTTCACCGCCAAAGGAATAGCTCCGGGACGCGCAGTGTTTTCCCTGGCCTACAACGAAGCCTTGAGCGCCTTTACGATTTTGCGCGTCGAGCGTGACGGCGTGCCGCAATCTGAAGGCATCGAAATCGGCGCAGGCGAACAAATCTCAGGCGTGCGAGTGGTAATCGGGTACGGCAAAGGCGTGATTCGTGGCCAGGTGCAAGTTGTGGGCGGCGTAATTCCGAATACGATTCAGATTCGCGTGTATGTTCGCCAACCGGGCGGCCGTATGTCGTCACTGAATTCGGCGACAGTGGATGTTCGCGGCCAGTTTCGCATTGAGAACCTGCCATCAGGCGAATATGAATTGGTGCTCAGCCCCAGCTATCGCAGCGAAGAAGCGCCATCGGGTTTTGAGGAGTGGAAACGGCTGCTGGAAGATTTCAAACAACGCGTGACCGTCGGCGAAGGAGAAACACCTGTCACAATTCCGCTCGACCTCAGCCGCAAAGGAGGCAACCAGTAATGACAAAACAATTCCTGCTCCCTGTTTTGTTGTGCTTCGGTTTGTATTCGTTTTCGCCGGCGCAAACTCCCTCAAAAGGAATCATCACCGGGCGGGTTGTTTCTGACGAAGGTGTGCCGCTGGCAGGAATGACCATTCGTTTGTCATCGCCGAATGCGACAGCGCTGGGGCAATTGCGCTCCACCAGCACCGACGACGAAGGCAAATTTCGGTTCAATGATTTGCCGCCGCGTCCCTATTCCATCGAAGTTCTGGCGGGTCGCGCATTCATTCCGGCTCCAAAATCCGCAGCCGAACGCACACAGCCTTTTATCGTACGAGTGGGAGAAACGGTAACCGTGACCATGATTCGTGGCGGAGTCATCACTGGTCGTGTGACGAATGCCAACGGCGAGACTCTCATTGCAATGCCAATGGCAGCCAAAATGGTTCGGGATGCTGACGGCAATCCGATTTCGTCGCCACCGCGCATGACTCAAACCGGAACTGATGACCGGGGGATTTACCGGTTTTACGGCCTGGCGCCTGGGACGTACATCGTGCTGGCCAATTACGGCAACCCGTATTTCGGCTCACAAGCTTCGCTGTATGACAATGAAGCGGCTACGTATTACCCCTCTTCGACACGCGACACAGCGGCAGAAATTCAGGTCACCAGCGGCGGCGAAGCCACCGGCATAGACATTCGCTATCGTGCCGAACGCGGCCACGCCCTGAGCGGCAAAGTCACGGGCGCGAAAGAATCTGTTTCCGTCCAACTGCTGCACGTAGCCAGCGAGTCCCTCCTCACAACAGCCCTCGCGAGTAAAGCAACGGGGAGCTTCGATTTTTATGGGCTGCCGGATGGCGATTATGAATTGTTCGTACAAACCGCTGACGACACGCCAATGGCTTCCGCGCCTCGGCGCGTTTCGGTCAGAGGCGCAGACCTAACCGGAATTGAATTGCGATTATCGCCACTGGCGTCAATTGCCGGAACGATCGTGGTCGAACCATCAGCCAACGCGTGCGACAAACCCGGTCGGTCATTGCTGGAAGAGATGCTGGTGACTTCCCGGCCTGACGTGAAACCGCGTCAAGAAACCGACCCCGTCACTCGCCCCAACGCTCTTCAAGCTTCCATCAGTGGCAAAGGCGAGTTCGAACTTCGCGGGTTGCACGCTGTTCGATATTGGCTGGGAGTGAGTTTGCCCAACGAAACCTTGTTCGTGAAAACGATTGTTCAAAAAACTCAGGCGACAAATTTAGCTCGCACCGGAGCGGTGCTGAAATCCGGCGACAAGCTGACCGGAGTGACGGTGACCGTGGCCGAAGGCGCAGCCAGTCTTCGCGGCAAAGTTTCTGCCCAGGAAGGTTCGCGGTTGCCACCACGCCTGCGCGTTCACCTGATTCCCGCTGAATCCACCGCTGCTGAAGACCTGTTGCGGTACGTAGAAATCCTTGCTGGCAGCGACGGATCATTCGCGTTCACCAATCTCGCTCCCGGCAAATATTGGGTGCTGGCCAAAGCCGTTGCGGAGAACGAACCGGCGGATCAGTTACCGCCCGCTGTTGCCTGGAATCCCGCCGAACGCTTGAAGCTCCGCAAAGAAGCGGAAGCCGCGAAACATGAAGTCGAATTGAAAGCCTGTCAGCGCGTCGCGGATCAGATTTTGAAGGTTTCCTTCCCGACGAAATAGCCTCGGATGGTGTAATATCGCCGCCGTTCTTACCTGCCCCGCAAATTTAAATTGGAGAGGTTATTCAATGAACAGGATGAAAACGGCGGCGCTGTTTGTGTGGTTGCTGGTCGCGGCAATTCCAGGGTTGGGGCAACAACCTAAACCCCAGGCGAAACCTGGCATTCCGAAATTTGACGGAACGTGGGTATTGAACCGCGAAAAAAGCTCCGGGCTGACGGGCGCGTTGGGCAATGCGGAAATTCGGATGGTGGTCACCCAAGACAGCAAAGAACTCACCGCCGAACAGAAAGTCGTCATCCGCAATCGAGAGCAGCCTTCCCAGGAATTGGTGTACAAACTGGATGGCAGCGAAAACGAAATCGAAGTCGTTCGCCCGCTGGCGGGAACCATGAAATTGAAAGCTCGCTGGCTGGACAACAGCAAAGTGCTGGAACTGCATTCAACCATCACCGGCGAAAACGAAGGCAAACCCGCAACGATTACGATACTGGAACAATGGCAACTGATCGGCGACACGCTGCGCATTATTCGCACGCGAAAGACTCCACAAGAGACGTTGACCTTTAAGCTGGTCTTTCAGAAACAGTGATCGTGTTTAGAAATCTTCGCTGTGATGATTGAGGATTGTTTTAAGGATGTTGCGGACGGGGACGTCCGCGATCCGGCTGAAGGCAACTGTTCGTGTCTATTCTCAAGTTGAGGATCCTGATGAATCATCTTCTGAAATTGTTGTTGGTTCTCGTTATCCTGCAAAGCATTGCGACGAACTCGCGGGCGCAGGAAAGTCAGATTCCGCCCAATCCTGTTATGGCCATTCGCGTTGGCCAGGATCAAACAAAAGCGCTGAAAATTCACGACAACATTTTTCAAGCCATCGGGTTCGGCAACACGTTTCTGGTGACTACTCCTGCGGGCAATGTCATCATTGATACTTCGATGCCGTTCAATTCGGCGCTGCACAAACGGTTGCTGACGGCGGAAAATGCCGGGCCTATCAAATACATCATCCTGACGCACGCGCACGGCGATCACACCGGAGGCATTCCGGCGTGGAAACAACCCGGCACACAAATCATCGCGCAAAAAAACCACGCCGATTTTCAGCACTATATGGCGCGGCTAAATGGATTTTACGGATTGCGAAATGCGGCGCAGTTCGCGTTGCCTGTGCCCACCAGCGCCCCCGCCTGGCCCGGCAATTATGGCGCAAAGATCGAACCCACCATCCTGTTCGACGATAGATATGAATTTGAACTCGGCGGCGTGAAGTTCATTGTGATGAGCACGCCGGGCGAAACCTACGACCACGCAACGGTCTGGATTCCGCAATTTAAGGCGGCGTTCATCGGCGACAATTACTACGATTCCTTCCCGAACATTTACACGCTGCGCGGAACGCAACCGCGCTGGGCGTTGGATTACGTCAATTCCTTGAACAAGGTCCTGGACCTGAAACCGGAACTGGCGCTGCCTTCGCACGGGATGCCGATTGTCGGCAATGCGGAAATCGTGAAGCGCGTCACGCGATACCGAGACGCCATCCAGCACGTTCACGATGAAACCGTCAAAGGCATGAACGCAGGCAAAGATGTCTGGACGCTGATGAATGAAATCAAGCTGCCCCCGGCGCTCGACATCGGAGAAAGTTACGGCAAGCTGAGCTGGTCAGTGCGTGGCATTTACGAAGGTTACGTGGGCTGGTTCGATTTGAATCCCGTGACGATGTACGAAAAACCCGCTGCGTCGGTGTATCCCGACCTGGTCAAACTCGCAGGCGGAGCCGACGCTGTCGCCAAACTGGCGCTGGAACGCGCGCAAGCGGGACAAGCCGTCGAGGCGTTACATCTGGGCGACATTGCCTTGGCAGCGGACGCGAAAAACCAAACCGCCTTGCAGGCCAAACTGAAAGCGCTGGAAACCTTGCGCGACCGTTGCCGCAACAGCAACGAACGCGGCTGGCTGGATTTCAGCATCCATCAACTCAAACTCAAACTCGGCGAAAAGAAATGAACCAACCGGGAGCGCGGACGTCCCCGTCCGCTGTCATGGCAACGCAACTCTTTCCATTCACCAAACTGGTTCTCTTCCTGATCCTCGCAACCACAGCATGTTTGTGCGCGCTGTTCTTCCAACTTCCCAGGACTTCCGCGCACTCACAAACCACAGGCGAAAAAGCCTGGACCATTACACTGGAAGAACCCACCGGCATTTATCGCCGCGACAATGAAGTCGTCACCGTAAAGTTAACTTTTGCCGCCGGAGAAGCGCGCGCCAACCAGTTGCGCGTCCTTTCGCCCGATGGCCGCGAAGTCGTGTCGCAGATCGCGGTTCAGGAAATGCACAGCGACGGTTCGATCAAAACGGCGGAGCTCATGTTTCCGGCAACGCTGGTGCCTGGTGAACGACCGGTGTTTCAACTGTTGATGAGCAAGCAACCGCCTAAAGGCGGAACGACGAACACAGGGATCACTGCTCGCCGCATCGGCGTGGGCCGAGTCGAACTTGCCAATGATCGTTTCGGAGTGATGATCAATCTGGGATTGGAAAATACCGAACCGGCGCTTGTCGCGGCGTTCAATAAATCGGCGGGTGAACAGCGGATGTTGAATTTGATTGACACTTCGCCAGACGCCGCGGAACCGCTCAGCTTCGGCAAACAAAGCGCAGGCTTTGGCAGTTTTCTCAGTGACAAGCTCCACAGCGGAGCCTTTGATCAAGTTGAGATTCTCGAAGCCGGACCATTGCGTGCTCGCGTTCGACTGTCCGGCGCGAAACTGGGCAACAGCCGCGAAACCTGGGAATTCACCTGGCACGCCAGCAGCCCCGTGCTGCATTGGCGCACCAGCCTGGAAACTGCCGAAGCCAATTCCAGTTACGGCTTTTTCTTTTCGTCTGTGTCGGCGGCGCCCTATGAACCATTCACACGCTGGATGGAAGGTTCCGAACAAACCAAATTTCCCGATGGCTGGGAAGTAGACAATCCGCCGGATCACAAAATCGCGCCCAACGATTTTGCCGATCTTCCCGGCAAGCATTTGGTCTATTACCAGCGCGAGCAAAATTACGGAGCCATTGGGTTTTACGAACTGGACTCTTCGCTGCAATGGCGTGGCGCAGGTTCCCGGCAATTCACGGCGGCGACTGCGGTGACGGGCAACAAACGCGGTTCAGAACTCGCCATTGCCTTTCCGGCCTGGAAAGGCACCGTCACGGTGCTGGAAGCGCGGAAAGAGTATCGGAAGTTCATTCAACCAATTTTGGCGGTGGTTGGCGGCCGAGTGTCGGAAACCGGGTCTTCGCAATCTCACACCTCCAATTTGAAAGTTGAGGTTCAGCAAGCGCTGCCCGTCAATGAACTCAGACAAACAACGAATGAACAGCTATTGAGCGTTGATCTTGGCGGCGCGTGGAAGTTGAATTGGGCCGAAAAGTCCGAAGGTGAAAAGCAGGGATTTTATCGCGCGGAATTTGACGATTCGGCCTGGCGCGCGGTGCAAGTTCCCGGCACGGTTCACACGCAAATTCTGGAAGCGCCCAAGTTTTACACCCGCGAAGCCGAATGGATCAGCGAAAAAGAATGGTGGTATCGCCGCAAGTTTCAGGTGAATCCTGCCGCAGGCGAAAAACGATTGTGGCTGCGGTTTGAAGCGACCGATTATCACGCGGACGTTTTCCTGAATGGCGAATTGCTTGGCCGGCACGAAGGATACATTGATCCCTACGAATTCGATGTGACCGACAAGGTGCGTCGCGACGGTGAAAACGTGTTGGCGGTGCGCGTGTGGACGCCGATCAGTTATTACTGGCGGCATCGGCCTTACACAATCAAAGGGTCGTACGGCGCGGTGGATCAGAAACCGGACAACATCACTCCGCTGGGAATTGTGCGGCCAGTCAAACTGATCGCTCGCGGCGAAATCAAACTAGACGACATCGCCGTTGACACTCGGTTGAATAAAGACGGCAGCGCCGATGTTGTTGTGGACCTGAAACTAAATGCGAGCCATCCCGCCGAAGCCGACATTTCGCTTTCGCTGTCTCCGCGAAATTTTTCTGCCCCGAATGGAATTTCGCTTCAGGCGGCGGAATCGCTGAACGGTGAATGGTCTCGCCGCTTTGTGCTGCACGTGGAAAAGCCGGAATTGTGGTGGACGTGGGATCACGGCAAGCCCAACCTGTACACGCTAACCATTCGCGTGAACGCCGGCGGCGCACTTTCCGATCAGGCTTCGATGGCGGTCGGCATTCGAGAGATCGAACACGTTGATTGGAAGTTTTACCTGAACGGCAAGCGGATGTTCATTCGCGGCACAAATTTTTACTACAACCTGTTTCAGTCCGAAGTGCGCCGCTCCGATTACGAACGCGATTTCAAACTGATGCTGGGCATGAACATCAATATGATTCGGTTGCACTGCAATTTCAGCAATCCAGAGTTTTACGATCTGGCGGACGAATCCGGCGTGCTGATCTTTCAGGATTTTCTGGAAGCCGCCTATCCCGAAGACCGCGATTTCAGTTTGAAAGCGGCGCGTTTGTACGATCCGCTGATTCGGTACGTGCGCAATCATGCTGCGGTGGCGCTGTGGGCCACCAGCGACGAAGAATCGCTGGAAAATTACCGTGATCTGACCAAACACCTGGAACCGCGCTTGTACGCGCTCGATCCGCAACGGCGAGCAGTGCAACGGTCCACCGGACGATACGGCGATGGCCATGTCTATGAAGGATGGTATGGCGGAACGATTTGGGCGTATGCGAAAACGAATGAAAAGTTCATTTCGGAACTCGGCGCAACGGCGTTGCCGAATTACGACAGCATCACCAAATTTTTGCCAAATCACTGGCCGATCAAAGATCACGCCGACGAATGGATTTTTCGCAAGTTGCAAATTCCTGAAGCAATGCGCGCCTGGGGTTCTCCTGACGGCCTGACATTGCAGGAATACATTCCTCAAACTCAGGATTACGTGGCGCGATTGTTTCAACTGGCGATTGAGCGAATGCGGCGCATCAAGTACCAACCCGCAGGCGGCATTTTGCATTTTCACGCGATTGATTTGTGGCCGTCGGTAACCATGGCGGCTGTGGATTTTTATCGCCAGCCGACGAAGGCGTATTTCACTGTGCAGCGTTCGTTTCAAATGGTGCTGCCGACCTTCGCGTATGACCGCGACACGTGGCAAACGGGCGACGAAGTCAAAACCGAATTGTGGCTGGTCAACGATCACTGGTTCGCCGTGCCCAATGCGACGATCTCCTGGCGGGTGGAAACCGCGTCAAAACAAGTTGTCGTGTCGAGCAATGCGCCACAGAAAGTCACGCTGGCGGCGGATTCTTCGGTGAAACTGATGGACGTCCGCTTCAAAGCGCCTGCACCCGGCAAGTATTCACTGTGGGCCAAAGTCACCGATGAACGCGGCAAAACGATTTCCGAAAACAATTACGAATTCACGGTTAAGGCTCAATAACTGCTCCAATCTCCAATGACCGTTTCTCCATTTCGATTCTGGCAATCAAGCAAGTTCAAAACGGAAGCCGCCGCGCTCGCGGTGGTCGTCATTTTCTTCGTGCTGTTTTTTTGGCCGGCGACACTGAAAGGCATGCTGCTGGTGATCAGCGATTCGCTGGTTTATTCGTATCCGATGCGCGTGGTGGCGTTTGACGCGATTCGGCACGGGTCGTTGCCATTGTGGACGCCAACCATTTTGTCGGGCTATCCATTGCTTGCGATGGCGCAACTGGCGCTGGGGTATCCGCTGACGTGGGCGTATCTGGTGTTGCCGGGATATTGGGCGGAGCAAGTGTACGTGCTTGCTCCGTATTTGCTGACGCCGATGTTTGTGTACGCCTATTTGCGGCAAATTCGATGCAGCCGCGCGGCCTCGCTCTTGGCGGGATTGAGCTTCACGTATGGCGGAATGATGGCGGGCGGACTTGGGCATAACGGTATGTTCACGAACGCAGTCATGTGGCTGCCGTTGATGCTGATGGCCATTGAACGCGCGCGCATCGGTCGTTTCGCTCTTTGCCTGGTGGGCATCGCCGGAGCGTTTTCGATGTCGGTGCTGACCGGCCTTGGGCAAGGATTCCTGTACTCAGGGTTGATCGCGATTGGCTACGCGACATTTCTTTCGTGTGCTGTTCCGCCTGCTCCCAACGAGTTCAAAGTTGAAATTTCGGATCAATCATTTTCGTTTTCAGCGCCATCAACTGCTCAACGCTTCCGCCCGCTGTTGGCCTGTCTTGGCGGAATGGCCTTGGCCACGGGCGTCGCCGCCTTTCAGATTCTGGAAACCATGCAAGCGCAACGGCGCAGCATCCGACACGAATTGAAATATGAAACCTTCAGCGAAGGGGGCTTCACGCCGCTGAAAACGGTGAAGCTGTTCCTCGCCCCGATTCACAACCTGAATTGGGAAGCTTCGCCGTATGTCGCGTCGCTGGCGTTTGTGCTGGCGCTGGTTGCTGTCGTTGCCGCGCTTCGCACGCCGACGGCTCATCGCAGAACCTTTTTCTGGCTGGGATTGGCCTTGCTGGCGTGGGCATTAATGCTGGGCGATCACACGCCTCTGTCGCGCTGGTCCTTTCACATTCCCATCTACAACCGGTTTCGCTTGCCGTGGCGGCATGCCTTTGAATGGTCGCTGGCTATCAGCGTGCTGGCGGCATTTGGCTTTGACGCATTCAAAAAACTGACAGCGCGGAAGTTCG
>DAOMFR010000046.1:34604-45890 GCA_035429885.1 Blastocatellia bacterium
GTGCTGGCGGCATTTGGCTTTGACGCATTCAAAAAACTGACAGCGCGGAAGTTCGACTCCACGGAATTCCAAACGCGCGAAGCGCTGGCAGGACTGATTCTGGCGCTGAACGTTATCGCCATCGGCATAGGCTGGTGGCGAGCGACGGGGTTGAAGCTGGCGGCGGGCGGTGAATTGCTAAAACGTGGCATCACGACTCAAGTCGTCACCTTGCCCGAAGCGTCCTGGTGGAACTGGAAGCTGGGTTTTACAGCGTCTGCCTTGATCGCGCTGGTCTGGTGCTGGCGAATGCAAACTTCGCGCTGGCGTAATGCGTTGCTGGCCACAACGGTGGCAGCAGCCTGCTTTGTGGAAAGTTTCATGCTGGTATCAGCGTGGTGGTATCCCAACGCGAAGCCTGCCAGTTATTACCAAGCGATTTCCGCGCCGATGCAGTTTTTGAAGCAGTACTCCCCCGAACAAAATCGGATTTACACGTCATCGTCCAACTACTTCGCCTTGAACCAGGACATGATCGAAACCAACAATTTGACGGCGCCGCTGGGCTTTCACAACGCAGCCGGGTACGAACCGTTGATGAGCCAGCGATACAGTCGCGCGTTTGACGAAATCGGGGCGAGTTATATGCCGTACACACCGTGGCTGGGCGCTCCGACGGACCGGCAATTGTTGTCGCCGAATTGGCAAGTGCTGGATTTGTTGAACACGCGGTTTGTTGTCGAATTTTCAGCGTCCAGAACGCTGACCTACCCCAAAGACGGCGTGATTCACTCCGCGGAATTAACCGGAATCAGTTTGCCGAAAGGCGAATCGGTCGTGATGACGGGCGCATCCAACGTGAACTTTTTGTCGCTGGTCAGCGCGCTGGCGTTCGCGACGGATTTGGCTCAAGGGCAGCCAGTGGCGAAAGTGATTTTTCACACCAAAGACGGGCGCATCGTCGAACGTGACGTGCAAGCCGGAATTCACACGGCTGAGTGGGCGCACGAGCGCGACGAAGTCAAAGCACAGATCAAACATTCGCTCGCGCCAATTTTTGAAAGCCATCCGGGCGATGAACGAAACAGCTTTCCGGCGCTGAGCTATGCGGCCAGGATTCCACTGGATCAGACGTTGGATGTGGATTGGATGGAAATCAAGAACCTGACGGATCACGTGACTCTGATGATCAGCCGGATTGCGCTTTATGATTCCACGACGGGAAATGCCACATCACCAGCTTTTCGATTACCCGCACAATGGCGAAAAGTCTACGATCACGAGCAAACGCAAATTTACGAAAATCAACGCGTGATGCCGCGCGCGTGGCTGACTCCACGAGCAGAAGCCGTCAGCGAACAAGACGCCTTCAAGAGCATTCGCGGACAAAGTGAGCGCGCATTTGATCCCCGAGAAGTTGCGTTGATTGAAGCTCCATCCAGTGAACTCGGCGGATTAACGGCGAGCAAACTCAGTGAAGGTTCCTACGCGCGAATCGTCAGCTACGAACCGAATCGGTTAGTCATCGAAACCAAAGCCGACCAACCTGCAGCGCTGGTGTTGAGCGAAGTCCATGATCCCGGCTGGGTTGCGACCGTTGATGGAAAACCGGCGACGGTTTATGCGGCGGATTATCTGTTACGCGGGTTGGTATTGTCGGCGGGAACACACACGATTGAGCTGAAATACACCGCTCCGGCGGCGCGCACTGGAGCGGTGATTTCAATCCTGAGCCTGTTGATAATTGCCGGATTGCTGATTAAGGCAGGTCGAGCCGCTTGATGCGTCCTTCCGTTTTCGGCGAGACCGTTCCCGCAGCAGTGATGAAATTGGTAAGCATCGCGCTATCAATCGCCGCCGATTCCGGCTGGATCAACTTCTTCGAAGTTTTAAACATCGTGTACCCATCGCCTCCATCAATCAAAAACGTTGACGCCGCCATGGTGTAGGTTTTCTTTTCATCAAGCGGCTGGCCATTGATTATCACCTTGGCGACACGCGACCCGGCGGTTTTGCGCGCGTCATATTCAAACTGCAATCCGGACACCTGCGGGAAACGCCCGCTTTCTGTGGTTTCAACAACCTGACTGACGCCGTTTTCCAGCGCGGCTTTAATCTGAGCGCCGGTGGCTTCGATTTTGATGATAGGATTTTCAAACGGCAACATCGAAACCACGTCGCGTTTGCTGATTGGCCCCACGGGAAACACTGCGTTGGCACGGATCGAACCGCCGTTGAAAATCGTGATGTCGGCTTTAGTTCCTTCACGGAACGCGTCGGCAATCAAATTCCCCAAATTGCTTTCTCGCGTGCGAACGCTGATGTTTTTTCCGTCCAGTTCCACGGTCGTACTGCCAATTGGCTTATCGAGTTCGGCAGAAAGTTTCTTTTCGTAACTGGAAATGATCGTTGCAGCCTCAGGGTCGTCCGGCGTCGCATCGGTCACGGGAATTCCAGCCCAATCCATGCTTTCCAATCGGCGCGTTACAGCATTGATGTTCAAATCAATGCGGCCAAGAGTTCTGGCGTCCGATCCCCATTTGAAAATCGGCGTTCGTCCGGCTTGAGATTGCAGCAATTCGTGTTCGTGGCCTCCTAGAATCACATCTACCAATCCGGTCTTCGCCAACTCTTTATCCTCAGGCATGGCCAGATGAGTCAAAGCGATAATGACCGTCGCTCCTTCAGCGCGCATTTTCAGAACCAGGCTTTTCGCGGTTAAGATCGGATCAACGAACCTGATATTTTTGCCCGGACTGGAACTGGTTTCGGTATCGGTTGTCAGCAAACTCAGAATGCCAATTTTGATATTTCCGATGTTGCGAATGACATAAGGCGGCATTCCGTTGAACACCTTGCTGGTGTTGCGATCAATAACGTTGGAACCTAACCAGACGAATTTCGATTCTTTCATTCGTTGAATCAAAATGTCATTACCGAAATCGAACTCATGATTGCCTAACGCTGCATAATCCAACCCAATCGCGTTCCAGGTCGCAATAACTTGTTCCCCTTTGAAAATGGTCGAAGCCACGGATGGCGAAATTGTATCGCCTCCCAGCAAAAAGAGCGTGTTGGGAGATTCAGCCAAAATTTTCTTTCGCAGCGTAGCGACACGCGCCAACCCGGCGTTCTTGCCTTTATCCACCGGCGAGATTTGATAAACATCATTGAGTTGCAACAGTGTCACGCGAATATAACGCGTTTGAGTTTGCTCAGGCGTCTTCGACGTTTGCGCCTGAACAGAAGCGACCAGCAAACTGAGCAAGGCCAACAGGGCCAAAGCAAAGCGCTGGGCCTTAGGGGAAATTGCAAACATTGAGCGTTCCTCCTGATCTGGAAAATGACTTTTTATGACCGCGTGCAGGAAGCTATCACAGGCTGGACGTACGGTGAAGTTATGCGAAACAGACTGATGGCTGCTCCAAACAAAAAAAGAGGAGGCGCTGTGCCTCCTCAAATAATCGGGTCCGAAAACGTTCGGACACCTCACCCTGAACACCAAACACACAAAATTGAAAAATCTATCGCGGGCCGAACTTTACATTGATTGTATGTTCCGCGCGGTCACGCACGATGCGAAATGCCGCTTCATTGGCCGTTGTTTCACTGGCTCGATCCACCAGACGGTTCAAATCTGCCAGGTTCTCAACTCGCTCACCATTGACAGCAACGACGCAATCGCCAGCCTTGATCCCTGCGGTTTCCGCTACGCCCCCAACCCGAACTTCATTGATTAAAACACCGCTTTGCACATTGAAGTAGGCCGCCAACTGTTCACTCAATGGAGAGACTCTAACTCCCAATTGATAACGCGCAGCGGTTGCGTTGTTACTCAAGCGAAATGAAGATGGCGCAAGTGCGGCTCTTCCTTCACGAATATCTTTATCAACTGAAGCTCGCGCTTCATCAGACAACCTGCGAAAGTCCGCTGCTTCTACTTCCAATCGAACTGCTTCTTTTTCATCTCCACGGCGCCGAGCGTCTTCTACTTCCTTGAAGCGTTCGCTCGCTGCCAATGAATATGCCTCGGCGGTGGCGTAAATATTGCTGTTTTGCCCTCGTTGGCCAGCTGGCCGCTGCCCCAAAGTCACACGAACATTTTGCGAAGCTCCGCCTCGACTGATAGAGAGCAGCACAAGTGAGCCAGACGCAGCCTCCGTCAGCAGCCTGTAAAGTTGAGCCGGGTTGTAAATTTGCTGTTCGTTGAATGCGAGAATGACATCATTTTCCTGCAATCCAGCTTTTGCGGCCGGACTGCCGTCCTCCACCTTGCCAACTACTGCCCCACGCGCTACCGAGACTTTCAAGTCTTTAGCGCGTGCTTCATTGATGTCACCTACGTACACACCGAGCATTGCCCCGCTGCTTTTATGGGATGCTGCAACGCCCGATGAGTCGGATTTTTGATTTGATTGATTGACGCTCGAAGCGCTTGATTGCGCTTGAGCTTGAACAGGGAAAGTAGCAATCACCAGCAAGAGCAGCAGCGCTGCCGCCTCAGCCAGTACTAGGACGGCGCAAGCTGTTTTTTCAAACAGTCTAAAAATTCTATGCTGCATAATTCTGAAATGAGTGATTACTACTTTGGCGTGTCCGATGCCTTATCGCTTACGGGTGCTTCAACGCCACTTGAAAACCAAAGTTCCATAAAAATTTATAAGTTTGGAGACCTGTATGATTGCTGCGAAGAACAGGTAAAAAGCCTGACTAAAAGCTGCCATCATTTGACTCTGAAGATGACCAAGGTGAGATCGTCTTCTTGCTCGGAATCCTTTGTCCATTCTTTCACTGCGGAAAGAATTCGTTGCTCAAACTCAGCAGCAGAAAGCTCGCTGCTTTCGATCAGCACTTGAATCACACGCTCTTCACCGAATTCTTCACCTTGCGGGCTTCGGGCTTCAATCAATCCATCCGTGAACGCAACCAGCACGTCTCCTTTTTGGAGGTTCAATTCAGCAGCTTCGTACTCGGCGTCAAAAAACAATCCCAGCACGGTGCCTCCCTGCTCCAATCGTTCGATTCGTTTTTCGCCGTCGCTTGCTGTTCGCATCAACAAGGGCGGGTTGTGGCCGGCATTGGTGTAACGCAAGGTTGAATTCTGCTGGTCAACTTCGGCGTAAAAGAACGTGATGTAACTGGAATCCATCATTGAAGCTGTCAATCGTTGATTGACTTGCTGCACCAAGCGCTGGACTGAATGCGACTGAGTCTCCATTGAGCTTCCGTGCTGGCTTTGCTTGTAATTGTAAGCATCCTGATACGCCTGCACCTGCCCGCGTAAATTGGCTTGCAGATTTGCCATCATCAGAGCGGCCGATACCCCTTTTCCGCACACATCTGCAACAACAACTCCAATGACCCTCGGAGCGACTTCCAGAAAGTCGTAATAATCTCCGCTGACGGAACGCGCTGGGATACAAATGCCCGGCGCGAAATCGAGCAACTCCGTTTTCGGCGTGGAGCGCGGAAACAGGCGTGACTGAACCTGGGCCGCGATCTTCATTTCCTGATCCAAGCGCTGTTTTTCTGCAGACACACGCAACAGATCACGAATGGAGCGAGTCATCTGATTGAAGGAACTGCTCAGCGCCGCCAATTGATCGCTGCCGGTGATTTTGATTTCATGATCAAAATCACCGGCTTCGACACGTTGCGTTCCTTCATAAAGGTAATGCACGGCTCCGGTAATTGAACGCGTTAGAAACACTGCTGAAACAATTGCAGCCAAACCAATCAAAAACACCACAAAGGCCAACGTTGCAATCACGACAAAAATGACATTGCCAAGCACGCTGCCTGTTTTGAACTGCTGAACACGAAACCAAATGTTACCTGGCGACAAAAACGATGAATCTACAACCAAAATATCGCGCTCGCGCTCAGTTCCGGAGCGCCAATCGGTGACAAGCTTAAAAATGGGTACTCCGGTTGGTATGGCAATCGCTTCCGTGGGATTCTTGACTGAGATTGACTCCGATTCATCCACTTTTCCGCCCGCAGGTGTCAAAAGCAGCGGTGTAAGCGTCTGGCCAGGAACGACACGCAAATCCGTCGTATGGTTTAGATGTTCACAGATCGCGTCACTAATCGGGTAACTGAGTTGAAAAACCGTTTGTGGGGGCTGGTTGAGCACAATGATGTGGCGCGCAAAGACTCTTCTCTCACCTCTCAAATTTTCTTCTAGCACCAGACCATGAAACTCCGGCGATTTCAGCCATTCTGGCGACACAATGTCAGAAGTTTGAAAATTGTTGGGCGAGCGGCTCCCTTCGGGCGAAATGCCCGCGACCGAGACAGCAACGTGGCCAGATTGCCAAAGCTTTAATGTGACATTGGGAAAGATCGGAGCAAGAAAATCCGCGCGTTCCTGCAATCGCCGCTGCATCTGCCCTGCCTGCCACTGTTCTGCCTCAAGCTTGCTCAAGTCGCGACTGATGGCTAACGAAGCTTCACGCGACTGTTCCAGATATCCATCAAGCTGCCGCTCCACCAGACTGGCGCTGGATTGCATCAACACAACCCACCCGATCAACATGACCAACAACAACAGTAACAATAAAGGCAAGCCGCCAATCAGCAAGTAAGTAATGATCAATCGCCGACGCAATCGCCAAAGTAAATGCTGCGTGATCCATCTGGCACCGTTGATTGCAAAATAGCCCAGTGGAATGATCGCCAATGCCGAGGCGATATCCAACAAAGCCTTAATGGCACTTGCCCCCCACAGCGTCAGGTTGTCGGAAAAAACCCAATCAATAAACCAAACGATTACGCCAATGAGCATGGCTTTGCCCATTGGCGTAATCGGCACCAAGCTATTCAGTAATTCGAAAATGATTGGTTGTCGGCTTTGGCTTTTTTGCATTGGCTGACCACCTCAAGACGAAGAAGCACGAAGAATCCATACCGCTTTGGCTCTTCGTGCTTCGTTGCGTAAATCTACAGCTAACTGCGTTTCAATGCTGCCTTTAATTTTCGGCTTCAAATTTCGGGTACAACGAATCAATGACTTCGCGATGCTTATCTTCGACGAACTTGCGTCGCACCTTTAAGGTCGGAGTAAGCTCGCCTCCCTCAACAGAAAACTCCTGATCCAGCAACGCGACCTTCTTGATCTTTTCATGCGGAGCCAGTTCCCTGGTGACCTCGTCAACCTTTTTCTTAAAGTACTCAAGGACGCGAGGATGGCGAACCAGCCCCTTGAAATCCTTGGTTTCAATCCCCAGCGACTTGGCGTAAGTTTTTAGCGAATCGAACGCCGGCACGATCAATGCAGAAGCAAACTTGCGAGCGTTTCCAATCACGATTGCCTGCTCAACCATCGGGATTGTGCGAATCATATTTTCAATTGGCTGCGGCGCGATATATTTGCCCAAACTAGTTTTGATCAAATCCTTCTTGCGGTCGGTGATACGAATAAATCCATCTTCATCCACGACTCCAATATCGCCTGTGTGGAACCAGATACCATCTTCATAACGCTGCAAGGAACGTTCAGTTTCTTCCGCCAGACCGTAATACCCCTGCATGACGTTCTCGCCTTGCACCAATATCTCGCCGTCTTCCGCAATCCGGACTTTCACGCCCGGAATCGGCGGGCCAATTGTGCCAATGCGATTGGCGTGCGGGCGGTTGAACGAGACAACCGGCGAAGTTTCCGTCAAGCCGTACCCCTGCAAAATTGTGATTCCGGCCCCGGCAAAAATGTATGCGAGTTCCGGCGATAAAGCTGCGCCCCCCGCAACGAAAAACCTCATACGCCCACCAACAGCATCACGCCATTTGGTGAAAACCAGCTTGTCCAGAACCTTCAGTTCCAGCGACAAACGAAGCGGAACAGGTTTTCCCTGATCTTTCAATTTCGCCACTTGCCGCCCGACGTCAACGGCGCGATGAAAAATCTTTTGCTGCAGCGGCTTCGCTTCGGCAGCACGTTTATTGATCGTGGAGTAAATCCGCTCGAATAGGCGGGGGACAGCAGTAACAACAGTTGGGCGGACTTCCTTGATGTCTTCGGCGACAGTTTCCACACCGCGCGCAAAACAAATATGCACTCCAAAGTGAAAGTAGATGTACAGCACGGTGCGCTCAAAAACGTGCGAAAGTGGCAAAAAGCTAAGAGCGACATCCTTGTCTGTGATTTCAAACACTTTGCCTGATTGCAGCGCATTCGAAACCAAATTGTTGTGTGTGAGCACAACTCCCTTAGGTTCGCCTGTTGTGCCTGAGGTGTAGATGATGGTGGCAATGTCATCAGGCGCGGAGTCGGCTGCGAGTTGCTTGTATAACTCCGGGTGCACCAAGCGCTCAGCTTCTCCAAGCTTTTCCAACTCCTCCAGAGTTGACTGGTCACCCACTTTTTCTTCGATAGGCTCAAATAAAACGATTCTGGGAAGTTCTGCTTTTTTCAGAGAATCAAGGGCGGGTTTAATACGGCGAAGCAGCTTGCCACTTCCAACAAACAAAACGCTTGCGCCACTGTTGCGAAGAATAAAGGCAACCTGATCAACTGCCTGGGTTGGGTAGATAGGCACGTTGACCGCACCTGTAGCAAGAATTCCATAATCAACAATGCTCCACAGCGGGCTGCTTTCTGCCAGCAAGGCAACTTTGTCACCGCGGCGAATCCCCATTTTGTGCAAACCTAGGGCGACGTTGCTAACTCGTACTTTTAATTCGCTCCCCTTAAGGTCTTGCCATTTTTTGTCACGCTTGAAACTCATCAAGACGCGCTCTGAACGGCGCTCGACTGCCTGGCTGAACAGCTCGTTAATCGTGCGAGGCTCTCCAGTGCTCATTTTTGATTTCCCTGCCTAATAGTGATTTACAAAACCCGTTTTCGTTGAATAGAAAAGAAGCTAAACGCAATTTTGTCATATCGCGTTTCCGTTCCGCTTATCGGCGATGATAATCAATCTATTCCCCTCTTTTGTCAATTTTGCCTTCAACGAAATTATGTCTCGCTCGCTGACAAGACATAAACTCTCACATCTCTTCTAACCTCTGTAGAATCTTCATCTTGCGTTGCCGACTGATTTGTTGTACGTTGGTGTTTCTCTACAATATCTTGTGGTGTAGGTTTTAGTGACCAAACAACTCAAACAAATTTTAATACTCGCAGTCGGAGTTGGCCTGATCTATTGGTTTGTGAACCGACTGGATTGGGCAACGGTTGGAGAGTATTTACGCCACGCTAAACTTTGGCCTTTGCTGCTGGCGGCGGTGTTAATCAACTTAACTATTTTCGTTCGTAGCCTGCGCTGGCAAGTGTTTCTGGCTCCGATTGCGCAAGTCAGACTTAGCAATTTAATCGCCGCGACGGCGGTCGGCTTTGGTGGTTTGTTCGTTATTGGCAGAGCCGCCGAAATTATCAGACCAACAGTTCTAAGCTTAAGAGAAAGACTTCAACCAAGCGCTACTTTTGCGACTATTCTTATAGAGCGAATTTTTGACACTGTAACAGTGGTGACACTCTTTGCAATCTGCCTTTTGTTTTCTACTCTTCCCCCTGAGCAGGCCATCTTCTGGCAAAAAGTTGGCGGCACCAAAATGCTAGGGTTGATTTTCTTGATAGGCATCTCTGTTGGTTTGGTCGTCTTGGTATTTCTCAAACTGAAAGCCAAGACTGTCATGCCGTGGCTAGCAGCAAAGAGCACACGTTTACCCAAAAAACTGGCTCAACTACTTCTCAACTTTGTAGGTCATTTAGCCGACGGTTTGGGCATTCTACTGGACTTAAAAAAACTCTTCATTGCAGTTCTTTACACTATCGTTGTTTGGAGCTTGATTGCGTCTGCAACTTGGCTAACGCTGTATGCTTTTGGCCTGAGTTTCCCATTGATGAGAATCATCTTCATCCTGGGATTCGGACTTGTTGGCTCGATTGTCCCAACACCGGGAGGATCTGCTGGAGCTTTTCATGCCGCAGCAGCTAAGGCGCTTGAGTTTCTTGGGGTTGAATCGAACCTAGCAGCCAGTGTGGCAATCGTATATCACTTGATTGCGTTTGGGCCGCCATTTGTTTTAGGTCTTTATTACCTCATACGACACGATATTAGCTTCAATCAACTGCGCGATATGATTGCCAGCGAGGGCGAAAAATCAACTTTGACTCAAAAGCAAGCAGAGAGTTGAAGCTGGAAGCTTGGGAGGATCGAGTTTATGAAATGCCCGTTCTGCGGTCACATAGAAGATAAAGTTGTTGATTCGCGTGAATCGCGCGAAGGAGATTCCATTCGCCGCCGCCGTGAATGCCTTAAGTGTGAGCGTCGTTTTACCAGCTACGAGCGAATTGACGAAATTCCTTATATGGTTGTTAAAAAGGATGGGCGACGCGAACCATTCAACCGCGATAAAATTATGGCCGGATTATTACGGGCCTGTGAAAAGCGTCCAGTTTCAACCGCCAAACTTGAATCAATCGTTAATGCTGTTGAAGCTTATGTCCAAGCGTCCCCAGAACGCGAAAGACACACGTCGAAAATTGGAGAACTTATCATGCGACGGTTGAAAGATTTGGATAAGGTAGCTTATGTGCGCTTCGCATCAGTTTATCTGGAATTTCAGGACGTTTCTGAGTTTATGAACGAACTGAAAGGGTTAATTAAGCTGAGAAAATAGAGAATTCTAGAGGTCATGCAACACTGCGTACAACAAAACTATGCCGAACTTTGCGAAAGTTAAATCGGCTGCTTGCAAAAAATAAACTCGATTGCTAGTATGCGCGTTTTGGTGGCCTGTCAAAACCGATAAATGGATTAGGGCTACAGATTATTAGCCGGTGTAGCTCAGTTGGTAGAGCATCTGATTTGTAATCAGAGGGTCGTAGGTTCGAGTCCTATCACCGGCTCTGAAGTTTTTTGAGTTAGCAGGGGTGGTCGAGTGGTTAATGGCACCGGGCTGTAAACCCGGCCGGCTAACGCCGTACGTAGGTTCGAATCCTACCCCCTGCATTGTAGTTTTTTGAAGGTTCAAGTACGAGATTTGAAGTTCTGAGCGGGCGTAGCGCAATGGTAGCGCACTAGCCTTCCAAGCTAGGTGTTGCGGGTTCGAGTCCCGTCGCCCGCTCCATTTAATCTCCAGTTTCTTATCTCAATCAAAAAATTCGGTTGAGTTTAAGCCCACATAGCTCAGTAGGTAGAGCGCGTCCTTGGTAAGGACGAGGTCACCGGTTCAAGTCCGGTTGTGGGCTTCAGTTTTTGATTGGTGGCCAGAAAGGCCCTCATAACCGCAATTCAGGAACAAACAAAATGGCGAAAGAGAAATTTGACCGAAGTAAGCCACACGTCAACGTCGGGACAATTG
>DAOMFR010000047.1:0-11421 GCA_035429885.1 Blastocatellia bacterium
TTGGAACCAATGAACACTTCATCTACACCATTGCCGTCTATATCAGTTTCAAAGAATCCGGTGTTGTTTTTGATGCTGCCTGGCGTGGCGCTGGGCGAAACCAATGCATCCACCTTAAGCACTATGGTCTGGTTGGCCGCGAAGGTATCAGCGCCGCCGCCAATGCCGTCACCGGCATAGCAGGTGAATTGATTGGTTCCGTTGCCATTCGGAGTGATTGTGCAGCTCCAGGCGCTGCCAGCGCCCGGCTGCGTCATCACACCATTCGGGAAGGCCGGGTTGAATTGGAAACTGGTTTCAGTCGTCGAAGTATCGAAGACGCGAATGAATCCATTACCGCTTGTCGAATCGGCTGCCGCTCCGTTCGTGACGGTGATGGTGTAGGTGATGATCTGGCCTTGGCCGACTGTGCTGCCGCTGGGCGGTGTCGCAGACTTGGTGATCGTGTAAGGCGTCATCGCGACAGAGACATTGGCGGTGGCAGAGTTATTTGTCACCGCTGGAGTCAGACGTTTCTTGATGGCGCTACGCACCGAAGTCGGCGCGATGGAAAGAATTTTGTTTGCCGTTGGACTGGAATTGACGCTTGTTGCCAAAGCCTGACGTGCCGCCGCGACAGGTTTCATTGGCGCAAAGGCGAAAGTCAGTCCAGCCAAAAACATTGCTGAAATAGTCAGCAGGGCAGTCTTAGCCTTAAATGTGTGTGTAGTTTGCATGCTAGGTGGTCCCCTAATCAAAGTGGCTAGCCCGATGGCTTGCCAGAAATTTTCCGCGCAGAAGAGTTACGGTTCTTGACTAAAGTGGAGAGACTTCAGTCTTCAGTTAAACGATACGTTTCTATCGTTCAAAAAAGATTTGGTTGTTTTAGAAAGTGTGTCCGCAAAAACTGTAGAGTCTGTCTAAAATATGAGGCGAAACAAGCTCTACTGCGCGACGGAGTATGTAGGCTGGGTCGTTCTTTTGCAAGATTTAGGCTCGCGTTCAATTAGAAATTTTCTGCTCCCCGAAATTAGGGAATTGGCTTCACCCTGACCCCTTTCAGTCATTGACAAAATCCGAGCGGATATCCGCCAGAAATGGCAGTTGGCGGCGATAATCTTCCAACAGTTTCAGGTCCACATCAGCTTCAATCCAACCCTCCTCGCTTCCGGCATCGGCCAGTAGTTTACCGCTGGGATCAAAGATGGAGCTGCGACCTGAATGGTAGAGTTTCGGATCGTTGCCACAGCGATTGACGCCGATGACGTAGGCCTGGTTTTCAATCGCGCGGGCTTTCAGCAACGTTAACCAGTGATCAACGCGTACGTCCGGCCAACTGGCAATAACGGTAATTAGGTTGGCTCCGCGTTTGGCTGCGACGCGGAAGATTTCCGGAAAGCGAAGGTCGTAACAGATGAAGCTGGCGACGGTGAATTCCTGCCAGGGAAACAGGCAAATATCGTTGCCGGAAACATAATTAGCTTTTTCCCCACCAGGAGCGAAGGGTTGCAATTTACAGTAGCGGGCGATTTCCTTGCCTTCGGGCGAATACACCACGGATTCATTTCGGCCCAAGCCGCTGGCGTCTTTGGTGACAACTCCGCCGAGCAGATAGATTTTGTGTTCGGCGGCGGTGCGCGACAGAAATTCCTGTGTTTCATGCGAATCACTATCGTGAATCGCCGCGACGTTCATGCTGAACCCTGAGGCAAACATTTCGCCCACCACAACCAGCGAACCTGCAACTGGATGGGCGCGGTCAAGCAACGCGCTAACTTTCGCATGGTTCGGCGCTTTATTTTCCCAGATAGAATCAATCTGCAAACCGTAAATTTTCATTTCCAGGACTCCAAAATTTTTCGACAGGATTTACAGGATTGAACAAGATTGAGGAATTGGAACAGGAGTTTTGCTCTTCATCCTGTGAATCTTGTGAATCCTGTCGAATGGTTTTTGATCTCAACTCAAGATGGTTTTGATGCCATTGACCAGACGTCCTACGCCTTCGGTCACGGTTTCGCGCTGCAAGGCTCCATAGGCCACGCGCAGGTAACAGCCGCTTTCCATTCCAAACGCAGAGCCGGGAATTGCTGCAACACTATGTTCTTTGACCAACCGTTCCACCAACGCCAGCGGTTTCAACTCACTGTTTAGTTTGAGGAAAAAGTAAAACGCGCCGTCGGAAGGCGGAATGACTGCCACGTCTTTCAACTGCTGAAGCTCGGTCAACACCAGGTGGCGGACTTCGGCAAGCTGGTGGACTTTCTGGCGGCAATAACCCGCGCCGACTTTCATGGATCCGGCAGCGGCAAACTGCGACACCACGGGCGGGCAAATCAAAATCGTGTCCTGAATCTTGTTCACTGCCGAAAACAAGTGGCCGGGAATGACCATAAAGCCGATGCGCCAACTGGCAAAGCCATAGGCTTTTGACAGCGAATACAGTGAGATGGTGTATTCGCTGCTGCCCGGAATCGAACCCGGTGAAAAGTGCTTGGCGTCGCCATACGTGAAGTATTCGTAGGCTTCGTCGTGAATGTGATAGATGCCTCGCTGGCGGCAAAGATCGTTGACTTCGCGCAGCGCCGATTCGGGATACACGGCGCCGGTCGGGTTGTTGGGCGAAATCGTGACCACCGCGCGCGTTCGCTCGGTGATGGCTTCGGCAATCCGTTGTGGTTGCAACTGGTAGTTTTCGTCCGTCGGAACCAACACCGGTTTGCAGTTGGCCATGGTAATGGCCATTTCGTGATTGAAGTAATACGGCGTCTGCAAAATGACTTCGTCGCCTGCGTCGGCTATTGCCAGCAGAGCGTTGATGAAAGCTATGTTGCCTCCGGCGGTGACGACTATTCGACTACCATTCAGGTCAATTCCGTTTTCGTTTTGGAGCTTGGCTTCAATTTGCTCCAGCAGCACAGGGATTCCATAAACGGCCTGATATTTATGCTGGGACGGATCAGCCAGCATCACGCCGATTTCGTCAAAAGCCTCAGGCGGCGGCGAATACCAGACGACTCCCTGACCCAGCGAGATTGTGCCGGGATGTTGGCGAATCAATTCACCTACAACAGGAATGATCGGCGTTTGAACGGATTGAATTCGGAAGGATTCTTTCATCTCAAATCTGCTAACAAAGAAGGAAATAGACAGGATGAACAGGATTCAGATCACTCTTGTGAATCCTGTCTATTTCTTGTTTCCCAGTTAGGCTTATTTCCCCTGAAGTTTTTTCCAGGCGTCAACGTAGCGTTTGGTTTTTTCGTTCGCTTCGTTCCACTTGGGAGCTTCGGTGTTGTTGGCAATCATCGTCAGCGCCAGCGCCACCATCCGGTTCGTTTTGGCCAGATTCGGATAGTTGATCTTGTCCCAGTGATCGCCGACTTTGTGATAATCGGGGAAGATAAAGGCGACGCAGAGCGTGTGCGCGGGAACTCCTGAATCCGCCATTGCCTGGTTGTCGCTGCGGCCAAAAAACGAATCGCTGTTCTTTTCGTGTTTGTACACATTGACGCCGACCAGTTCGCCAGCCTTTTTGAAGATCGGTCCCATATCCGAAAAATCAAACCCGGTTAACGTCGCCGTATTGGATTTGTCGCCTTCGACATCGTCTGTGCGCCCCACGTGTTCCAGGTTCACATCGGCGACGGTTTTATTGAGCGGGAACGCCGGATGTTTGCCGTAAAACCGCGACCCCAACAAACCGCGTTCTTCGCCAAAGAAGGTCGCAAACACGATGCTGCGTTTCGGGCGAGTTTTCATTCCGGCCAGCGCGGAAGCCAGTTCGATGACCGACACCGTTCCGCTGCCATCGTCGTTGGCTCCGTTATTGATCACGTCTGTTCCGGCCATTCCATTGCTGATGCCGATGTGGTCGTAATGCGCCGTCACCAAAACGTAGGTGTCTTTCAGCACAGGATCAGAACCGGGCAATACTCCGACCACGTTGTTGGTTGTGAAAGACAGCGTTTCTTCTTTCTGGTCGCCCGTGGGCGGAGTTTTGATAATGATTCCAGCCTGGGTTAGCTGCTCTACCTGAGCCGCTCGCAACCGCATTCTGGCCGAACCGTCTTTGGTGGCCACGTCATAATTTTCGCCATTCTTAGCGCCGACGACCCAGATCGCTGCTTGGAAAAAACTCTTTTCGCCCGTAGCGTTCGCATCACCTGCCGGTTCCAGCCCTGCGCGGCGAAACTGCGCGGCAATGTATTCCGCGGCTGTATTCAATCCACGCGAAGGCGTTGCGCGGCCTTCCAGCGAATCCGATGCGAGAAAGGACAAATGCCCGCGCAGCGAATTCTCGGAAATACGATCCAGCGCGGCTTGGACTTCCGGATCGATTGCTGGAGCCGTTTGTTTGGATGGGCTCGCTTTTGGCCGCGACTGGGGTTTGGGTTTCGGTTTCGCTTGTTGTGATGAGGCTTGAAGCGCCAAACCGGTCAATAACATCAACATAAAAATGATGCGCGCAGCAGATGATTTGGCGCCACGGAAAAACTTGAATGAGTTCATTTCTTATTCTCTGTAGTTGGGATTTGATCTTGAAAACTCATCTCCGCCCCGACGGTAGAAGCGATCAGAAACGTCGCCACTGGTTGCCGGCTTTCATTTTCCTTTGGGCAAATGTGAAAGTTGTCGGTGATGATGCGGGCAACTCTATAAACCATCTTTGCAGAGATTGAAAGTAACCCGCGAGTTGCTAAAAGTCTCTCCTTTGCCTTAAATCCGCGTAAATTTTGGTGACATGGAAAACTTGCGAAGCAAAGTTATCGTTTATTGCCAAACGCTTTAGCGGGCGATTGAAACACAAACTTTAACACCCCAGGAGGGATTGATGATTCAAACAAACAAAACATCTCGACCGACAAACTCTTCCTCGCTCGATTCTCAGCTTTGGCAATCCTTGAAACATTTCAGCGTTGATAAACCCGGCACGCAACTTACATTCACCAGACGATTGGCAGAAGAAAACCGCTGGACACGGCAATACGCTGAACGAGTTTTTGAAGAATACAAACGCTTTTTATATCTGGCGGTTGCCGCCGATCATGCTGCGTCGCCATCCGATGCGGTGGATCAAGCCTGGCATTTACACCTGGCGTACACGAAATCTTATTGGGATGAACTCTGTGGAAAGCTGTTGAAAAGTCCGTTGCATCATTTGCCGACCCAAGGTGGGCCAACCGAAGACAAAAAACACTCTGATCTATATCGTCGGACGCTGGAATCCTACGAACGCGCATTCGGCCAGCCAGCGCCGACAGATATTTGGCCCCGAGGCACTCAAGGCATAAAGCCTGAAAAATTCGCGCGCATCCGTACCAGTGATTTTTGGATGCTGCGAAAACCGAGCGCGGCCTTTCGCAAAAAGGCATTGGCTTTCACGGCAATTCTTGGCTTTAACTGCACGATGGCAGCTTGCTCTTCTGGCGCAGGCGGAATCGTTCCGATCTTGTTTATCGGATCCCTGGCTGCCGCTGTCATTTACTCACTTCGCCGGAAACTGAAAAATGGCGACAACAGCTCCGGTTCCGACTGCAGCGGCAGTAGTTGCTCTTCTGACGGAGGAATCTTCAGTTTTTTCTCTTCGTGCAGCAGTGACAGTGATAGTGGCAGCAGCGATAGCGGCAGTTCTGACAGCGGAGGCAGCGACAGCAGTTGCAGTTCCAGTAGCTGTAGCAGTTGTAGCAGTTGCAGCAGCAGCGATTAACCGACGTCACCGAAGCAAAAAACCGTTCTTCAACTCATCCTTGGGATCAATCAAGAATTCGTGACGCCCAGTGATGTGAGCTGTGCCTTCGACTTCGGGAATGATTGCCGCGTGTGGCCCGAAGGTCGTCGTTTCGGCTACGCGCCCGGTGAAGGTGCTGCCGATAATGCTTTCGATGGTGATGGCTTCGCCGATGCCGATGTCTCCGCGAGCGTGATGCAGCGCCAATCTTCCGCTGACACCCGTGCCGGTCGGCGAACGATCCACTTCGCCTTCGGCAAAGATGCACACGTTGCGGCTGTGATGAGCCGGATTTTCCGGATCGCTGACGAAAATAGTGCCGTACAGAAAGCTCAAGTCTTCTTCAAATGGATGCGGAATTGTCCGGCTGGTCATCACCGCGCGTTTGATTTGCATCCCTTTTTCGATCAACTGGCGAAAATCTTCCGGGCGACAGCTCAAACCCACATCCGCCGCATTGACGTAAGCATAAAACGCTCCGCCATAAACCAGATCGTAACGAACTCGGCCAAGTTCCGGCACTTCGACTTCCGCATCCAACTCGACGACGAACGATGGCACGTTGTGGAAGTAAACGCTTTGCACTCGTCCATCTTTGATCCGTCCGTACGCGCTGATCAGTCCGGCAGGTGAATCCAGTTTGATTCTTGTTACTGGTTCAACCGCTGGAAACATCCCGGTTTCCAGCGCCACAGTGGTGAAGCCGATGATGCCGTGTCCGCACATTGTGCTGTAGCCTTCATTGTGGATGAACATGATTCCGGCATCAGCTTCGGCAGTAACCGGAGGCGTGACGATGCAGCCATACATATCCGCATGGCCGCGCGGTTCCCACATCAAAGCAGTTCGCAAATGATCGAAATGCTCTTTGGCAAACCGTCGCCGAGCCAGAATCGTCTCGCCTTGTAATTCCGGAAAGCCGCTGACGATGACGCGGAATGGCTCGCCTTCGGTGTGGGCGTCGATGGTTGTGATGCGATGCCAGTCGGCAGACGGATTCCAATGTGAAGCGTTGGTTAATGGCGCGAAACTCATGTCGGTTTTTCTTCCTGTAGATGTTTGATGCGGTTGCCACAACGTGGACATCCGAGAATGTACAAGAGGAAGTTTTTCAAGCCAATAGGGAATTCCGGTTGAGGGCGCTCAGTGGCTGGCACGAAGCGTTTGTTCAAAGGCCGGAACCAGCAAGGATTTGCCGAAATTGGACAGATGATCGTCGTCGCAATAAAGCGGCTGACTGTCGAGGATTGCGCGGCAGGTCGCCTGGTCGCATAGAACTTGGTGTGGATAAATCAGTTCGAAGTTATAGCGGTGCTGAAGCTCTTGCAACAGCTTCAATGAAAACTGGTTGCGATCCAAAAACTCCGAAAGGCTGGGAGCGGAATGAATTTTTCGCTGTTGCCAGTTTTCCAGCGCCAGCACGGAGGGAACATCCCAGCCGATTTCCGGGATCGGCGCAACGATTGTCACTTCTTTGCCAAGAGCTTTCAGGGCATCGAGTGTTCGCGTCAAACTATCACGAACAATATCCCGATTTTGGCGCCCGTCAGAGGTTTGTGCGTCACGTAAAATGATTGAGTTTCCATTCTCATATCGATACCGGGAACCTTCGCTCCATAGGGACCAGCGCGCCACCAGTATGACTCGCCGAATTTGCGGCTCGGCGATGACAGTCATCGCGGCGTTGGTAAACGCGGGGCAATGGCGATATTCACGGTCGGGACGGCTGACCCCCAATAATGGAGGGCATCCTTCAGACGTGATTTGCAAGCCTGTGCGATTGGTGTTGGCGGCGGCTTTTGAAACGGCATCCAATACAAATTCACCGTGCGAATCTCCCCACAACACAAAATCTGCGGCGGTCGAACTGGTGGCGCCCAAGCGGCATAACTTTGCCGTTTGAACGTCTTCTGGCATTAACGTGTCGCATTGTTCGCGGCGGCGATAGCAATCACCTGACGCTTTCGCCAGTTTCTGCGCTTCGGACGACATTCTGCTGGGCAATCCTTCGGTGAAATGAAGCGGTAACGCAAGCGCCACCGTGAGCAGCATTGTTGCGCCAGCCAGCAAAAACAGCGTTCGCCGAGACGCCGCAATTCGACGGGTTCTGAATGGTTGTTCGACGAATTTCCAGGATGCGATCGCGAGCAACACCGAAACCGCAATGATGACCCAAGCTTCTGAGGTTGTGATGTCCCGAACGCGGTAAAGTTCCGCGAAAACGATCAACGGCCAATGCCAGAGATAAAGCGAATACGAAATCAGCCCGATGAACACCAGCCAGCGCGTGCTCAGCAATCGCCCGACGGCATTTTGTCCGCCCATTCCCGCGTAAATCACCAGAAATGTGCCGAGGCAAGGCAGCAAGGCATAAGCCCCTGGAAATGGCGAATGTGGCGTCAGCAGCGCGACCGCTAACGAGATCAATACCAGCCCAACTGCGGCAAATGCGGTGCGTAAAGCTTGTGAACTTAGCGGCGGAAACATTTTCATCGCCAGCATTGCTCCGAGCAGCAATTCCCACGTGCGTGAAGGTGCAAGGTAAAACGCGGCAGTCGGTGCATACGCAACACCGTAAAGGCTCAAGCCGAATGACAGAAGGGCAATGATAACTGTGACGGGTTTTAACGCGCGCGGAAACCAGCGAACAACCGCCAGCAAATAAATCGGAAAGACGATGTAAAACTGTTCTTCAACAGCCAGCGACCAGGTGTGCAGCAAGGGACGAGTTTCCGCCGGAGAATCGAAGTACCCGAATTTGAGCCAGAACAGAATATTGGACGCAAATACCGTTGCCGCAACCAGGCTTTGCCCGAAATCCTTGAATGCCAGCGGCCACATTAACCAATAACTTCCCACCAGTGCCACGAGCATAACGGTGAATAGTGCTGGGAAAATTCTGCGGATGCGGCGTTCGTAAAAATTGGCGATGGAAAATTTCCCTTGAACTGCTTCCGGCAAGATCAGCGAAGTGATCAGAAAGCCGGAAACGACGAAGAACACGTCTACGCCGACGAATCCGCCGCTGAAGCCTCTGAATCCGGCGTGGTAAAACAAAACGGGAAGTATGGCGACGGCTCTTAATCCGTCCACGTCCGGGCGATAGTTTGAAGGTGCGTTTTCCGAGTGTGGATGGGCTGACGATGACATTGTTTCTACTCGAAGACTGGAAAACATCATTTCCCTAATTTTTATAAGGTTTGCTCAGTGCTGAGCATATGCTCGCGATTGGCTGATTGTGCAATGCTGGTGCCACAGGCTGAATTGCTGTTGGGGCAAATCCAAGCGGTTGAAAAAATGTCATATGGAGGAGCTACAGGCGCTGGTGCGTCGATTTAGCACGGCACGTCCGTTGTTGGCGCGACTTTCTGTCACGCTTGTTCACTTTGAAGAAGGAAAAAAGAGCCTGGGGTCATGGCCCTGGATTCAACAAGTTTGGCGAAAAAAATCACGTCCGATTCGTGTTGCTGATTGCCGAACTCACTGTCTTGTCACTCCAAACACGATGCCGCCAGGCAAAATGTATCGCTTGCGCAAGTAGTAACACAGATGGCAACCGTTTGTGACAACCGACAGCCGCGAACTTCACTTTGACACCGAACGGGCGAAGCTCATTCGCGTGATCGCTTCACCGTGAAGGAGATGATGCGAAACAGAACGTTGGAATACCAGGCAGGCGTTACTTTCCGATGCCGACAGGAAGTTCCACGGTTTCGCCAAACAGGATTTTAATCGGGCTGCCTTTGATCGGCAGAGAAACGCCGGGCTGGTATCCGTTATTCAGGAAAAAGACTTTGTTGATGGAACCCATCTCGCATTGTGCGGCAGTGGCTTTGGCGATTTCTTCTTTTGAGCGCGGATTGCCGGCCAAGTCACAGCGCGCGGCAAGCCGTTCGATTTGCTTCAGCATTGTGCCTTTGGGCAGACGGATCGTTGTGCGGAAATATCCGCTGCGTTCAATTTTGTACGAGTTGATGCCGAAATCCGACGTGTACCAACGAGGATCATTTTTCAGTTTGACGGCGAAACTGAACAAGGCGCCGCTTTGTTGAGTGGAAGCCACGTCCACGTACAAGTAATTCCGCAAATCGCCGATGCGCGCCCCCAAGGTTCGTTCGTCGGTGATTTTGCCTTCGCGAATCATTTCTTCGGCCATCACCGTGTACGTCCACGGATTCTGATCCATCACCCATTCGCGTGAATGGGCGCTGAGGTCAACGCTGATCGGGCGCAACGCGAATCGCATGGCAGAATCGCCTTGGTCGCTGAAGTTGTTGTTGATGGTTGCAGTCAAAAATAACGGATGATCAGCTTCACGTTTGCCTTGAAAGGTTGTGGTCACGTGGCTGGCTCCTTGAAAAGTCGAATTGACGACTTTGCCTGTGGCGTCCAACTCGACATCCACCACCCATTCAATATCGGTTGTGCGTCCCCACCGAGCCATCAACGCCGCCGTCTGCGTTCCACCGTCTTCGTTGGTAAAAATGACCGTATACCGAAGAATCGTTTTGCCTGATTCTTTCAGCGTTTCGCAATACATCAACAACGGCACATCGCTGAATTTGCCAATCGTATCGGGGCGGGCGAACAGAATCGGCGCGTGGGCAATCATCTGAAAGTCTGGCTGGTGGCGATCAAGCAGGGAGATTTTGGCGTCTGCAATGTTGACAGTTGTTACTGACGCAGCAGATTGCGAGCGGTTGAATTCGATTCGCACATTGTGTTCGCCAGCGGCGACTCGACCGAGCAGCAAGCGGTAAGTGAAAGGCTTGGCTCCGGCAAACAGAATCGCGTCCTGATGTTTTTTGCCATCCACAAAGATTGAAACGGTTGCCGCTTCGCTGCCGGATTTTTCCCAGGACGTACCCGGAGCTGATGCGGTCAAATCCAGCGTCGCTTCGGATTCCACGCTGGCCGTGAATTTCTTTTCCAGCAGCGTCTGTGCGGAAGCATTGATCGAAAACAAGCCCAGCAGAATTGTCAGAGCAAGAACTGAAGAGAAGTAGGTTTTGGAATCGTGCATAAATTTAAGATGTCGGTGCAGCGCCGCGCGCGGCACTGCGCTGGCTTTCAGCGCGGCCATTCCGTTTTGGGGCGGAAGTTATATGGCAAAAAGTATTGGTTGATTGTTGCGTTGTTCCAGCGAGAGACTCGCGCCAGTTTGGTCTTCGTCAACCACAAACGCGTATCCAGCAACCGCGAAAAGTTAGTGAAATCGTTCCAGGTTCCAGTGAATTTCAGCGGCCAGCCCAGCCGAATGCCAATTGGATGGTCGGCCAGTCGGCGGCTTTTCGTCAGCGCTTTGAACGTATCTTCGTTGTACTGCTTCAAGCTGCGAGTTTGCCCGTTTTCGGATTTCACTGTCATCTGCTCCCAGCCGAGCAACAACGAGCCATGTTTACCCCATTGCACGTTGATGCGCGGACGCATCTGGTGCAAGCGTGCGTCGGCGAGAACCGTTTCGCCGCCCGCCAAAATGTTGCCGTGGAAATACGTCCACACTTGTTCGATGCTTTTTCGGTCGGTGGAAAACTGTACCCAGACGACTTCGTGATCGCTGGGGTCGTTGTCTTCAGGGAAATCAATGTCGTCTTCCCAAAAGAAGTGATAGGCGATCAGCCGTTCGGTCGGATGCAGAATTGCCGCGAAATCCTTGAGCGGGAAAAACTCATTGGGTGTTGTGTACGCTCGCGGAGCGAAGCGTCGAACCA
>DAOMFR010000047.1:11521-45826 GCA_035429885.1 Blastocatellia bacterium
GGCATGTCGTAATAAATCATGGACTCAACAACTTCGTAACCGCCTTCGGGATACATGCGCGCTGACGCGATATACGAACAAAGATCGTTGCTGTAACCGGCGACCCAGGTGTTGCCGCCGAATTCCTTTTTCAGCCGCAGGGCGTAATCCGTGACGACTTCGCCGGCCAGCGCAATCAGCTTCAGGTCGCCAATCTGCAAAATCTGCACGGTGTAGGGATATTCCGACATGATCTTGCCGTCGCGTTCGAGCTTGGCGAGCCAGCGTTCGGCATGGCGGCGGACGAAGGCATTCGAATCTTTCAACCGAGCTTTCCATTCGTCTTTACTGGGCGGCGGAGCGAACGCAATAGGGACACTGCCGATGATGGATTTCAGTTGGCCACTGACAGGAGCCATTGAGCTGCCGAGCACCTGTTTAACCGAATTGGCCAACTCCTCGCCGTGTTGCCGAGCCAGTTCCAGTTTGCTGCGCGGATAGGGATTGATGTCGGCTCCGCAACCCATGACAAACAAAGCCATCGTTCCGGGATGCGCTTGTTCAATCGCCGCCTGGGCAAAGCCCGCGTAATCGCCGCTGAGTTGGTAAAACTCGCCGGTCAGCGTCGTGTTATGACAGGCATATCCAAACGCCACGCCGCGCAATTTGCCATCGGCGGATTCAATTTTCAGGACGGGAACTTCTTTATCCACGACGCCGTCGCGATTAACGCCGTTGACGATTTTTCCGTTGCGGAGTTCGCGGCGGTTCATCGCGAATTGAGCAGTTCCTTTGCCAAAGGACAACTTGGCGGGGGAAATGTCTTTGAGCGCCGCGCCGATGACCTTCAGCAAATTGGCTTTCAGAGTTCGAGTGTAGTCTTTGACGGCGGCGGTTTGTTCGGCGTTCAAGTCATACGCTCCGCCGAGCGAGCTTTCCAGCACCGGCCCCGAATGTGTGTGAGAAGAATTGTAGAAAATCTGTTCGCGTTTTAGCCCGTAACTTTTGTTGGCGTGTTCGGAAACTTCCGCTGTTAGTGCGCCCGGCAAGCCCAACAAATCCGTCGTGACGATCACAATGCGATTGCCCTTGGCGTCTTGAATCGCCAAAGCCTTGGCGTACAAATCCTGAATCTTGCCTTCGAAAGGTTTGGTGCGTGCCGCGTATCCAGCCATCCAGGTCGGTTTTTCAGGCGTGATGACGACTTTGGCCAAACCGGCTTTGAACATCGCGGCGGCTTCGGACGGATGTGATGTTCGGACTGTCGCAAGCGCCAGCAGGGAAACGCACAGCAGAAAAAGACGAACAGGCGATTTCATCTTCGGCTCCTTAAAGATTGAACTGTTGTGGAAATGGAACTGCGTAAAGCGCCCGAAAGCGTAGCGGATTTGAGATACAAACAAAAGCTGAACCTGTCGCTTTGAAATTTGCATCAACATACCATCGTCCTTATACTGCAAGCGATTTACAGCAAGACAATCCGCCGCTGTTGAACCATAAAACTCAACTTAACTTTTCGCTACAGATCAATATGCAAATAACAGTTTTGAGAGAGGCAGACCCTCAAGAATCTCGCGTAGCCCTAATTCCAGAATCCGTTAAAAAGTTGGTTGGCCTGAAAGCTTCCGTTGCTGTCGAAAGCGGAGCCGGTGTGAATTCCGGCGCCTCTGACGCTGATTACGAAGCTGCCGGGGCGACCGTGTCGAAAGACCGCGCGGCATTGCTGGCTGCGGCAGATGTATTGCTGGCGGTTAATCGGCCTCCGACGGAAGACGTCGCCAAACTGAAATCTGGCGCAGTCGTTGTCGGTTTTTTGCGGCCTCTGGATGAACCTGAACAACTTAAACCCATGTTGGAGCGCGGCGTGTCGGCCTTTGCCGTCGAACTAATTCCGCGCTCAACTCGCGCCCAGGCAATGGACGCGCTTTCTTCGATGGCAACGATCGTCGGTTACAAAGCCGTGCTGATGGCGGCCGACCAGGTGCCGCGAATGTTTCCGATGTTGACCACGGCGGCGGGAACCGTTCCGCCTGCCAAAGTGTTAGTGCTTGGCGCGGGCGTCGCCGGCTTGCAGGCGATTGCAACGGCCAGACGTTTGGGCGCCGTCGTCGAAGGGTTCGATGTGCGCGCCGCTGCCGGTGAAGCCGTTCGTTCACTCGGCGCGAAATTCCTGGAAATTGATATGGGTGGCCAATCCGCCGAAGGCGCTGGCGGTTACGCCAGAGAAGTCACGGAAGAAGTCATGGATCGCAGCCGCGAACTGATCGCCAAACAGGCCAAACAGACCGATTGCATCATTACTTCGGCGGCGGTGCCGGGCAGAAAAGCTCCGATTCTGATTACCGAAGACGCGGTCAGGGCAATGAAGCGCGGTTCTGTGATCGTTGATCTTTCAGGGACAACGGGGGGCAATTGCGCCCTGAGCAAACCCGGCGAAACCATTGATGTTAATGGCGTCACCATTATTTGCCCGCTGAATCTGGCGGCAACAATTCCGGTTCATGCCAGCGCGCTCTATTCTCGCAACCTGACGACATTTCTGAGCGAGATGATCAAAGAAGGCGAACTGAATGTGGATATGGCCAATGATGTCGTTGGCCCTGCCTGCGCAGTTCACGCCGGAGAAATCAAAGAGCCTCGCATTCAAGCCGCACTGGCCAACAAATCATAAAAGGAGGTTTCACCGTGAGTTCAGAAATCCTGATTGCTTCTTTATACGTTTTCGCATTGGCTGCTTTTCTTGGCTATCAAATCATTTCACGCGTTCCACCTTTGCTGCACACCCCGCTGATGTCCGCCACCAACGCGATTTCGGCAATTTCGGTTGTCGGTTCGTTAGTACTGGCCGGAGCCAAATACAGCCAGGTCAGCCGCATCCTCGGTTTCGTCGCTGTGACTTCGGCGATGATCAACGTCGTCGGCGGATTTATGATCACCGACCGCATGCTGAAGATGTTCAAGGATAAAATTGGTGGGCCGGAAAAGGGCAAAGAGGAGGTTAAACACTAATGTTAGGCCAATACTGGATTGAACTAACCTACCTCCTGGCGTCCATTCTCTTTATTTTCGGTTTGAAAGGGTTGAGCCATCCCAAAACGGCTCGAATGGGAATGAACGCTGCCGCCGTCGGTATGGCCATCGCCATTATCGGCACCCTGTTAAAACATGAAATCGTCAGTTACGAGCTGATCATCGCCGGATTGATTCTGGGGTCGTTGATTGGCGGAGCGATGTCGTACTGGATGCCGATGACGGCCATGCCTCAACGAACTGCGTTGTCGCATGCCTTTGGCGCGTTGGCGGCTTCCATCGTCGGCATTGCGGAATACTACGAACACGTCGTGGTTCATCATCAGGTTCTAGAGTCATACAAAATGGCTGCGCTCGGCTTTGAAGTCCTGTTTGGCAGTCTGACTGTGACCGGAAGCTTGCTGGCGTTCTTCAAGCTGCAAGAAATGATGCGTGGAACTCCGATTACCTACAAAGGGCAGAATGTCATCAACGTCGCGCTGTTCATCGCGGCGGCGGTGATTTTTGTCTACCTGATTTACGATCCGACGCAGGCGAATCTGTTCTGGGCGATGGTTGTGTTGTCGTTCTTGTTCGGAGTCCTGCTGGTGCTGCCGATTGGTTCGGCGGACATGCCTGTGGTGATGGCGCTGATGAACTCGTACGCCGGATTGGCTTCGGCGGCGACCGGTTTCGCCATCGGAAACAACGTACTGATCATCGCTGGAACGTTGGATGGATTTTCAGGCTTCATTCTTTCGATTCTGATGTGCAAGGCGATGAACCGTTCGATTACGAACGTCTTGTTCGGCGCATTCGGAACCGTGTCGGAAGACACGGGCGCAGCGGTCGAAGGTGGCGTGATGCGCGAAGTCCAGGTGGACGACGTCGCCATGCAGCTGGCGTATGCGCGGCAAGTCGTTTTCGTTCCCGGTTACGGATTGGCGACGGCACAGGCGCAGCACGCAGTGCGTGAACTCGCCGAAGCTTTGGAACACAAAGGCGTTCAGGTCAAATACGCGATTCACCCTGTGGCCGGTCGTATGCCCGGTCACATGAACGTGTTGTTGGCCGAAGCCAACGTGCCGTATTCGGCCCTGTACGAACTGGAACAGATCAATCCTGAAATGCAGGCAACCGACGTTTCCGTGGTCATCGGAGCAAATGACGTGGTCAATCCCGATGCGCGCGACAATCCGAAAAGCCCGATTGCCGGAATGCCGATCATCGAAGTGGATCGGTCGCACCAGGTCATTGTTCTCAAGCGCGGCAAGGGCAGAGGATTTTCCGGTTTGGAAAACCCGCTGTTCTTCAAATCGAACACCGGAATGCTTTATGGCGATGCAAAGGCCAGTCTGAGCAAGTTGGCTCAGGCTGTTCAGCAAGCCTAATACAAAAGCAGGGGAGTGCAGATGACGACTCGCAACATTCACGTTGAATGTTTGCGAATTCAAGTCTGAACTCCCCTTTTTTCTTCTTCCAGGTAGCCAGCATGTAGCCAGGTTTGATTCGGGGTGGCTGGTTGCCAACCTGACTATTTGATGACTATACTTAAGCCTCATTTCACAAGATATAAGAGCGAAACAACTGCGGATTGGGTAGATTTACCGGTAAAGCAAACCTATGAACCGCAAAAAGCTTAAACGCTCATATTACTCACTAGCTTTAGCTGCGGATTTCCGACTTACCTCTTTAACACAATAAAACGGCTTCATGCGCACTAATATGCTGAAAGCCGGTAACTGTGCAGGAAGAAACCTGCCTTCAATACCTCGTATAGGAGAAACCACAATGAAATCCACAGCAAGATCGCTTTGGGCTGGGTTGTCGGTTGTCGCGTTGTTTTTGGCAATGGCGACGGCTGGCTTGGCCCAAACCTACACGGCGACTGTGACTGGCACGGTGAGCGATCAGCAAGGCGCGGCAGTTGCCAACGCCAAAGTCACCGCTGCCAACCAAGGCACAGCGCTTAATTACACTGCGACGACCAGCGACACTGGTGTTTACACCATTCCGTTTTTGCCTGTCGGCAATTACGTCATCTCGGTTGAAGCCAGCGGCTTCAAGAAAGTCGTGTCCAACGAGATCAAACTGGAAGTTAACCAGACAGCTCGTATCAATCTGTCATTGCAGGTTGGCGGCGTTAGTGAAACCGTGACGGTTTCCGACGTAGCGCCGATCCTGCAAACGGAAACCGTGACGGTTGGCAACGTCATCAGCGCCAACACGACGGTTAGCTTGCCGCTCAACGGACGAAGCTTTCAACAGTTGACGCTGTTGGTTCCGGGTGTTGTGACGCCGAACCCGACCAGCTTTACCACGCCGCAGCCGAACACCGGCGGCGGTCGTCCTTTCGTCAACGGCAACCGTGAGCAGGGCAATGCCTTTTTGCTCGACGGTATCTCAGTGGATGAAACGCTGGACAACCTGATCGGTTACAAGCCGAACATTGACGCGATTCAAGAGTTTCGTGTTGAAACCAGCAACTCTTCAGCAGAATTCGGCAACGTGACCGGAGCAACGGTCAACGCGACGCTCAAATCCGGAACGAACAACTGGCGCGGCAATGTGTTCGAGTTTTTGCGCAATGACAAACTCGACGCCAATAGCTGGGGCAACAATCGCCAGAAAGCGCTGACAGGCGTGGCAGTGCCGAAAAATAAACTGCGTCAGAACATTTTTGGCGGCACGCTGGGCGGGCCGGTTATCAAAAACAAGCTGTTCTTCTTCACGGATTACCAAGGCTCAGTGCAGCGCACGGGTGGCCCGGGCTCAGTCCGTGTGGCTTCTCCGGCATGGCGCGCAGGTGATTTGCGCACGATTTCGGCATTCATTCGTGATCCAGCGTTGCCGCGCACGCAATTGTGCCAGGCGACTCCGGCCAATCCGACAGCGGGCGTCAATTACCAACAAGCCTGTTTTGCGAACAGCCAGATTCCTTTGAATCGTTTCAGCCCGTTTGCGCGTGCATTGTTTGCCGATACGGCCCTGTATCCGTTGCCTGATCGAATTGATCCTTCCAATGGCACAGGCATCAAAGACGTGGTCACCGCCAACACCTTTGACGGTCACCAATTCGACGTCCGCATTGACAACCGTTGGGGTGAGAAAGACAACTTCTCCGGCCGTTATTCGTTTGGCAACAACGAAGTGCTCGGAGCCAAAGGCGCGTTGCCGATCGTTCTGACCGGCAAATCGTTCAGCCGTCCACAGAACATTGCGTTGAACTGGACGCATACGTTCAGCCCGACCGTCATCAACGAAGCGCGCGTTGGTTTGAACCGCGCGGTCTTCATCAACGAAGGTTACGACTGGGCGGGCATCGGCAAAGCCAACAGCAAATTTGGCATTCCTGGCGATCAGGCCCGCACTGGGTTGAGCGGCGTGAACCTTGGCAACGGTTTGTCAGGCGTCGGCAACTCGCTTTCCGATTCCTACAATGCGACCAACACCTTCCATTACGGTGACAACCTGACCGTTCTGCGTGGACGTCATAGCCTGAAAATGGGCGGACAGTTGCAACGCTATCAACAGAACCGTTTTTACGCTGGTAACAACGGCATTCTCGGATTCTTCACCTATTCGGCAACGTTCACCGGCCAGGTCTTTTCCGACTTCCTGCTCGACCAGTTGAGCAATAAAGGAAAAGGCGGCAATCCGACTGACCAGAACCGTGGCGTGTGGGGACACAGACAAAATCGCCTCGGCTTTTTCTTCCAGGATGATTACAAAGTTCGGAACAACCTGACTTTCAACCTCGGCATGCGCTGGGAATACACTTCGCCAGTTGTCGAAGTGAAAGATCGTCAATCGAACTTTGATATCACCACCGGCAAGATTTTGGTTGCCGGACAAGGTGGCAACAGCCGCGCGCTTTACAATGCTTATCACAAAGGCTTTGAGCCGCGCATCGGCTTCGCCTGGACGCCGACCAAATTCGACGGCAAATTCGTCGTCCGCGCCGGTTACGGCATCACGCAATACATGGAAGGCACCGGTTCCAACCTGCGCCTGCCGCTCAATCCTCCGTTCTTTACCGAAACGGACGTTCCGTATGACCTGAGCTCTGGCGCGGGCACGATTACCAAAGGCTTCACCGATCTGGTGGGCGTGGGAATCACCGGCCAATTGCGTATCTGGAATCCGGATCTGCGTCCGCAATTCACTCAACAGTGGAACCTGACGCTGGAATACCAGTTGTTCAAGAACACTTCGATCACGGCCGGTTACGTCGGTCATTGGGCGACTCATTTGGTTGCGCCAACTGACATCAACCAACCGTTGCCGGGCACTGGCCCCGCGACGAGCTGGACAGCAGCGCAAACCCGTCGCCCGCTTTACAGCATCTATCCAAACGTGACGCAAACCAGCGTTACGGATTCGTGGGCGATCAGTAAGTACCATTCCTTGCAAATGAGTGCACGCCAGCGCCTGACGAAAGGGCTGGAATTCATGGTGTCTTATACGTTTAGCAAAGCCATGACCGACAACCTTGGTTATTACGGCAGCGGCGGTGTGGCGACGCAAAGCGCCTATTCCGGCAATGCCTACAACCGTCATGGATTTAATTATGGCCCGGCGTTTTTCGACGTGCGCCATAATCTTGTTGTGTCGAACACTTATGACCTGCCTTTCGGCAAGGGCCGTTCGTTTGGCAGAGACTGGCATCCGGCTGTGAATGCCGTGTTGGGTGGTTGGAATGTGGGGAACATCGTTCAATTGCGCGGCGGTTTCCCGATGACCATCAACCTCGGCACGGGACGTTCGTTGCAAGCGCCGCGTGGGTCGGAACGTCCGAACACCATTGCGCCAGTTGTGACGAATTCGAGCACGGTTGATTGCTACATTCCCAACCCGAACAACCGTTTCTGCCCGTCGGGTAGTGTTTCGTCGTTCTCGTTGCCTGATCTGGGAACGTTCGGCAGCACAGGCGTCGGCACGGTTTACGCGCCTGGCTTCTTCAACTGGGACACAACGATTGGCAAGAAGTTCTACATCTCAGAGCACAAGTATTTTGACTTCCGCGCTGAGTTCTTTAACTTCACCAACCACCCCAGCTTTGCGGCGCCAGATCGCAGTTGGACGGCGACTTCGACAACGTTCGGTCAAATCACCGGTGTTGTCAGCCCGCCACGCAACCTGGAGTTCGTATTGAAGTTCCACTTCTAAAGCGGAATTCAATTCAATCAAAGGGGGTCGGAAACGATCCCCTTTTTTATTGCCTGCTTGTCTCGACAGATACCGGTCAGCCAGTTAGTATCCCGCCTGCAAATCACTCCTGTTTTCGCGGTATCACAAACAATTTGAACTTGAGAGGGTCATTCGATGCACCTAAGCACGCTTGATTGGGTCATAGCCATTTTGGCTGTTGCTGTCTGTTTCATCCCGGCGCTTTTCATGGGCAAAAAGTCGGGGCAAAGCACGTCGGAATTTTTCGCTTCCGGGCGGTCGGTTCCGTGGTGGCTCGCTGGGCTTTCGATGGTGGCGACGACCTTCAGCAGCGACACTCCAAATTTGGTGACAGACATCGTTCGCCGCAACGGCGTTGCGGGCAATTGGGTTTGGTGGGCGTTTGTGCTGACTGGAGTGGCGACGGTGTTCTTTTACGCGCGGCTGTGGCGACGGTCTGAGGTGTTGACGGACCTGGAGTTTTACGAAATTCGCTATTCAGGAAATGCGGCCAGCGCGGTTCGCGGATTCCGCGCGGTGTATCTGGGATTGTTTTTCAACTGCATGATCATGGCTTCGGTCAATCTGGCGGCCTGCAAAATCGCCAGCATCCTGTTTGGTCTGGAACGCTGGCAGACGCTGTTATTCGTCGGCTTGCTGAACGTCGCGTTCGCCGCGCATTCCGGTCTGTGGGGAGTGCTGGTGATTGATATGATCCAGTTTTTCATCAAGATGACGGCGGTGATTGCGGCGGCGTACTTTGCCATCAAGTTGCCCCAAGTCGGCGGCTTGGATGGGTTGGTGACCAAGCTTTCAGGGATGAAAGGGCCGGACGGCATCAATTACTTGAACGTGCTACCGGATTTCACCAATAACTGGGACATGGCTGTCGCGGTATTCATCATTCCCATTGCGGTGCAATGGTGGTCGGTTTGGTATCCCGGAGCGGAACCCGGCGGCGGCAGTTACATGGCGCAGCGAATGCTGGCGTCGAAATCCGAAAAAGACGCGCTTGGCGCAGTCTTGTTTTTCAACATCGCGCATTACGTGCTGCGTCCCTGGCCGTGGATTCTGGTCGGCTTGGCCTCGATTCTGGTCTATCCGCAGTTGTCTGATATTCAAGCGGCGTTTCCGAACCTGGACCCGCACCTGTTGGGCCATGACATTGCTTACCCCGCGATGCTGAAATTTCTGCCGGTTGGGTTTGTCGGGTTAATGGTTGGCGGATTGGTGGCGGCGAACTCTTCGACGATCCTGACGCATTTGAACTGGGGAGCTTCGTATCTGGTTCACGACTTCTACCGTCGGTTTATCAATCGAAATGGCGAAGAGCGGCATTATGTTTTCGCCGGGCGAATTGTGACAGTGATGCTGTTCATTCTGTCGTCAGCCGTCGTGTATATGCTGGATTCTGCAAAAGATACCTTCGACATCATTCTGCAAGTCGGCGCAGGAACAGGGTTACTGTATTTGATTCGCTGGTTCTGGTGGCGCATCAACGCCTGGTGCGAAGTTGTGGCGATGATTAGTTCCTTTCTGGTTTCCATCGCGTTTCTGATTCTCAAAAAGAGCGGTGGTGAGGTTCCGTCCACTGCCAAAAGCTTGCTGATTACGATTGGCATTACGACTGTTTGCTGGGTTCTGGCGGCTTACCTAGCTCCACAAACCGACCGCAAAACGCTGATTGATTTTTACCGCAAAGTCCGTCCGAGCGGGCCGGGTTGGGAACCGATTCGCCTGGCTGCCGGAATTTCCAAAGCCGAAGCCGCTGAAGCTGGCGAAAGTTTGCCTCTGGCATTGGTCGGGTGGCTTTCTGGAAGTATCACGATTTGGTCGTCTTTGTTCACAGTTGGCAACATTCTGTATGGCCGCACCAGCGCAGCGTTGATGATGGGAGCTGTGTTTGTGGTTAGCGGATTGACGCTGCTCGGCGTTATCAACAAGCTTTGGAAATAGACTCAGCATAGTGCGAAGATGAGTTGTTTTATCCACTGCTTTTCGCCGCAGAGCGGCGGCTGAATTTAGCCCGGCGTTTCAACGCCGGGAAGATCGGCCAGCCTTCCTCAATATGTGCAACTTCCGTGGATTGAAATCCACGGCTAAAGTCAGCCGCCGCTATGCGGCGAAGAAAAGGAAAAAGATGAGTCGAGTCGCCTTGCTTTGCCTGCTTTCAGTTCTTGCACTGTGCCTGTCAGCCTCCGCGCAGCGTCGTGCGGTCACGCCCGTCGTGTTGATTTCGATTGATGGATTGAAACCGGATTACATTTTGGACGCCGATCGGCATGGCTTGAAGGTGCCCAACCTGCGACGCTTTCTGAAAGAAGGTGCGTTTGCTTCGGCGGTGACGGGCATCACGCCAACCGTGACCTATCCGAGTCACACAACGTTAGTCACGGGAGTCAGTCCCGCTAAACATGGCATTTACGCCAATACACCGTTTGATCCTTTCAGCAAAAACCAAGGCGGGTGGAACTGGTACGCCGAAGACATTCGAGTGCCGACGTTGTGGGATGTCTGCGCGCAAGCCGGCCTGAAAACCGCCAGCGTGGATTGGCCTGTGACGGTCAGCGCCCGAATTGATTTCAACATCGTGCAAATGTGGAGAGCGGCGACGCCGGAAGATCGCAAACTGATTCGCGCGCTTTCGACTCCGGGTTTGCTGACCGAAGCCGAAAAAGCCATTGGCAATTACCCGGAAGGTTACGATTACACCGTTGAAGCCGACAAACGCCGCGCAGCGTTCAACGTGTATTTGCTGGAAACCAAGCGTCCGGCGTTTTTGACGACCTACTTTGCCGGATTGGACGAAGTCGAACACGCACACGGACCCAACAGCCGCGAAGCCTATGCCGCACTGGAAGAGATTGACGCGCTGGTCGGGCAAGTCCGCGCCGCCGCCGAAAAGCTCGGCAATGGAAAAGCAGTTGTTGCGGTCGCCTCGGATCATGGCTTTTCGCCGATCAGCAAATCTCTGAATCTGAATGCCGCATTGCGCGAAGCTGGGTTAATCGAAATCGAAGCCGGCAAAGTGAAATTCTGGCGAGCCATCACCTGGAATTCTGGCGGCTCTGCGTTTGTAATGTTGAAAGACAAAAACGACGAGGATGCACGGCGCAAAGTGCGCGAAATCTTGCAACGACTGGCGGCTGATTCTGCAAGTGGACTATTCAAGTTTTACGAAGGCGACGCCGCGTTGAAACTTGGCGGATTTCCCGGAGCTGCGTTCGTCATTGGCACGAAGTCGGGAACTTATGTTGGCGGCAGTTTCGATTTGCCAATTGTTCGCGACATCAAACCTGGCGGAGGACACGGCTTTTTGCCGGAATTGGCTGAAATGAATTCGTCCTTCTTCATCGTTGGCACTGGCGTTTCAGGCGGAAAGAATCTTGGCCGAATTGATATGCGTGACATTGCCCCAACGTTGGCGGGATTTCTCGGCGTAAAACTGCCGACCGCTGAAGGACGTGACTTACTACGTTAGTACCGCGACCGGTAAGGAGTGCGGTACTGATCCATTCATCAAAGGGCAACACGAATGAAAAAACTGCTGCTGATCATTCTGCTGCTGACGATCATTGGCGACTTGCCGACGATCCAGGCGCAGCCCAAAGCCAAACGTCCGAACATCATCTTCATTCAAACCGACGACCAAGCCGCCTGGGCGCTGGGCGCAAGCGGCAACAAAGACGCGTACACGCCAAACCTCGACCGGTTTTTTCACGAAGGCGCGTATCTGAAAAATGCCTTTGTCGTGACGCCGGTGTGTTCGCCTTCGCGTGCCAGTTTGATGACCAGCCGCTACGGCACCGAAGTCGGCATCACGGATTGGATCAATCCGACGGTGGAACCGGAACTCGGATTGTCCTCAAAAGTCATGATCTGGCCGAAGCTGCTGGCACAAGCCGGGTATTACACAGGCTTGATCGGCAAATGGCATTTGGGCACGCAGGATCACTTTCATCCGTCACAGTTCGGCTTCAAATACTTTATGGGATTCCGCGAAGGCGGCATCAGCACCAAAGATCCGAAACTAGAAGTCGACGGGCAGCCCAAACAAACTCAAGGATTTACGGTAGACGTTGTCACGGACGATGCGGTCAGTTTTTTACGCACTCATCAGAAAGAAACCTTTTTCCTGATGCTGAATTACCGCGAACCTCACACTGCGTATTTGCCTGTGCGCGATGAAGACTGGGCGAAGGTTAAGGACATTGATCCGAAAGTTGCTAACTATCCGGACCTGGACGTGGCCCGAGCCAAAAAGAACATGCGCGAATACCTGGCCAGCGTTGCTGCCATTGATCGCAACGTTGGGCGAGTGCTCGCCGCGATTGATGAACTGAAGCTGCGCGAGGACACAATTGTGGTGTTCACCAGTGACCACGGTTACAACATTGGCCAGCACGGCATCTGGCACAAAGGCAACGGCCACTACATTTTGAACGCCAACAAGAATGTTCCGAACGGCGACAAAAGCATTCAGCGCCCGAACGTGTTCGACACGTCATTGCGGACGCCGACGGCGATTCGCTGGCCTCGCCGCATCAAAGCCGGGACCGAAATCACGCAAACCATCAACAATCTGGATTGGTTCCCGACGATGCTGGCTCTGGCTGGAGTTCAAGTACCCAAAGGCTTGTTGGTTCGCGGCCACGACTTTTCGCCTTTGCTGGCTGGCAAATCGGCAAAGTGGGACAACGATCTGTACGTGGAATGGAGCCAGCATCATTACACGACGGCGTATTTGCGCATGTACCGCACGCCGGATTGGAAACTGGTGCGCGACTTCTTGAACGCGGGCAAAGACGAGCTGTACAACTTGAAAACCGATCCGGACGAACTCAAAAACTTGATTAGCGATCCGGCGACTAAAGCGATTCGACAACAACTGGAAGCCAAACTGCTGGCTAAAATGCGCGCCAACAATGATCCGGCGTTGAAGAAGTAGGGATTTTCTCCCACGAAGACGCATGAAAAAAAGAAGGGAATAGACAGGATTTACAAGATGAACAGGATTTTGATTCTACCGACGGATTCGGCTTTCATCCTGTAAATCTTGTAAATCCTGTCGAATGTTTTTTGACGCTAGTTTACTTTGTGGACAAGGGAAAAGACTTGAATGGAAGATTTTGGGTTTGAGAAACACGAGCTCACCGTTTTTCGAAAGCTTTCGACGCCGCAAAAGATTCAACGCTTTCTGGATGACGAAGTTGGGTACAACAAAGAAAAAGACGGCGAAACCTGCCGCAGTCCTCGGCGCGTGTTGCGCGACCGACTGGCACATTGTGCCGAAGGAGCTTATTTTGCGGCGGCGGCATTGCGAATGTTGGGGCATCCTCCGCTGATCGTGGATTTGATGGCGGTGCGCGATGACGATCATTTGCTGGCAGTGTTTCAGCAAGACGGTTGCTGGGGAGCGATAGCCAAATCGAACTATTCCGGTTTGCGATTCCGCGAACCGGTGTACCGAACCGTTCGCGAACTGGCGATGTCGTACTTTGCGCACTACTACAACCTGAAAGGCGAATTGACGCTGCGCGAATTTTCGCGACCGGTGAACCTCAGCCGCTTTGACCGAACCAACTGGATGACCAGGGAAGAGGATTTGTTCGAGATCGGCGATTACTTTTACACCGTGCCACATTCGCCAGTGATGCCCGTGGCCATGACGCGAAAACGGCGAATGCTGGATCGCAGACTTTTTGAGGCTGGTTTGGTTGGTTCAGTGCAATAATCTTTGCCGCTTCACCAAACCAACCTTTTCGATTACAATCCGCCGTCAATTTTGCGACCAATCCAAATCATCACAGGAAACAGAATAGATGGAGATCGTCCAGACCGACCGCGCCCCGCAGGCGATAGGTCCTTATTCACAAGCAATCAAAGCCAATGGGTTCGTCTTCGCTTCGGGGCAAATTCCGCTCGATCCGGCAACGGGCCAGTTGATCGAAGGCGACATTCGCGCACAGACCGAGCGTGTGCTGAACAACGCCCAGGCTGTTTTGGAGGCCGCCGGGTCTTCGTTGGATCGGGTCGTCAAAACGACGGTCTTTCTGGCGGACATGAACGATTTTGCGGTGATGAACGAAGTGTACGCGACGTTCTTTGGTGCGACGCGCCCGGCGCGTTCGACCGTGCAAGCGGCGCGCTTGCCGCGCGATGTGAAAGTCGAAATTGAAGTTGTCGCTTTGGCGTAACAGGTCCCCATTACCAACAATAAATTCAGGCAGGGTTGAACAGGATGAAAATCAATCTTGTTGAATCAGGTAAATCCTGACCATTTTTCTCGTAGGAGCTAACTTACAGTGCGAAAACTCTTGTTGCATTCAGTTTTATTCGCTTTGGCGATTTCAGCCGCAGCTTGCGGCAACAGTGGCGGCGGCAGTGCTAGCGGAGGCGGCGATGAAGTGGCTGCAACCGTCAACGGAAAAAAGATTCTGATCAAAGACCTGGACAGCGTCATCGCGCAGCAGTTTCGTGGCCAGGAAGCGCAGCTTTCTCAATTGGCTCAGGCCGGTTACCGGTTGCAAGCGCTCGACACAATGATCAACGACGAAGTGTTGTTTCAGCGCGCCGTGAAAGAAGGCATCAATCCGACCGACGATGAAGTCCGCCAGGCTGTGCAGCGTTACAAACAGGAACGCAGCCTGACCGAAGAAGCTTTTGCGAACGAACTGAAACAAATTAATCAGTCTGAAGAGCAGTTCCGCGAATTGGCCAAACGTCAACTGGCAGTCAGCAAACTGTATGAAAAAATTGGTTCGCAGTTGAAAGTGCAGGATCGTGAAGTCGCCGATGTATTCAACGAAAACCCGAAACAGTTTTCATTGCAACCGGGCGTTTACCTTTCCGACATCATCATTGATCCAAACAATAATGGAACGAAGTTCGATGCTGTCGGCGAACCTGCTGCCGAACAGCGCATCAAGGAAATTCAAACCCGTCTGAAAAACGGTTCGGATTTCGCTACCATCGCGCGTCAACTTTCTGAGCACGAATCCTTCCGCAACAGCGGCGATCTGGGCTTTTTGGCCAAGGAACAATTCCTGGGGCTGCCGCAGATGATGGGATTGCCATCTTCGTTGGGCGACAGATTCATGGCAATGCAGGAAGGCGACATTACTGACCCGGTCAAAGATCAAGCCGGGCGCTGGCATATTTTCAAAGTGACGGGCAAGCAAACCGAAACTCGCGAACGCACGCTGGATGAAGTTCGCAAGGAAATCAACGACGCGATTTTGGCGCAGCGCAAACAGATTGCCGATGCCGCGTTGCAAGCGCGCGCGCGCGACGAAGCCAAGATCGAAAATTTCCTGGCTCAGCGCATGCTCGACAACCCGAATAGTTTCGGCGTGTTGCGTCCGGCTCCGTCTGCTGGAAAGGCGGGCGCTTCCGCCAGCCCTGCTGCTTCACAGCCAGCTGCTCCGGCTGCTGCCGCAAGTCCGAAGAAGTAAATTGGCGGTTGGTGGTTGGTGGTTGGTGGCTGGCAAGAATGACTGCCAACCAACTATCAACCACCAACTCCGATCACCATTCCAATGCTTTTCCGTTTTAACGAAGTCACGAAATCCTACGGCGCGCAAGAAGTTCTGCGCGGAGTCACCTTCCAAATTAATCCCGGCGAACACGTTGCTCTGGTGGGCCGCAACGGTGCAGGCAAAACAACGATTCTGCGAATGATCACCGGCGCAGAAACTCCGGACAAGGGCGAAATTGACGCGATGCGCGGGTTGCGCTTCGGCGTGCTTGCTCAACATGTAGATTTCAGCGGCGCTGAAAACGTGTTGGATGCGGCGCTGTCTGTGTTTGAAAATTTGCGTGCGCTGGAAAAGAAGATGCGCGAACTGGAACACGCCATGACTGAAGAGTCGGGCGATGAACTGGATCGCGTGATGCACGAATACAGCGATGCTCAGCACACGTACGAACTTGAAGGCGGATTCAATTATCACGCTCGCGCCGAATCCGTGCTGCTCGGCCTGGGGTTTGAAAAGCCGGATTTCAGCAAGCGCGCCGAAAACTTGTCGGGTGGGGAAAAGAACCGGCTGGGACTGGCTCGGTTGTTGTTGCTGGAACCTGACATTTTGCTGTTAGACGAACCGACGAACCACCTGGATGTTGATGCCGTCGAATGGTTGGAAGAGTTTTTGAGCGGCTACAAATCCGCCTACCTGATTATTTCCCATGATAGATTCTTTCTGGATCACACGGTCAATCGCGTGCTGGATCTGGAGTTCGGCAAGGTTGACAGCTACAAAGGAAATTACAGCCAGTACGTTGTCGAGAAAGAAGAACGCCGCGAAATGCAGCAACGCGCTTACGAACAACAGCGCGAAATGATCGAACGCACCGAAGAATTCATTCGCCGCAATCTGGCTGGGCAGAAAACCAAACAAGCCAAATCGCGCCGCACGTTGCTTCAACGAGTCGAGCGGCTGGAAAACGTCAACGATTTGGACACCGCCAGTTTCAAGCTGAAACCGACTTCGCGCACAGGCGATCAAGTGTTGGTTCTGGACAAGATTGCCGTTGGTTTTAAGACGAAAACGCTGGCCAGTAACTTGAACCTGACTTTGCGCCGGGGCGAACGGTTGGGAATCATCGGCGGCAATGGCACAGGCAAGACGACCTTGTTGCGGACGATTCTGGATGAACAGCCTCCGATCGATGGCGAGTTTCGTTGGGGAACCGGCGTCAATGTGGGGTATTACGACCAACGGTTGCTGACGGTTGATGATCGCAATACGGTGATTGAAGAACTGCGAACGATAGCTTCGTCGGCAATTACAGATGGCGAACTGCGTGGATTTTTGGGACGGTTCCTGTTTTCCGGCGACGACGTGTTCAAACCGGTTTCAGCGCTTTCGGGTGGTGAAAAGGGACGGCTGGCATTGGCCAAACTGATTTATTCGCGCGTCAACGTGCTGGTGTTGGACGAACCGACCAATCATCTGGACATCGCTTCGTGCGAAGCGTTGGAAGATGCGTTGAACGAATTCGATGGCACGATCATTACCGTATCTCACGACCGCTATTTTCTGGACCGCATCGCCACGCAGATTCTGGCATTTTCTGACAAAGGCGTGGAGTACTTTGACGGGGGGTATAGCGAATTTTACGATGAGCACCATCGAACTTTAGCAGAACAGCAAGCCCGCGAAGCGGAAGCCCAAAAAGCTGAACGCGCCGTTCGCAAAGCCGAGGCTCCAAAGCAAAACAAGACGAACAAGTCGCGCCAGAAAGCTCCGAATCCCGCTGACATCGAAGCAGAAATTCATGCCGCCGAAGCTGAGCTGCACGAACTAGCCGCGCTGCTTTCGACCGAAGACGTTGCGCGTGACAAAGGCAAATTGTTTGAGTTGAGCGAAAAATATCAATCATTGGAAACCCGAATTGCGGAGCTTTACAAAAGCTGGGAAGCCGCATTGGAATCTAACAGCGCGGCTCACACTGCCTGAATCAAATGAAGCTGACTCTTCCATCTTTTGCCAAGATCAACTGGACGCTGGAAATTCTGGGCAAACGCGCCGACGGATATCACGAATTGAGGACGCTGCTGCAAACAGTCAGTGTCGCTGACGAATTGGTCTTTGAACTTTTGGAGCAGGGAGTCGAAATTGTTTGCGATCACCCGGATGTGCCTTGCGATGAAACCAACCTGGTTCATCGGGCGGCAAAACTCTTCTCGGATTTTACGGGAATTCGCAAAGGTGTTCGCGTGACGATCCACAAACGAATTCCGACTGCTGCCGGATTAGGCGGAGGCAGCGGCAATGCGGCAGTGACGTTTCTCGCGTTGCAAAAGCTATGGCAGAGGGAACTGGCTCCAGGCGATCTGTTTTCGCTCGGTGCAAGGCTCGGAGCCGATGTACCGTTCTTTTTCATCGGCGGAACTTGTTTGGGAGTTGGTCGCGGCGACGAAATTTATCCGCTTGCCGACATTCAGGCAGAAAATTTGCTGCTGGTAAACGCGGGAATTCTGGTCCCCACACGCGAAGTTTACGGAGCATTGCCTCCAGAGTTGACAAACCCCAGAGCCATTACTAAGATGCCGACTTCTTTCGAGGTGGCGTACGCTGCCGCAACAACCCAAGACGAGCAAATACAACTTCATAACGATCTGGAAATTCCAGTGTTGACTCGTCACAAACTGCTTGGAGAGATAAAGGAAAAGCTTCGACAGGCAGGTGCAACAGGGGTGTTGATGTCAGGCAGTGGTTCGACGATTTTTTCGATCTTTGACAGCAGCGAGGCGCGAAACGACGCGCAGCGCGAATTGAGTCAAAACGGCTGGTGGTGCGCTTCAGCATGCACGCTAAGCCGTGGTGAATATCAAAAGATTTATAGACAAGCGTTGGCTGATGATCTGGCTTGAGCGTTGGGTTGGCCCTACCTGATAAGCTCGCCGCTCGCCAGCGAAAATCCGAAGCAGACATCGTGGGAGTTCTCGCAAGGATTTCTTGCGCGACTCAATTCGCATTCATATCGCAACTTACAAGTTTGTTGGGGAGTCGCCAAGTGGTAAGGCAGCGGCCTTTGGAGCCGCCATTCGTAGGTTCGAATCCTACCTCCCCAGCCACAAAAGCAGTGATGAGTGCTGGATACTGAGTGACACGTGACAACCAATCACCCGGTGTTCAGCACTCTTCGCTATTTATAGGGAGTCGTGAAAAGCCTGCAAATCTTTTCTGGCAATGCGCATCGTCCGTTAGCTGAAGAAATCTGCCAGTATCTTGGTATTGAACTTGGCCGCGCCAACACAACGCGGTTTCCTGATGGAGAGTTCAATTTTCAGATTCTGGAAAATGTTCGCGGCGGCGATGTGTTTATCGTGCAATCAACCTGTCCGCCGGTTGACGAGCATGTGATGGAACTGCTGATTATGATTGACGCCTTTCGGCGCTCTTCAGCGGATCGCATCACCGCGGTGGTTCCTTATTACGGTTACGGGCGAGGCGACAAAAAAGACAGGCCGCGGATTCCGATTTCGGCCCGGCTGGTTGCCAACCTGATTACCACTGCCGGAGCCAATCGTGTCCTGACTGTGGATTTACATGCGCCGCAGATTCAAGGCTTTTTTGATATCCCCGTGGATCATTTATTTGCCGCGCCGGTGATGATTGATTATTTCGCGGCCCAACCGATTGATAATTTGGTGGTAGTTGCGCCGGATCCGGGCGGCGCCGAGCGCGCCAGGGCTTATGCCAAACGACTGGATGCGGATTTCGCCATCGTTGATAAACGACGAGACAAATCGCAGCCAGGGCATTCGGAAGCTGAAGTAATGCATGTCGTTGGCAACGTCGAAGGTCGCAATGTGCTGATCGTTGACGATATGGTTGACACCGCCGGAACCCTGACCAAGGTTGCTGAAGCCTTGCATAAAAAGGGCGCTCAAAGAATTTTGACAACATGTGTTCACGCCGTGCTTTCAGGAAATGCAGTGGAACGAATTTGTAATTCGCCGCTGGAAAAAGTGGTTACGACCAATTCCATGCCGCCGAAAGACGATTGCTTGGCTCCCAGGTTTGAGTATTTAAGTATCGCGCCTTTGCTGGCCGAAGCAATCAAGTCCATTCACGAAGAAAGCTCTGTGAGCAGGTTGTTCATTTGACGATTCGAGATTTGAATTCATCTTTGTGAACTCATCAAAGAGGAGAGTTATGAGCTTAGATAACAATATTTCATTGACTGCAGAACGCCGAACCGAATTTGGCAAAAATGCTTCGCGCCGTTTGCGCGCTGCAGGATTGGTCCCTGTTACGGTGTACGGTGGAGGTAGCGAAGCCGTCAGCGCAACAGTCGCCAAGCGAGAATTTGCCGCATTGATTCGCCACAACGGACGCAACGTCATTTTCACGCTCAACGTGGGAAGCAAGGCGACTCCAGTCAAAATCTCCGACGTGCAGATTGACCCGATCAAAGGATTTCTGGTTCACGCTGATCTGATGGAGATTTCGATGACGGAAAAATCCAAGTTTGACGTGAAGATCAAGATCGTCGGTGAAGCCGATGGGGTTAAAAACTTTGGCGGTTTCCTCGACGTTCCCACGCATACGCTGGAAATTCGCTGTTTGCCGAACGACCTGCCTACGGTGATCGAAGTGGATGTGACCAATTTGGGTCTCGGCGATCACCTGAGCGTCAAAGATTTGAAGCTTGGCGACAAGATTGATCTGATGGATGATCCCAACAAGGTTCTGGCGACGGTTGTGGCTGCGAAGGCTGAAGAAGCGGCTGAAGGTGCAACCGAAGCAGCTGAGCCGGAAGTCCTGAAGAAGGGCAAGACAGAAGAGAAGTAAGATTTTGGCAAGCGCGAATCCGGATTTGGGCGCAATCACTACGACCAGTTATCCGAATTTCACAATCGTATGTGGTTGATCGTCGGTTTAGGTAATCCCGGTTCGCAGTACGAATGGACGCGCCATAATTGTGGTTTTCTGGTCATTGACGAATTGGCGCGACGAGCAGGGCGAGATGTGCGAACGCCTGAATGCCAGTCACTGACGACGAAAGCGGTGATTGGCGGCGTTGCTGCTTTATTGGTAAAGCCGCAAACCTTTATGAACTTGAGTGGCGCCGCAGTCGCAGCTTTGAAGCAAAAGCACGACGTTGCGGATTCGTCGCATGTGTTGCTAGTCAGCGACGATCTGGCTTTGCCGTTCGGCAAAATTCGTGTTCGTCCGAAAGGGAGTGCGGGGGGCCAAAACGGGTTGAAATCTGTGATTGCCAAGCTTGGCACTCAGGATTTTCCCAGAGTTCGGGTGGGCATTGCCCCTGAATCGCATCCGATTTCAAATGCGTCTGAGTTCGTGTTGTCGGAGTTTCCCAAAAAAGACCGACAGCTGCTTTCGGATGTGGTGGCGCTGGCGGCTGACGCCGTCGAAGTTATTTTGACAAACGGCATTGCCGAGGCAATGTCGAAATACAACTGAAGGGCAAAAGATTGAATTCAACATTCAGGCTTCTGCCCCTCCTTGCCTGCTGGCTTCGGGCCAACAGGCTTTATCATCCACAAGGAGGATTGAATTGAGAACTTACGAAGTAATGTTTATCTCTTCGCCAAATGCAACTGAAGAAGAGATCAACAAGTTAACTACCCAAATCGAACACGCCGTTACTGAGCGCGGTGGCAAGATCGCCAAGATCGAACCCTGGGGACGCCGCAAACTCGCTTATACCATTGGAAAATTTGACGACGGCATTTACACCCTGGTTCACATTGAAGGAACCGGTCAGGAAATTGCCGAGGTCGAACGCCGTTTGCGCGTTACAGACTTTGTGATTCGCTACTTGTCAGTGCGAACCGATGAAGATTTGAAGCGCGCTGCCAAGATGAAGGCAAAGCGCAGGGTACTGGCCTCTTCTGCGACTGTCGTGAATGAAGATGACGATGATTTCGACATTGATGACGACATAGAGATGGCGTAAACAAGTCTTTCACGCCGCCTGTTATGGGCAGTGGAAATCGGAACAACACGGCATAACAACGTTGAGCCGTTTACGATTTGGAGAAAAGTTATGGCTGAATTGGAAAACAACGATAGAGAAAGAAATGGCAATAGTTCGCGGAACTCGCGACCATCGCGCCGCCGCCGCGTGTCACGTTTGACAGCAGAGCGTATTGATTACATTGATTACAAAGACATGAAGCTGCTTCAGTCGTTCATTGCTGAAAACGGCAAAATTTTGCCGCGCAGGTTGACTGGTGTCAGTGCCTGGCAACAACGCAAACTGGCTGAGGCGATCAAGCGCGCACGTAACGTGGCGTTGCTGCCTTACACGAAATACTAATTGAGTGGCAGTTGGAGATCAGTGGCTGCCAGCCGGTTGAATTGAAAAACTCTTCAACCTGAGCGACACCTGATCGCTGACAACCGACAACCGAAGAGGAGTTGAAGCTATGCCAATGATGGAATTATTGCTGAAAGAAGATGTTGATAAACTTGGCGTGCGCGGCGAATTGGTCAAAGTTCGCCCCGGTTACGGGCGCAACTTTTTGTTGCCGCGCGGGATGGCCATTCAGGCGACCCCTGGAAACGTCAAACAAATTGAAATGCAGCGCAATGCATTGTTGAAGAAAGAAGCTACCGAGCGCGAAGGCGCGTTGCAGCAGTCCGAACTGGTGAAGAGCGTGACGCTGGAATTTGCCCGCAAGGTCGGTGAGCACGGAATGCTTTACGGTTCCGTCACTTCGATGGACATCGCCGAAGCCTTTGCCGCCAAAGGTTTCGAAATTGACCGCCGCAAAATCCAGCTCAAAGATCCGATCAAAGAGCCGGGCGAATTTGAAGTGCCGGTCAAGCTGCATCGTGAAGTCACGACGACCATCAAAGTCGTGGTCAAAAACGAAGACGAAGCTGCTGCCTAAACCGGCTGCGGCAACTGACAACACTACATTGACAAGGCAGGGGCGCATTCGATTGCGTCCCTGTTTTTCTTTCCGCCTCCTAATCCTTTGGAATCCAACGTTTCCGAAGGCTGTCGCTGCCGGTAACGCCTGACCGTCGGCAAATACGATCAACTCAGCAACCAATTCGACAAGGAGATTTCACATGGCCAAAGGCAAATCAAAAAAGAAAAATAGCGCCGCCGCTCTAACCATTGAACCGGCCTTCCCGCAAAGTAATGAAACCACGCCGATGGAAACGACAGGGCGTTTTCTGGTTCTGATGAAGGAAGGGACCGCTAAAAAAAATATTGAAGCACTGAAAAACGTTGCTGGTGTCAAAGCTGCCAGCACTTCCGATTTCAAAAAAGGTGCGGTCAATATGGAAACCCTGGGCGGCGCTCAGGCTGTGGTGTTTGAATCATTAGGCGTTGCCGTGATGGATGCTCCGCCGGATCAAACCGAAGCCGTTAGCTTTGCGATCAGCGGAGATAACCCGATTCTGGCCATGGAACCAGAGCGCATTGTGTATGCCGTTGCCGATGCTGCAGAGTACCTGCGCGGGTATCGCGACGCCGTGAATCACCTGACTGATAAAGTAATTGGTTTACAAGCGCCAGCCGAGTTCAGCGCGGCGGGCATTGATCAATCCAAGCTGACATATGGATTGCAGCTGACCAACGCCAGCATTTCGCGGTTTACCGGCAAGGGCATTCGAGTCGCCGTTCTGGATACGGGGATGGATTTAGGGCATCCGGATTTCGCGGGGCGCAAGGTCACGGCACAGTCGTTCATCCAGAATGAGGCTGTTGATGACGGTCACGGTCACGGCACGCATTGCATCGGCACAGCCTGCGGTTCGTTGAAGCCGAAAAAGAATCCTCGGTATGGTATCGCATACGAAGCGGAAATCTTTGCCGGAAAGGTGCTCAGCAATCGTGGCTCCGGAGCTGACGGGGGCATTCTGGCTGGAATTGATTGGGCGATTACCAATGGTTGCGCGGTGATTTCCATGTCGTTGAGCGCGCCGGTAAGCGCTGGAATGAGTTTCTCGCAGATTTATGAAAATGTGGGAATACGCGCGATGAACGCTGGTTCTTTGATCGTGGTCGCCGCCGGAAACGATAGTCGCCGCTCCGGGTTCATTGCGCCTGTGGGGCATCCAGCCAATTGCCCGTCCATACTGGCCGTGGCGGCAATAGACAGCAAATTGCGAATTGCCTCATTTTCCAATGGTGGTATCAACGCTGACGGAGGCGGCATAGACATTGCCGCGCCCGGAGTGGATATTCGCTCTTCGGTTCCTCGCAACAAGCTCTACAAGGAAATGAGCGGCACCAGTATGGCGACGCCGCACGTTGCCGGAATTGCTGCGCTGTATGCTGAGTCCGATCCCAAGCTGCGAGGCCAGGCCTTGTGGATGGCGTTGATTTCGCGGGCTCGGCGACTCGATCTGCCTTCGCGTGATGTGGGGATGGGATTGGTTCAAGCCCCGTAAGCCGGTACAATTCCGGCCAAGAGGTAAAGGATATGAGCAAAGTGAATCTGACTGTTTCGGTCGCCAACGATCATCTGAAAGACTTTTCTGATGTGGCAGTTCGCTGCCGCAAAGCTGGAATGAACATCACGCAGGAAATGAAGTCCATTGGCATGATCACCGGCTCGATTGATGAATCGGCGCTGGAAAAACTTCGCATTGTGAAAGGCGTGTCACTGGTCGAACTTGAACGCTCATTCCAAATTGCTCCGCCTGGCAGTGACGTGCAGTGAAAATGAGTGACTACCGCTCCCCGTTCCGTACAGGCTGAGCAGTTACAACATCGCAAATTAAGGAACAGACGAATATGGCCGGAAACGGTTCGGGTGAAGATTTTACTCTCGAAAAATCATTGCCCAGCAATGTTGACGCCGAGCGCATGATTCTCGGCGTCATCTTGCTGGATAACATGACCATCAACCAGGCGGTCGAGCATTTGAAGCCCGACGATTTCTTTTTGCCTTCCCATCGCCGCATCTTTGAGAAGATGGTCAAGCTGTACGAACAAGGCGGAGGAATTGACCCTCTGACTTTGCAGGAGGAATTGCGCAAAGCCGGAGAACTTGACCAGGTCGGCGGCCCGGCTTATGTCGCGTCGTTGTTTGACGGCGTGCCGAGATTTTCCAACATTGAAAGCTACGTCAAGATCGTCAAAGGCAAGTCAATGCTGCGCAAATTGATTGGAGCTTCCAATCAGGTGATGCAGATGGCGTTTGATGACGAAGAAGAGCCGGGAGAAATTCTCGACCGCGCCGAACGCCTGATCCTTTCCATCGCCGAAGACCGCATCAAGCAAGGCTTTTCTCACATTGGCGACGTTGCGGAAAAACAACTGCAAACCATTGAAGAAGTCGCCGCGCATCAACAACTGATTACCGGAATTGCCACGGGGTTTACCGACCTGGATTATATGACTTCAGGATTGCAGCGGGGCGACCTGATTATCGTCGCGGCTCGTCCGAGCATGGGAAAGACTGCGTTCAGTTTGAACATCGCGCAAAACGCTGCGCTCGGACAGGATTCGTCCGGGCGAGTTCACGAAGATCGTCCGAAAGCTGTCGTTGGGGTTTTCTCGCTGGAAATGAGCAAGGAGCAATTGGTTCAGCGTTTGATGTGTTCGCAAGCGCAAGTGGACGCGCATCGGTTGCGCAGTGGAATGCTCAACAAAGACGATTGGCGGCGATTGGCTTTGGCAGTTGGGGAATTGTCTCAAACCGATATTTTTCTGGACGACACTCCGGGCATCACCACGCTGGAAGTCCGCGCCAAAGCTCGCCGATTGAAAAACGAGCAGAAGCGGCTTGATTTGTTGATCATTGATTACTTGCAGTTGATGAGCGGCAAAGGAAGAGTCGAATCGCGCCAGCAGGAAGTGTCTCAGATTTCGCGCGAACTGAAGATTCTGGCCAAGGAGTTGAACGTTCCGCTGATCGCGCTCTCACAGCTTTCACGCGCGACGGAAACCCGCACGGATCACAGACCGCAGCTTTCGGACTTGAGAGAATCCGGGGGCATCGAACAGGACGCCGACGTCGTGATGTTCATTTACCGCGAAGAAGTCTACAAACCGGAAACGGAAAAACAGAACATCGCCGAAATTATCATCGGTAAACAGCGCAACGGCCCGATTGGCAGCATCGAGCTTGTCTTTCGCAAAGCGCTCACTCGATTCCATGACATGTCGCGCGAAACGATGGAATAAGTTTTCATGCTGCATCTTACGAATCATCGTCCAACCTGGGTGGAAGTCTCTCTTTCCGCTTTGACGGAAAATTACCAGACATTGAAACGCCATCTGGCCAGGACTGGTCAGGCGGAAACTCCACTAATGGCTGTGGTCAAAGCTAATGCTTATGGCCACGGAGCGGTGGAATGCGCGCGCGCGCTGGAAGCGGTTGGCGCAGATTGGTTCGGCGTGGCGCTGGTTGAAGAAGCCGTCGAATTGCGTCAGGCAGGAATCAAACAGCCGGTGTTTTGCCTTGGCGGATTTTGGCGAACGCAGGGCGAATTGATTCTGGAACACGATCTGATTCCGGCGCTGTTCCGAATGGATTTGGCTGAAGAATTGAACGAACGCGCAAAAGCAGCCAACCGCACTGTCAAGTTTCATCTGAAGGTGGACACGGGGATGGGGCGGTTGGGAGTGCAGATGAGCGAGTTGACCGGGTTCGCACAACGGCTGCGAACTTTCGATCACCTTCAGCTTGATGGTGTGATGACGCATTTTGCCGATGCTGACAGCGCGGAATCCGATCACACCGAAGACCAAATTCGGCGCTTTGAAGATGCCGTTTCAGTGGTGCGGGAGCTTGGCTTTCAACCTGTTTGGTTTCATCTGGCGAATAGTGCCGGGCTGCATGCTTATCCGCAAGCGCATGGCAATCTGGCTCGCGCGGGAGCTGCAATGTATGGATTGACGCGCGATGTGCTGTCGCCCCGAATGTCGCCATTGCCGTTGAAGCCAGTGATGTCCTTGCATTCGCGGATTGTGTTGCTCAAAACCGTTCCGCCCGGAACTCCACTGGGTTACGGTTCAAGCTTCATCACCACATGCGAAAGCAAAATTGCAACCTTGCCAATTGGCTATGCGGATGGATATCGCCGCGCGTTGTCGAATGCGGGCCGAGTTATGATTCGCGGCCAGTTCGCGCCAGTTATTGGCCGCGTCAGCATGGATTTGACGATGATTGATGTGACTGATGTGCCGGATGTTCAGCTTGGCGACGAAGTCCTGTTAATGGGTGAACACCAACTCCTCCAAATCCGCGCCGAAGATTTAGCTGAGCAAGTCGGCACAATTTCTTATGAAATCGTCACAGGCATTTCCGCGCGAGTGCCGCGACATTACAGGGGAATTTCAGTTGATGGTTAGGGCTGAGATCACTCGATGAGTTTCGTATCGGAAGTTGAGCAGAATGTTTTCTTCAGGCTCGGCTCTAACGACGACTTGATAAGCGGCAGGAAATTGATCGTAGCCTTGTTTTTTCAATTGATTGCGCAGTTCCAGCAAATGCTCTGGCGAAGAGAAAAATTCAGCCGCCGCCTGAGCACCCGCCGAGTTCACGCCTGAAAAGATGACTGTGCGGTATTGATCATGCGTCGAGCTTTTGCTCGGCAGGACGGTGATAAGTCCGTATACTTCCGACGCTCGGAATTTCGAGTCTCGCTTGATGCGATAAATTTCTGATTCGGGTTGAGTTTGGTCACGGCTCACGATGGCGCGCAGATAGTTGACCGTCAACGGACATTTTTCCAGGTAATGTGTAATGGCCGGGCTGTATTCCGGGGCGCCGAACAAGATCACATTTTTTCGCCGAAGTGTCGCAATGGAAATGACTTTTTCCGGAAACATCTGTACCGGAACTCCCACCGCCAGCAAAATTTTGAATGTCGTCATTGCTCCCAACGAATCTCCCCAATAGGTGCCGTTGCTGGTTGTTGTCAAAAATAAATCTTGATCCGTGACCAGAGGGAACTTTTGTTTCATCCAGTCGCCCAATTCCTTGGATGCCGAAATCGCATTGGGATCATAGCTCATGGAATTCTCTTTTTTGTGGACGGCCAGCGAAGGCGGATTGGCCACGCTGACCAAAACCTCCGATTGCGAAGTCAGAATCGGGCCCCAGGCTTCCGCGACGATAGCTGGTACAGAAGATAGCCGGGGATTTACCGGCGGCCTGTTCGTGATTAAGAGAAAGAGAAACTCTGCTACGACCGCTGTGACTAGAGCGCCTGCCACAAAACCAATCCACAGCTTATTGCGGACAGGAAGCGTTGGTTCCGGCAATGCAGGATCTGCAATTGGCATTGTCGGTTCCAGCTGGAAACTGATTGGCGTTAAAGATTCGCTTGTCTCAAAAGTTTGGGAGGCGGGCACCGCCGGCACCACAGATATTCCATTGTCGTTGGATTTATGCCCAGACTGTTGTTCGACGAAATGTGGACAGTAAGACCCTTTGTTCAATTCAATCCGGATGGAAGCATCCGTCAACTCGTGTTCGTAAAATTCCTGAAGTTTTTTCCGAAGCGCAAATGCCCGATTACGGACGGCAGAATCGTCGCCGGGAGAATAGTTACTCGGACGCCCCAAAGCCTCGACACCAATTAAATATTCGGTGAGCTCATGACCTCGGCCCGCAATTTCCATCTCGCAAACATATTTCAGGAAGCTTTTGATTTGATCCGCCCGTGAAAACGTATTGCTGCGCAGCGCGGCTTCAAGCGCAGCGCGTTTATGTTCCTCAGTGACAGTATCATTGCCCGAAAGTGGTGCTTCGATCATAAGGCCTTGATTTTCAGAAGATTAGGTACGAAGGCGACGTTAACGAGTGGATGTTAGCAAACGTTTTGTAACGTTCCAATACTTGTCAGAAATTTATTCCAGCGGTACAACCAAGCCGCTTTCCTTCCAAGACGTTAAACTAAGACATAAGATTAGCTTTGCTGGAATTGATTTGTTTTCTTTTGAGCTTCTGTTTTCTGCAGAAGTGTTGGCTACCCTAGTTCATAAAAGGTTCTTCAAGCTCCGCCTAAAGTTGTATTTCGTCTGTTGGCCTGCGTGCCGACAGAAGGACAGGTCAAAGTGTCCTTACACCGGCTTTTTCAGAAAGTGAGGTTGTCATGAAATCTTCGGTTCGGCGGTTACTGGAACAAAAGTTTGACAGAAGGTCTTTCTTCAAATCTTTGAGCACTGCAGCAATTGGAGCAAAGGCTGCGAGTTGGGTGACGGAAGAAGAAATTGAAGCGGCTCCCAGGAATGTTCAGCGCAATTCCATTCCTTCCCAATTGAAAATCACGGATTTACGCGTCGCCATGGTGACAGGCGCGCCGATGAATGTGCCGTTGATTCGGATTGATACTAATCAAGGAATTACTGGTTTTGGCGAAGTTCGAGATGGAGGCAGCAAGAATTATGCGCTGATGCTGAAATCGCGGCTGCTCGGTGAAAACCCCTGCAACGTTGATCGGCTCTTTCGCAAGATTAAACAGTTTGGCGCTCCGGCTCGACAGGCAGGAGGTGTGTGCGGCGTCGAGATGGCGCTTTGGGATTTGGCAGGCAAGGCTTATGGCGTCCCAGCCTATCAGATGCTCGGCGGCAAGTTTCGGGATCGCGTTCGGTTATATGCCGACACGACCGAAGGGCCGCCGGGCGAGAAGCTCTTTAAAGACAACGGACGCCCGGACGGAACCATTGCCGGCAAACGACTCAAGGAACGAATGAATCAGGGAATCACTTTCCTAAAGCAGGATTTTGGAATTGGTTTGCTGAAAAACGTGCCCGGCACGTTGTCGTATCCCGCAGGAACGGATTTGGGTGGCGGTGGCAGAGTCATGCATCCCTTCACCGGAATTGAGATCACAGATAAAGGTGTTGACGTCCTGTCGGAATACATCGGCGAAATTCGTTCGGTGATTGGCATGGAAGTCCCGCTGTCGTCCGATCATTTCGGACACATCAGCGTCAACAGTTGCATCAAGCTGGCCCGCGCGATGGAAAAACATAATCTTGCCTGGATGGAAGACATGGTTCCGTGGCAGCTTGGAAATCTAATGAAACAGATCAAAGAGTCCACAACGACGCCAATCCTAACCGGCGAAGACATTTATCTGAAAGAAGATTTCCAGAAGCTGATTGATTTGGAAGCGGTGGATATGATTCACCCTGATTTGGCTTCGTCGGGTGGTTTGCTGGAAACCAAAAAGATCGGCGATTACGCAATGGAACACGGCGTGGCAATGGCAATGCACTTTGCCGGTTCGCCGATTTCCTTCCGTGCTAACGTGCATTGCGCTGCGGCGACGGAAAATTTCGTTGCGTTGGAACATCATTCCCTGGATGTGGATTGGTGGGGAGCCATGGTGAAAACCAAAACTCCATTAGTTGATAAGGGCTTTGCGCCTGTGCCGGAAGACCCGGGGCTGGGAATTGATGACCTTGTGCCAGAAGTAATTAAACAACATTTGCATCCAGACTATCCGGGCTATTTCGAACCTACACCTGAATGGGATAAGGATAGAGTCAATGATCGTTTGTGGAGTTAACGAAAGCACCGCGAGCGCTTCATTGGCGATTGATCAAACTTGCTGAGAAGGATTCAAAGCTATTTGCTCGAATCCTTCTCAGTTGGTTGCAGAAACAATCCATCAATAACGTCAAAGGAAACTCCGCATGAGAAACAAACTTTTTTCTTTGCTGCACTTTGCCCGCCTGATGCTGGCGATGGTTCTGATGTTGGCTGTGGTTGCCATCAGTGCCAATGCGCAAACGACAGGTGAGATCACTGGTGTCATCACTGATTCCAGCGGCGCTGCCATCAAGGGCGCGTCAATTTCTGTCATTAGCAAAGCGACAAACGCCATTCGTCAGGCCACCAGCAACGACGAGGGCATTTACGCGTTTCCGTCACTTTTGCCAGGAGCTTACAGCCTGAAAGTCGAACACACCGGATTCAAATCTTCTGTGCGCGATGGGTTGACACTGGAAGTGCAACAGACCGCGCGAATTGACATCGTGTTGGAAGTCGGATCGGTCGGAGAAACCGTGACGGTGACCGGCGGAACTCCTTTGTTGTCGGCGGAAAGCACCACGGTCGGAACGGTCATTGAAAACAAACGCATCGTGGATTTGCCGCTCAATGGCCGCAACTTTTTGCAGTTGGTTGCAACGGCTCCAAACGTCAGTTTTGGATTCCAGAGCGCGGGTCAGGCCGGTTCACGGCAAGGTGGCACACGCGCGAATCAGAACATTTCCGTTGCTGGCCAGCGTAGCTATTTCAACCGCTTTACGATTGACGGCGTAGAAAACACCGACGTCAATTTCAACACGCCAATCATCCTGCCTTCGATTGACGCTTTGCAGGAATTCAAAGTGCAGACCGGAATCTTTCCGGCGGAATTCGGACGCGCTTCGACGCAGATCAACGTTTCGACCAAATCCGGGACCAAGGAATATCACGGCGCTGCTTTTGAGTTTTTACGCAACGACGTGTTTGACGCTCGCCAGTACGATTTTACGGGACGTCGTGCCCCAGATGCGCCGAAAGAACCGTTCAAGTGGAATCAGTACGGCTTTGTGCTTGGCGGACCGGTGTGGATTCCGAAGGTTTACAATAACAAAGAGCGCATCTTTTTCATGACCAACTTTGAAGGCTACCGCGACCGCAAAACGACTCGCGGGCGGTATTCGTTGCCGTTGGCCTCGTGGTACACGGGCGATTTTTCGCAATTGTCCAACCCGATTTACGATCCGATCACGCGCACTCAATTTGCGGGCAACAAGATTCCGACCAATCGAATTCATCCGATTTCGCAAAAACTGCTGGAGTTTTATCCGGTTCCCACATTGACGCCGAACGCTTTGGGCGTGAATCACGAACAAACCAACAAGCGATTCATTGACAAAGATCAATTTATTGGTCGCGGCGATTTTATCGAGAGCGCATCGTCCAGTTGGGCTGGCCGGTATAGCTGGGGCGACGAGGTTCAGCTTGATCCTGGTTTGAAACTCAATGGAACCAAGCTGTTGACCAACGTCAAACAGGTCATGGTTTCCAACACACGCACGATTGGCGGCAATAAGGTCAACGAAGCGCGATTTGGATACAACTACTTTTTCAACAGTTTGGGGCGTGAACTTGCGGGAACCCGCGACGTGGTTAAGGAGTTGGGGATTCCCGGCATTTCGTCCGGTTTGCCGGTTTCGTGGGGAATTCCCAGCATCGGTATTTCGGGCTTCACGGGCTTCGGTGATGACACCGAAGGGCCATACGTCAACACGAACAAGACCTGGCAATTCGTGGACAATTTCAGCTTAACCAAGGGCAGCCACAGTTTCCGGTTCGGTGGCGAAATACGCTGGGACAATTACAACCAGATCGGCAACCAGTTCGCTCGCGGCGGATTTTTGTTTGAGCCGAATGCGACCGGATTGCCAACAGCGGCTGGAACGTTGACAGCCAACACTGGCAATTCGTTTGCGGACTTTCTGCTTGGATACTGCAAACGCTGCGAAGTGGCGGTGACGTTGGCTTCGGCGGATTTCCACTCGCGCAGCATGTCCTATTACGTGGACGATAGCTGGAAAGTGACTCAGAAACTGACGGTCAACATCGGCTTGCGCTACGAATACACGCCGCCCTGGCTCGATAAGTCGGGCAAGCTGGTCAACATTGATGTGCCATATTTGGACAACACGCCGAACGTTGCCGACCTGAGCCGTCATCCGACGTTCATTCGCATCGGTTCTGGCGATTTTTATGAAGGCACGGCGTTGCGTTTCAACCCGGCGATCAAAGTTGCTCGCGACGGACGCCTTGGCGAACGTTTGGTAGGTGATGATCGTAACGATTGGGCGCCGCGCTTAGGCTTTGCTTATTCGCCCAATAGCAAATGGACGGTTCGCGGAGGAGCGGGCGTTTTCTATTCTCAGGACACCGGCAATCCACGCTTTGACATGGCTCGCAACCTGTCCGGTCGTCGTCGCGAAGAATCCACGCCGACCAAAATTGACCTGACCTGGGCGACTCCGTTTGGCGCAAACGCAGGCAGCAATGTCCAGATCAATAATCCGTATGTGCTGGGCAATATCACGGGTCGCCGCACGCCGTACGTGTTGCAGGCGATGTTGAATGTGCAGCGCGATTTGGGCAACAACCTGTTGCTCGAAATCGGCTACCTGGGCTCGGTCGGACGCAAACTGGAATCATTGCGCGCTTTCAACGAAAGCATTCCGGGCACAGTCGGTTCGGTGCTTCAACGTGCGCCGTATCCCGAATTCGGACGCATTCAGGAAGTGGATGGCAGCGGCAAATCGCATTACAACGGGTTCAGCGCCAAACTGGAAAAGCGTTTGTCCAGCGGGCTGAGCTTCGTGTCCGGTTACACTTGGTCGAAATCCATTGATAACGCCAGCGCGATTCGCAATCACAACGGCGACACGCTGTTTCCCCAAAACAGCTACAACCTGGCGGCTGAAAAAGCTTTGTCCAGTTTCCACACCAGCCACCGTATGGTGAATTCGGTGCTGTATCAGTTGCCGATTGGCAAAGGCAAACGCCTGCTGGATCGTGGCGGCATCACTAACGTCATGTTGGGCGGCTGGGAGTTCGGTTCGCTGTTCAACATCCAGAGCGGTTTCCCGTTGACCATCGTCAGCGGTATTGACCGTTCGAACATCGGAGCCGGATTTGACCGTCCCGATAGCGTGGCCGGTCAGGTGGCGGCTTTGGACCGCGGCGTTCGCAACGCGGATCGTTGGTTCAATACAAATGCGTATGTGTTGAATCAACCCGGCGCATTCGGCAACACGGGACGCAACACGCTAATCAGCCCAGGAATCATCCAATGGGATGCATCGTTGCTGAAGGTGTTCCATTTCTCCGAACGCAAAGGGTTGCAATTCCGCTTTGAAGCCTTCAATGCAGCCAACCACGCCAATTTGGGTAACCCCGACACTGCGCGGAACAGTGCGACTTTCGGGCGCATCACCGGTACGCGCGGTGTGATGCGCGAACTGCAATTTGCTTTGAAACTGTTCTTCTAAACAGTGCCAACCAATCAGGGCAATCCGACTGGATTGCCCTGATTGGTTTTGTGATTCCCGTTTCATTACAACTAACGCACCGCAATTCTCAATTTGAATGAACAGCAGCAGATGTAGGCTACAGTTTTTACCAAGTTGAATTTCCGCTGAGACACAACATCAAAGGAGAGGTTTTATGTTACGCAAAGCTTCAATCAACTTTGCTTCAATGTTACTGGCAGTGTTTCTGGCTGTCACCGCGCTGGCGCAGACCGATCGCGGCACAATCACAGGCACGGTTCAGGATGCGAACGGCGCAGCCGTCGCGGGGGCTTCCGTGACGGTGACCAACATCGGCACCAACACCGGGTTGACCTACACCACCAACTCTGAAGGACGCTTTAGCGCGCCCGCGTTGGCTGTGGGCAGCTATCGCGTCAAAATCGAAAAAACCGGTTTCAAACTGGTCGTGATTGAACCGCTGGCCGTGAGTGTCGGCGCGACAGTCAACGTGACGCCCACGATGGAAGTCGGCGCGGTTTCACAAACGGTCGAAATCACAGCGGCGACGGCGGCTGCGTTGCAGACGGAATCCGCCAAAATTTCCGCGACGGTTGCGACCAAGTTGATCGAAGAATTGCCGCTGGTTGTGTCGGGCGCGGTGCGTAATCCATTCGATTTGGCTGCGTTGACGCCGGAAGC
>DAOMFR010000048.1:0-2907 GCA_035429885.1 Blastocatellia bacterium
CGTTCGCTTCGACCTGCAGGGCGCGGCTTATTCGTGGCGATTGGAAGTGTTCAACCAGCCGGGCGATTTGGTTTTCGCCAACGGCGGAATCAATCAGGCTTCACTGGAATGGGCGCTGATTGATCAGCAGGAAAAACCTCTGGCCGACGGGCTGTACGTTTACACGCTGAAATTCTGGGATGAAAACAATCAGCAGATTTCGACTCAACGCGGCCACGTCATCATCAACCGAGCCAGTTCCAGCGACCGCATCTGGGTGACCAGCAACAATTCAACCGGAGTCGGTTCATCATCCGAACTGACTGTGGCCGGTTCGCCGGACGCAACCGTCGGCGGAGCCAGAATGGCTGAAACGCGCGCAACCGCGCCCGCTCGTTCAACGGGCGACGCCAATGTTCAACAAGTCAAAGACAACGGCGCAGTCAACGCCATTGGCCCGATTACGGGTGAAGGCCTGGCAAATCGCATCGCCAAATTCAGTGGAAACAACGCGATTGCCAGTTCTGTCATGACGGAGTGGGCCACGAACATCCGAATCAACACCAACACAACAAATGGCAAGCTGTCAGTGGTTGGCGGGACAATCAATGGAATTTACGGAGAAAGCTCCACCAGTTTTGGCGTTTACGGGCAAAGCACTTCCAACGCGGCAGTACGCGGCATTTCGACCAGCGGGCGCGGAGTTTGGGGTACGAGCCAGGACGGCACAGGAGTGCGCGGAGCAACCGACAGCCAGTCGCTGACTGAGTACGGCGTACAAGGCGTCAACACTGGAGCCGGAATCGCAATCAGCGGCACAGCCGCCAACGGAACCGGAGTTCGCGGGACAACCGACAGCCAGCAACCTGCCAACTACGGTTTGCACGGAATCAATAACGGAGTGGGGAGCGGAATTCGCGGCGACGCGCAAAGCGGCACGGGAACGGCTGGGATCAGCATTTCTGGCAGCGGGGTGCTGGGGCAGACTTCAGGTGGTGGAAATGTCGCCGGTGTTTGGGGTAGTAGCTCTGCTTCAAACGGCAGGGGCGTCATAGGCCGCGCCAATGGAGACCCCGCCAGCATGCCAGGGAATGAACCGCAAGGAGTGAGGGGCGAAAGCGCAAATGGTTTTGGAGTCGTCGGATATGGAAATACAGGTGTCGCAGGCTTTGGCGTTCTTGGGCCAGGGATCGTTGGCAATGGCACGCAAGCGGGTTACTTCAGCGGCGGAGTTCACGTTACCGGAAGCCTGACAGTTGATGGCGTCCTTGAAAACTTGGGAGCCGCTGTGAAAATTGACCACCCGCTTGATCCTGAAAATAAGTACTTGCGTCATTCCGTCGTCGAATCACCTGAAATGCTCAACATTTACAACGGCACGATTATGACTGACGCAAACGGCGTGGCTGCTGTGACGATGCCTGATTATTTTGAAGCCTTCAATCGAGACTTCCGGTATCAATTAACTGTCATTGGCCAATTCGCGCAGGCCATTGTTGCAGAAAAAATCTCTGGCAATCACTTCACGATCAAAACCGATAAACCTAACGTCGAAGTTTCGTGGCAGGTGACGGGCGTTCGGCAAGATGCTGCTGCCAACGCCAACCGCAAAGCGGCAGAGGAATTGAAACCGGAATCAGAGAGAGGTCATTACTTGCGACCTGAACTGTTTGGCCAGCCAGAAGAGAAAGGCATCGAATGGGCGCGTAATCCTGAAATGATGAAGCGAATGAAATCTGAGCGCGAGCAACAGCAGGCGACCAAAACCAAACATTAGCCACAGTCACAAACCATCAAAAACGAAAGAGCCGGAGGCAACTCCGGCTCTTTCGTTTTATGCGATCAATTCGCTTTTCACGCGATGTGAACCAACTCACACCAAGGCAGTGGACGGCTTCGCTGCCTGATTTTCTTATTCGGCTTACCTTCTCGCCATCGCAAAGGAAGCAACGCCTGACAGCGTTGCAAATGACAAATTCGATTGATGAAAAGGAGAGAAGGTTATGACGATGAATTATCTGAAGAAGTTTTTGCCAGTGTTGATTTTGGCTTTGTGTTGCCTGGCTGCTGTGTCAGCAAGAGCCGAATCAGAAGGCGTGGTTCGTTACGGAGTTTCGCAAACTGCGCTGCAAAACGATTTCGTAGATGGTTACGGCGACAACGGTTATTTGCCAGTGCGTTTGACGGGCTATCAGGAATCAGACGGCGATACGCGCTACTTCACGCGCTGGGTGCAGAACACTCAGGGCAAAAACTGGATCGTGCGTTCCAATCGCACTCAGGCGGAGTTCAACAACTTTTTCGTAGCGTATAAAAATCAGGGCTACACGCTGGTGGATTTCAGCGCCTACCAAACAACCAATGGCGTGCGCTTCGCCGGTGTCTGGCACAACAACACAGGCATAGCCAATCACGTCGCATATCCGGCGGCCACGCTGGCCGAAATGCAAACCTTGCACGACACAATTGGCCAGAACGGCTGGATACCATATCGCATCGAAGCTTACACGGTCGGCGGCCAATCGCGCTTTGCTTCAGTTTGGTACTACCAACCTGGCGTTGCCAGAATTTGGCACAGCAAGATGACTCAGGCGCAGTATCAGGACAAACTCAACGATTACTCCGATCAGGGTTACAAACCGATTCACATTCATTCGCACACGCAAGGCGGCACGGTTTACTTTTCAGCAATCTGGAAACAGACCAATCAATCAATGTGGGTTCGCACCAACCGCGAAGCCAAAGTCTTCCAACGCTACTACAACAACTATTGGGCGGACGGATACAGCATTGACAATTTTTACGCCGCGCTGACTCCGAACGGCGTTCGCTTTGGCGGCATCTGGTATTTCGATGGCGTTCCGCAGGTCAACGACAACTCTTCGCTGAGTTTGAAAGTTCGCAAAGAAGTGGATGGCGCTCCGGCGT